>JAIRMJ010000028.1 GCA_031258785.1 Holosporales bacterium | reverse complement strand
ACTACGACAGAGGTTGTCAACTCAGCCGCCAGTGACATAGTCATCACACTAGTCGGTGGCAAGGTAATCAAGATGGCCTGGACAGGTACGAAGGCACTGTACCAGGGGGCCAAGTCGCTGGGAAGGGAGGTGTTTGCTGCAAAGAAAGTGGTAGCGATCGAGAGGCCAATGTTGTTACCGATGACGAAAATTGCTGATCATCATATATTCCCTCAGAAGTATAGACCAAACTTCGAAAAGCTAGGTATAAATATCGATAAATATACAGTATCACTGGGGCAAGGAACTCACCTGCGTGGGATACACGGAAAAGGAAGTTTTGAATTAGCTGGGAAATGGAATGATAAATGGAAAGCATTTTTTCTGCAGAATCCTAAAGCCACAGCCAAGGAAGCGTATCAATTTGCCGGGAAATTAATGGATGAATACAAGTTGAATAAGGAGATCTTGCATGAGTATAGAAAGTAAAATTTTGCCTGAATATAAATTGGAGCTTTTGCCAATGAGCGCAGAAGCAGAAAATGCTATGGGATTTCCTATGTCCACACCAGATATAGGCAAAAGGAGCAGACTGGGAGGAACCCCGGGCTTTATACAAGATGCCGATTGGCCGATATGTCCATACTGCAGAGAAAAGATGACATTTTACGCACAACTTGACGCAATAGGGGACGGCTATGATCTCGCTGATTGTGGTCTAATTTATGTGTTCGTTTGTTTTGATTGTTACGAGACGAAATCATTTGTCCAATCGTATTGACGGTGGAAACTTTGCTCAACACATTCAGATCGGAATCATCCAACACGCAGGTGTCCGGCAGCATCGCAGCTGTCTTCGGAGCAGTCCGTGGCAGCGACGCCAACCGCGCATTTATGGATCCAAAGTTGGGGGCAATCCCAGGAGTGAGATTTGCCGACGAAGACGAAATCCATGACAAAATAAATACTGTCGCAGGTACAGTTGGTGTGGAAAATTTCTATCTCAATGTTGGCGGTACTCTCTTCAGTGCTGGCGCACAGATTGGCAAGTTGCAACCAGACGGAGTAGTTGTCGATAGCGGCGAAAACGTCGAGATAAAGGCCGGGAAATACGTCCGCGAAGAAGTCAAAGAAACACACAAACACAAACGTAGCACCATCAATCCATGCCTTGGAGAAGCAGTCGCTATGCTCGGACAGATCGATGAGTTTAAGGAGGTGCGGGCTAAGATCGATAGGATAGTGCCGCCAAAGCAGGTTACTGACGACGCTTTGGAGAATTTGTACGCAGCGATCTATGACGAAAAAACTCAGCCGCAAAGGCTCATCGAATTCATCGATACGATTAAGCAGGCTGACGCTCAAGAGCGAAAGATTATCGCGGAGCAAAAGGCCAAGATTGCTGCGAACAAAACGTACAGCCCTAAGATTGCAAGGTTTCTAGAAACTTACGCAGAGGTTAAACTCGCTGAACTTGAATTCGAAAAAGAGGTAGGCAAAAACTCAATACCGTTCTTCGCCAGCATTTTGGATGCAGCCGCGAAATACAAAAATGACGCAATAAGCGGTAAACAGGCTGCAATTGAGGGGCTGAAAAATGTAGCTGGCGATGTAGCTATGATGGCAGCAACATTTGGTCTCATTAAAGGTGGCACAGCTGCTGTGAGGGCCGGAGTCAAGATGGTCGCGAGAGGGTTCAAAAGCACAGGCATTCCGACTGCACAGATTAAGAAGCTGGGCTTGAATGTGATTGGAGGCGGTAAAGGTAGAATCAACTGGAATGCTGAATTTAAGCCACGTGGTCTAGGATATGAGGATCAAGTTTATAAAGCAGAATTTTCAGAGTTAACAAGAACTCCGATAAACGCAGAAACATTCGATGCATTCAATTTTGGTACTGGACACGGCGTTAGTATCAAGAGCATCAAAACAACATCTCCTGGATATCTGGCAGACCCAAGAAGGGTGCGGTACGTGATAGATTCATACATTGATGATATTGTGAAGTTTAAGGGGATCACACGTGGACAAAGCTTAACCAGCAAGGTAAAACCGTTCGATGTGACACCTACGATGGTTAAGTCTCGCGAACTTTACATAGGAATAGAAAGGGAAACAACTTTAGAGCAATTCTTAGAAATACAAAAAAGTGCTGTTCAGGCCAAGAGCAATGACATTAAATTTACTTTAAGGATTGAAGAATGAAACTTTTGGATTGTGAAAAACGCGGATTTGTTGACTGTAGTGGTATTTTTCTACATGTAGCTGGTAAGAAGTGGTGTGGACTAGGAGGTTATTATTCAACAAAGGGTACGAATGAATATATTGAAATTGATAGCTCAAATAAAATTTTAGGGTTTACGATTAACAAATCACTTGATGAAAGCATCAACTTACCGTATTCACAAGAAATTATGAAAGAACTCGAATTGGAAGGTAAAGAAGATGGTGAGTCACAATTAGAATACCTTAAAAAAGTTTATGGCTCTAAAAAAATATCATCTATCGGAAAAAACTTAATGCACTGTAGCTTAGTGCGAAAAAATGAAAGGATTGATATTTCGCCTTGGGAACGCGTTCGAAATGGTTGGGATGGTCTTGATGAAAAGTACGACATAACTCTGAAATCGGATGTTATACCAGAACTACTCGGAGCAACAGTTCGTTATGCTTTCACTCGCTGTCGTGGTAAGGGGTTGGACATCGTAACAAAAGCCCTCTTTCCACACGGCGTGCCTAACTCTCTGGATGAGTACCTCGAATCTGTGGATCCTGATTATAAGAAGTGGCTGATTGTCGGGTGATGGTTGCGTTGTTTTTCTCAGTTGAGTTATTTATATGAACCAAAAATCCTTGTTCTCCAGCAAAAAGCCACTGGCAGAGCTTATGAGACCAAAGAAGATTTCTGATATAATTGGAGATATTGATTTCTCTGAAAAAAACATCGAAAACCTGCAATCTCTGATATTATGGGGACCACCAGGTTCTGGCAAAACTACGCTTGCTAGGATCGTATCAGAGAACAGTAGATTATCAGGAATATCTCTTTCAGCTGTATCATCCGGAACGTCCGATTTTAGAAATGTATTCAGCGCGGCAGAATCTGGGATAAGAACCATACTTGTGATAGATGAGATACATCATCTTAACAAATCGCAGCAAGATATTTTCCTGCCTCATCTCGAAAATGGGAACATAATACTGATCGGAACAACGACTGAAAATCCGTCTTTCGAACTCAGGCCTGCTCTTTTGTCTCGCTGTAAGGTCATTGTTTTTAAGAGGCTTTCTGTGGGGGACCTAATGACCATAGTGGCCAAAGCTGAACAACTTCTCGGGAAAAGGCTGAAGATTACTGAAGATGCCAAGAAAAGCCTTTGCCAAATATCTGACGGAGATGCGCGGTATCTCATCAACAGGATCGAGGAGGTAGCGGCGATTGATACAGAGCATGACCTATCAGCCAAAGATCTCGGCGCATTCATCCATAATAAATTGAAATCGTATGACAAAAATGCTGATGAGCACTATAACTTGATTAGTGCATTCCACAAATCAATAAGAGGGTCTGATGTTGATGCAGCTCTTTATTGGTATGCCAGAATGTTAAGCGGCGGAGAAGATCCTTTATACATTGCGAGAAGATTGGTTAGGGCCGCATCTGAAGATGTAGGTACCGCTGATTCTAACGCCCTTGTGGTCGCGATAAGTGCTGTAAATGCTTACAATCTTCTTGGCTCTCCAGAAGGAGAATTAGCTATAGCTCAGGCAGTGGTGTACGTAGCGACATGTCCGAAATCGAATTCCACCTACATTGCGTTCAACAACGCAATGAGATATGTTGCCGCAACGGATTCATTTCCTCCTCCCAAACACATTATCAATGCTCCAACAAAGTTTATGATGGAACAAGGGTTTGGTAGTGGCTACATCTATGATCATGATACTCCCAACGCCTTCTCAGGACAAAATTATTTCCCAGATGAATTAGAACGCCAAAATTTTTATAAACCCAGTGATAGAGGATCTGAAAAAGATATCAAAAAACGTATCGATTGGTGGAACAGGAAAAGACATGAGAGTGGGTAAAACTTACAGTTGCGCTAAAATTGCCAATTAGAAAAATGCTCACAAAATCAAAATTCAGTCAATTTAATACAACTTTCTTAAAAAATTCATGGTTTTTTAACTATTTACATGTAGAGTGAAAGTATGTGTTGCATCTGCAATTAATGTGGTAGAATGTCAGCCGGTTTGGTTGGTGTTTGTTGAGGTGTGTTATGATTATTAGAAGATTTTTTGTTGTGTATGGCTGTATTATCGCCTTTTGGAGTACGCTATCGTATGCCTCTGATGAATCGTCATCAGTGAAGCTGACTCCCGTTGTGAACACGGATTTTGCTAGTCCAGGCACAAAAGAAAGATATACTCTGGAGGTGCCAAGGGGAAAAGTTGTCCCGCAAAAACTTCAGACATTCGTGGAATTCTACATTATGCATCCATCAGCAGTGGACGAGTTTTTACAATCCTTTTCTTCTGGGCAAGAAAGTGGACAACAAAACGGAATTGTCAGTACGGAAGTGGGGATGATTTCGCTGGAAGAGTTACAAGAATCTGCAGAAGCACTGGATGAAATAATAGAGATCATCGCAAATCCTCTACAGCTTTCTGGATTGACCACATTGCCTAAGCTAAGTAAGATGATGTTGCTGGATATAGCTAACATGCTTACCGAAGAGGGAAGAGCTGAACTTATCACTCTTAGAGATACTCTGGCAGCGGAGATTACTGGGGAAAATGTCTTGACTTTTGCTGTGGCAGACGAAACAATAAACAGCGGTTTTCAAACCGGTCAAAATTATAGACAGTATACAACCCCTGGCCAACAGACAAAACTTGCTCATTTAATGCACTGTTACGTCGTTTCTAAGGGTTATCAAATCCAAAAATTGGATCCTCCGATAGCAATGGAGGATTTGCAGATATTGATCCAAAAAGTGGTCGACTATTCCGGGTATGATGGGCACTCTGCAGGGTTATTAGAATTGGCGAAGCGGTTGGAATCATTAATCAAGTAGAAAGGAATTTGGAATAATGTGGAGAGAATTTATGATATCCGGAAGGCGTAGATCCAAGCCGAAACTAGCTGTGATAGCGATATGTGGCTGCGTCATAGCTGGCGTGGATTTAGGCACAGCAGCAGCGGCAACGGCAAATGGTTATGCAGCAATTTGGAGAGCTGTAGAAAATGCAAGGCAGGTGGCAGCAGAAACCTGTTTCGCCGCTCTTGCTGATTCGGATGAAGTTGTCCGGAATGTGACGAAACATGCGATAAAGCATACTGTGGTACCATCTGAGCTACCAGAGATCGATCAGCAAAATCATAGAAGATTAACCAGGAGTCTGCTCTGTTGGTTAAACTATAACGGTAATGGATGGGGTGCTAGAATGGCAAAAATTAGAAATGTGCTTGCTGATATGCGAACAGTTGGATACGAAATAATGAAGTTAAGGAGGTGGCTTGCTGCCGGAAATGGCGCAGTACAGCTAATTCGAACCTCAGTAAGAAAGGTCGCAAGGTTTAGCAAGAATGTGCTGAATAACAGCAGACAAGAAGTAAACGACGGAGGAGAGATCTTACACACCTATATGGAAGCAGGAGAGCAGCAAGAAGAGGACCACACTGCAGCTGATATGGAAGCAATAGACCAATTTATCGCGTTTTTTCAAGGGATTGGAAATAACCTACAAAACAACGCAACCATTGATAATTTTTTAGAACAAGGAGGAAATCCACAATACAAAATAACTCGTTTATTATACTTATATCAACAACTAAAAAGACGGCTAGATTTAATGACAAAGAGGGTGTTAAGCGAGTGCTTTGAGACATGTATCAGAGCTGCAATGAAGAATGCCTTCCATCTGCCAGGTACAGCGCAAGGAGTTCAGAACATTGGCGCTGATGTAGCCGGAGGAGGATTGGTCGATCATATGTCTGTTAATGATTATTCTGAGCAAGAAGCAACGCCGGTAGTCCAACAGGTAGTTTTAGCTGGGATCGGCGGGAATCCGGCTGATGCGGAACCTTTGGAGGAGATCCCAGCAAGTCCATCGCAAGCAGCAACCGTTTTAAACCGAACATTCGCTACTGGTGCTGAGTTCACTCAATTTATAAGGTCTCTTATCCTTGTGACAAACGAAGGAGGGCGGGCCGCTTTTCAAAATTTGGCTAATGGAGTTATCAGAGACCCCGCAGTGAATGCTGAGATACTGGATACACCGGATTTAGGAGAAGTGTCCTTACGTACCGTCATTAAAGCGGCAAAGCAAGATTTGGCACCTCTTGTACCACAAAATGAGAATGAATACACCATTGCGAATCGTAAAATCACCGCCGTACCGTATGTAGCATCCTTTTATTTGGATGTAGCTCATGAACAATAACATTTACTATTGCGTGAGTGGACCAACAGCTTGGCACTGTTGCCACCGCAAAGTTGAAAACAAAATGAGGAACGGCGCCGTAGTGTAAGCAATACCTCACTTAAGACGTTAATCGCAGAAAGGTCTTTGGCCACGCAGACAGGTCGCACTACGTGTTGGAAACAAGTTCACCAAAGAAATATATAGCTGGTCCTCCACTAGCCAAGGAAAAGGCATCGCCATAAAAGCTCACGTCCAGCTTTGAGGCGGTATAAATTGTCAATGTTACAAAATTACTGTATCGTTTTCTGAAGGAAGCTCTTGTCAGAAACAACCTTATGGCCAGTTTGTTCTTCCAACTCTAGCCTGGCATTCTTAGCCACCTGCCCACCTTTTTTAGCTGAAACTTTGTTCTCTACCATGCCGGTAGCATTTTCAGTTTCTGCAATCTTTCTCGTAGAAAGCTCGGCAAGAGCCGTGAAGATAAGTTCCTCTTCACTCATATGATCCCTCAGATTCTGGGTAGATAATCCCTTCAGATCCTTATGCTCCTTAACAGATAACCCAGTCCATTCATGATGAATAATATTTGTCAGTATGGCAAACTCCTCACCTTCACTGATCTCATGCTCTCGCCAGTAATCAGTAAGCTTATTGCGAGTCTCCTGCCCCATCATGCGTTGCTGAATCCACTTCTCGCTGCGTCCATGCTTCTGCCAGTACTCACGAGCCCTATCAACCGCCTGAGCTGGATCCGACATTTCCTGCAACCGCTCATGCCCAACCTTTGCAAGCCACTGCTTAAACGGCTCGGCTTTCTTACTCGGAATCGACTGTATGATACGCAGCAATCCCCTTGCGTTTGCACAATCTGTCTCTCTTTGTTTTCCGTCCTCAGCTATCATTTTTAACCGGTGACAAATTGTCACCAGTTGGTCAAACCCTTCATTCTTTAAGCGCTCTGCTAACTTGTTCCAGTATTTTCTGGCTGTCTGATACTCGCTATCTGTAAGTACGCTAACTACATCAACGACCGAGTAGTACCATTGCTCGTCGTGCCATATCCTGCGAATCTTGAGATTTTCAAATAACACGGCCTGGGGCTTTGGGTTGGTGATATCTTTGTTCTTTGGCATATGTGGCCTGTTTAAAAAGTAGCGCTGTACGCGATTATATCACTAAAACGTGCTTACTGTTAGGAAATGAGTGACAAGCAGACGGGGGCTATTTGAGAACTCTCTCAGTACACAATCAGCATTTTGTCACACAATTCGTACACAATACATCACCTTTAATAATCAACAACAGTAAAGCTTCTTGTCGCTCGTACCATTCGAACTGTGTGTTCGCTGCAAGAGTTTTGTTCAAAATGAAATCTCGGTACCCGAGATGCGTTAGCTAGGGGCTACCACAATAACAGTAAGAAAGTTTTCATAAGTTATAAATAATGTATCCGTAAAATTGTAATGTCATCAATACGCTTGCCATGCCAAGTTAACAACAAGTGCTCATAAATATCCAAAACCATCGTATCACAGCTTTCAAACGTAGTAAGTCTCCCTTTTTTTGGCATCTTGGTCAGCCATTTGTTGTATTACGAGCGTGCTGGTTTATCTAGACCATTTCTTTGTAAATTTCTTTGCATATGGGGTTCCGTAGATTACGTACGTAAAGGAATCTAGCAATGTATGAAACGTGTCACTCCTAGCAACGTTGGCTCCGGGCTTTATTGGCTTCGACAGTGGATTCCGAAAAATCTCCGTGACATAGATAACAATTCCAATCTCATCGTTTGTAGACACTGGCGCTGGCAAGATAGTCCTATACCTATATATCTTGAGGAGATGCCTGGAACATCCATGTGCCATCAGAATCTGGCTATCTTGCGGAATTACAACTTCTACCTGCGGCCGCTTGCCATATAGCACAGGGATGTCTGCCACACGATCTCCAGCCCTTGATGCGCAAAATATGAAGAACTGGTCAAGCCATTTTGAGATCACGCCAACATCGTGCAGTGCATCACGTTCCGAAGATAGTCCGGCCAGAATGCCTAAAAATTTACATGAGCTTTTATTGGTGTACGTAAATGCACATCCAACACCAGATGCCACAGATTTGAAAAAATATACCAAGCCTCCAGGTATTGCCTGCTGAGCCAGACAAGTCCCATTGATTGCTCCTAATGAGGAATCGAATATGCAACACATGTCATATGGAGTCGTCATGTTAGAGCCAAAAGAGACAGAAGCGAGCGAGAAGATCGACATTTCTGCGCCACAATTACGTGCGTACTCATTCATGAGCCACGTGGCGTCTACCTTTTGATCTTCCACGAAGCTGTGCAATCTCTTCTTTGTGTCCGTGTATGGAACCGCCTTCTTTATGGTAAAAAGCGCAGCAACAAAGATAAGTTCGCTGAATGTTCCGCTGTTGATCCTACGCCACGAGTCCTTTTCGTGCAGGATAATTCCAGCCTCTCTGCTGGCAATGGCAAAGCATGAAGCTTTCACATTCGGAAATGTTGCAGCCAATTTGTTCCCGATCGGCAGTTGCTTTGTCTCTAATTTCCTTGGTAGTGCTTCGTTTAAGAATACGAGCAAAAGCGGGAGCACTGGCAAAATCCAGTTACTGCTTTTCTTTATGGATTGTCTCATGAATATATGAAGATAGCACACAGGCTATCGCGAGGCCAATAGGCAGCAACATCATCGCCTTATTGTAACATGCTTCGCTGTAGATACGTACACCATGTGTTCCGATTCCTCCATCCCAGAACTTGTCCAACAGCGCCCCAAAGATCGGTTGAAATATTGAGCCCAAAAGCATGACGATACAATTCGAAACAGCAAGTGCAGTCCCAGATACCTCGAATGAAGCGTTGTTCTTTACGCATGTAAAGTTGATTGCTTGTGCTCCTGTCAGACAGCCAATCGCAAACACTAGCGCAGCCGCCGCAGGAAACGGAGCTGGGACATATATCAGTATCACAAAAAGCCCCGCCAAAGCGCCAGCAGAAAGTCGGATTGTTTTAACATAACTCTTTAGCTTTCTCGCAAACGCCGCCATCAAGATACTGCCTATCGCAACTCCTACAAAGTCCACAGCTGCCACAATCGAGGCTGTTTCGTTCGTTATCCCATATTTTACCATGAAAAATGGCACTATCCATAGTTCCGCAAACACCGAGATCGTCAGATACATAAGGCCAGATACTATACTCGGGATGATAATTTGTCTGTTGCTGAGGAGCTTCCCCAGGGTTGTTACAATTGAGGTGTGGCCAGTTAGCTCTGTCTGCTGTCTCTTTTTTAGTTTTTTGGGGATAACTATGAAAATGACTGTTGCTATGACAGCTCCTACTGCTGCAAGTACCTTTGTTGTATCTTGCCATCCAATCGCATTCACAAATTTCGCTACTGGGTAGCCTCCCAGTAGCCCCCCAAAAGTCCCCATCATGTTCGTTATCCCGGTCAAAATAGCAAAATATTTTTCAGAAAACAGACTCGCTGCTATCTGCAAGCAGCTGATAAAGGCACATGCAGAGCCTGCACCAATTAGGAATCTACCTAGCCTTGCTACATCAGTCGTTTCAGCCATCGCAAACATCAGCGCCCCCAGGACACACAGAAGCGTTGAGCCACCAAGCAGATTCCTGGGGCCTATTTTGTCCACTACAATTCCGCACGGTAACTGTAGAACTGTGTAGGAATAGTAATAGAAGGAAACAAGCACCCCGAGCATTGTCGACGTTGCACTGAACGTCAACATCAACTCCTCAGTCATAACACTGGGGGATACACGCAAAATTATCTCATAAAGGTAAAAGATGTTGGCAATTCCCCAAATTATCCAGGTTTTCCAGCAAATCTGCTTCTTCGATAGCACAAAAATATCTAAATATCATCCAGCATCAGCACAGAATAACAAATGATCTCGGCAAAAGATACGCTTTTTAATACTCATGTGGCTCTGACCACATAGCAGCACGGATCACCCGGCAATTTCAATGATTATGGTGCGGATGAAGGGACTCGAACCCCCACGACTCTTAGTCACAAGAACCTAAATCTTGCGTGTCTACCATTTCACCACATCCGCATCTCTAGCATATGATACCACAGACATCACTGCCTTTGCATGGGCAAATAGCCCTTTTTTAGTCCGCCATATCTAGGTTATTTTTGAATACACAGCCACCTATGACTTGTTCGATCTTAACACAAAGGCCATCGTCTCCAATATCTATTATGACTCCACATACTGTGGCTTCGTTTTGAGCCGGGGAGAAGCGTGCGTAAGCATTTACTTTTGAAATGAAGCGTTTGATCGGAGCATCGTCCTCCATTCCAATACAGGAATCGTAGTCACCACACATCCCGCAATCCGTCAAAAATCCAGTGCCTCCGTTTAGGATTCTTGCGTCAGCCGTCGGGACATGCGTATGGGTGCCGACAATGGCAGATATTTTCCCATCAAAATACCTGGCAAATGCGATCTTTTCTGCAGTAGCTTCTCCGTGAAAATCCACAAATATCGCATCTACGTTCGACCCAAGTCTGTATTTGGATACTACCTCACTCATAGAAGCAAAGGGATCATCATTCAGTTCCATAAAGAGACGCCCAATTAGGTTTATAACCAAGACCTTTTTTCCAAGAAACGGTACATCGAGGCAAATGCTTCCATGACCAGGTGTTCCGGCTGGATAGTTCAGTGGACGCACCAGGCGCTCTTCACTATCAAATATCTGTAGATCGGTTTTTTGATCAAATGTGTGGTTGCCCATTGTTATCGCGTTTACCCCTGCCTCAAACAGTTGTTCGCAAATTTTCTGAGTGATTCCAAATCCATGTGCAGCATTCTCACCGTTTACGATCACGAGATCGTAACTGTTTTGTGATCTACTATTTCTCAGAAAGTCGACGAGGGCTACTCTGCCGCTGCGACCGACAACGTCCCCGAAGAAAGCAAGCCTCATTCGAAGACTTTCTTTAGTACATTAGTGTCTATGCTTATCCGAGCTACAGATTCCACTTTACTAAACGTATTCCGGACTTCTCTTTGGTATTTGTCCCTCATCACTCGTTCAACTATCTCTTCTCTGGATGGCAGCTGCGCCGCGCCACATACCGAGGATTCATACATAAACACACCTATCTCCCCACCATCTTCCTGCATCATGACGGGGATAGGATTTCCGGAGTAGCGAGACCGCATTGCTATTTCCACTAATTCAGGTTCATCCGGTGTAGCTGTTAGTTCTTCTATCGGAATCAAATGCAGTCCACACTTAGTTTTAAATGCGGCAACACTGTCAGTCTCCACGAGATCTCCGATAAGCTTGTTTCCAGCCGCCTGATCCAGCCCTGCTAGCGGCGGTTGTTTGCTGCTTAACCGTGCGCAGTACAATTTGTGCCGCCCCTGTCGGAGCCAATCTTTCCCAGACTCGGCGCTATCATGTACGAACACAATCGCGTATCCCGCATTCGTTTTTATGATACCGCTACATTCTCCTGGAGTCATCCCCTTCACGGCGATCCTGATATTCTTTCCCAGTGCATCCTCCCGCACTTGTTTCTCGGCGGACGAGCCACCACTCTGCATCTTTGGGGAAATGGTTTCTGCTATGACTTTTATCGAAAACCCACCCATCACTAACTTCAATGCAATCTCAGCATTCTTCTTGGCAGTTTCATCGTCAGTTAATCTGTCTCTGTTAAATAAGAGCTCAGTTATAATGTGTCTCCTTGCCTGTAGCGCCCGCTTTTCCTGCGCCATTTTCTCCTCGATTTCATTCTTGCTCACGTTTATATCGCCAGTGATCGATTGCGTGACTGTTTGAATTGTTATCCTGTCCCTTATGTATTCTCTAAAAGCTGCTTTGCTTATTTTATGGGCATGCAATATGTCGTCCAAAGTGGCTCCACCAGGCTGTGGGATCTTCTTGATTTCCTCTATTCTAGCTTCCACTTCCTCATCAGGAATGTTCAAAGAGACACGTTGTGCGCATTGAATAAGCAGTCTTTCTTCTATCATTGCAGTTACAAGAGCCACCGCCATTAGACGCGCGGTCTGTTTGTCGAATTCCTTTCCAGCGGAGAGAAAAACAAACTTCGCGGCATATTCCACATCTCTATTCGTTATGACATCGTTGTTCACCCATGCCACCACGAAGGCAGATTCTTGAGTTGCCACGTCTGACTTTGATCCACCTTTGCTTCCTTTAGACGCTTTTTTCTTCACATTTCTCAGAGATGTGAGAGCATCCTCTTTGTCAGTACATTCCCTTTGTTTTGGTCTTTGCCTATAGAGATAGTCCTCACTTACAGCAGTGCCAACCGTCTTCACATCTGTTTTTTTCCTGTTCCCATAAGAAGTGGAAACACACGCACATACAACAGTTACAAACACTGCGATACCATATTTGTTTATCTTCATTTCCTTTATGTAGTAGACTTCCTAGCTTACGTACATGCATACTAGCATAGCAAAGCCTTTTCTTCACGAGAATATTTCGCTGGTACGGCGGCTGCAAATTACTAATATCCGAGTTTTTCCCTTAACAGCTTGTTAACAAGTTCTGGTTTGCCTTTGCCTTGGAGTTCCTTCATTACCATTCCGACGAAGAACCCAAACAGCTGAGTGCGGCCGGCTCTATACTTCTCAAGCTGTTCAGTATTGGTGGCTAAGACTGTCTCGATAGCCGTTATGATTGGGCCTTCATCTGAGATCTGTGTTAGTCCGAGCTTCTTGACTACATCTCGGGGAGCTGCGCCATTCTCTGTCATCTCTGCAAAGACGGTCTTCGCGATCTTCCCGGATATTGTGGAATCCAGAATGAGATCGACAAGCTCAGCTATATACTCGATTGGGAATCCAGTCTCATCAATCGATCTGCCCTCCCTGTTAAGATACGCAAACAAATCTCCGATAATCCAATTGGCAATGTATTTTGCCGACTTCTCTGCCCCATGTTTAGAGGCGCGCACAGCCATTTCGAAACGGTCTGCCACCATCCTGTCCTCAACTAATACGTTTGTATCAGATAACGATAGTTTGTATTCGTTCATGAATCGCAAACGCCTAGCATCCGGCAGCTCTGGCATGTCATCCATTATCCTTGCTATTCTGTCATTGCTGAGAAATACAGGTTTCAAATCTGGTTCTGGGAAATACCTGTAATCCTCCGCATCCTCCTTCGAACGCATCAGCCTCGTCTCTCCAATGTTTGAATCAAATAGTCTTGTTTCTTGAGATACGCGCTCTCCGTTTTCAGTCACCTCTATCTGCCTTTCAATCTCATAATCAAGGGCTTGCCCTATAAACTTTATGGAGTTCAGGTTCTTTATCTCAACCCTATTCCCAAGTGCAGCCCCGGGCCTCCTTATTGAGATGTTGGCATCAGCGCGGAGGTTCCCCTGCTCCATGTTTCCATCACACGTTCCAATATACCGTAGAATAGTCCGCAGCTTCTTGACATAGTGCATCGCTTCGTATGATGATCTCATATCGGGTTTCGAGACTATCTCCATGAGTGGGATACCAGCACGGTTCAGGTCAACGTAAGAGTTATCCGGCGATAGATCGTGCACGCTTTTACCGGCATCCTGTTCTATATGTATCCTCTCAATATTGATTGTTCGCATGGCGCCATCTTGCAGCTGAATCTCTACATATCCGCCTGTTACGATCGGGTTGTAGAGCTGGGATATCTGATATCCAGCTGGCAAATCCGGATAAAAATAGTTTTTTCTATCGAACCTCGATATCCTGTTGATCTGTCCATTTATGCCGATACCAGTGCGAATTGCTTGGTCTACGGCACATCCGTTTAGTACAGGAAGCATACCCGGCATAGCTGCATCATAAAAACTCACCTGTGTGTTCGGCTCGGCCCCAAATGCAGTTGGACTGCTGCTAAACAACTTCGTAAGAGTCGCTACCTGAGCGTGTACCTCAAGCCCTATAACGACCTCCCATCCACGTACTAAAGCGTCCATCCTGATGCTCCTATTTTCTCTGTCGCAACCGGCCTACCTAGGCAATTATAGTGCTCTCACCTGACTTTGAAAAGTCCTATGGTAACTTTGTATAAGTTCACGTACTTTGAGACAACTCTGGGTTTGATTGTTTACTGAACCTGATTGTTGTAACCTTGTATAATAGCTGCCAATTTATTATGGGCATGGTTCGTAGATCGTGTATTTTCTCCAGGTATTATCATTAGTTTCTTTATTGGTGGGGTGCAGCAGGACAGGACCATCAAGAGACTTTTTAGCCGAGAGCACAAAACATCGGAGAGCTAGTGAAGATCTCGCACGATCACCGATCGGTGACGACATTCACTGCGATGTCTATTCGTTTATCAAAGACTACCTCTTGGAGAGCCAGAAGGAGCGGAAAGAGCGCGATACCCGCGAGCTAGTCCAATCAGAAATGGAGAATTATCTTTTAATACAGAAAGATCCTAAAAAATATTTGTTAAAGACATATCTGGCGTGTGTTGTTGAGACGGAGTTCTCTCACATATTGGATAACTTATGCAATGCGCATCCATGGTGTTACCAAATAGTAATTTTTTCTCGGGACGGAGTCTGTATTGGGCTTAGTCACAGCAAGAATGGCGTAACATTCAAGGAGAAAGATGACATTTATGAGTATCTTGGATTCCTATATCCAAATGCAACTCGTCGAATAAGAACGGAAAAGTTGACACGCATATGGGAGAAACACACCAAATTGGATAATAGCCCCAAATATTTTCGCGTTGTCCGCGCAATATATTATAACGAAAGCAGAGACTATGCCTACTTTCTTTCCAAAAGGAAAGGTGGCGACAATATCATAGGGTACGTTTTATATATTGTGGGAATTGGGTCATAAAATGTCGGCTAATTTTCTTGGATGCAGTGTATGAGCACAGGAACAAGCGGGCGTGTATCGTGCTCTGTTTTGCCGAGAGAAGCTCAAAAGCTTATACCAGGTAATTGAGCTGTGCATACCTGTTGCAGCTACTACTACTTTATGGTAGACTCTACCATGTGTCAGTGAATGGACTTAACCTATGACTAGAATGTGCGAGCTGACTGGCAAGACCGTGATGTACGGGTGTAATGTCAGCCATGCTAACAATAAGACTTCGAGGCGTTTCCTGCCAAATTTACAAAATGTATCATTCCCTAGTGAGGCTCTCGCGATGGTGATAAGGTTTCGTGTGACGCCGTACGGGATTCGGTGCGTCGAAGCTAAGGGGGGCCTTGATTCTTATTTATTGAGCAGCGGTAACGACTCAAGATTGAGCAAGAGGGCCTTACAGTTTAAAAAGGCCATCTTGGACAAGAAATTAAAAAGAAAATAGGAGAAAATCAGTGACGGGACAAAAGAGCCAGGCGCAGAACGAGATGCGGTATCCGTTTTATGTACATGATCAGTATGTAAAGGATCTCTCGTTTGAAAATCCAAATTTCCTCTTGAAGTACAGCGAAAAAGAAAAAATGCCAACTGTGGCCGTAAATCTTGAAACGACAGTGGCGCGTGTCGGTGAGGAGAATTATGAGGTTGTTCTGAATATTGCGATAAAGTCTACTTTTGATCAGACGACTGTCTTCATCGTGGATTTGAAATACGCTGGCTTACTGTCAATGCAACAGGAGCTTAGCGAAGAGCTCAGAGAGACAATTTTACTTGTCCATTGCCCATTTCTGCTGTTTCCATTTGCTAGGTCAATCATAGCTGATACGACGAGAGCGGGTGGATACCAGCCGCTTCTGCTAGAACCGGTCGACTTTGCTGCTCTGTATTTAGAGAAAAGAAAGCTTGCCCCTGGAACCATCAGAACCGACGATTAAGTTGGACTTCGTCCACAGAAATTTGTTCATTCCTCCTGCGAATATCGGCACGTCCTATAAAATATTCAACGCTTTGAAAGAGATATATCTATCTCCACCTATGATGATATGATCGACAATCTGTATCCCAATTGCCAAAGCAGCTTTCTTTAGCAACCTAGTTGAACTGATGTCGTGAGCTGACGGAGTGGGATCGCCACTTGCGTGGTTATGTACCAGTATCATGCCTTTTGCCCCGTTTTCAAGACACTTTTTCAAGATATCTCTCTGTGATATTTGGATGAAATCTATGTCGCCTGTTGCAATGGCTTCATCAGCAATTATTTTGTTAATTCCATCCAAGAAAAGGATTCTTAGTTCCTCTGAGACGAGATGTTTCATGTTCGCCTTGCAATATGCAACGACGTCATCAAAGCATTCTATCGAGTCGCGTTTGATCAGCTTGCTTTTCAAGGAAGCCTTAATGATCTCGCTTATGATTTTTATCCCCATAAACACGTGTTCTCCAACTTCATTAACGCTTACCAGGTCGTCGTGACTGGCATTCAACACCCCATCAATTGTGTGGAACTTGTTTATCAATGTCTTGGCAAGCGGTTTAACATCTTTCCTTTTTATCAGCAGAAATAGCATCAACTCCGCCATTTCATAGTCACACATGTTCTCGTGTCCGATTTTGAGTAGCTTATTAAAGGCTCGTTTACGGTGTCCATCAACATGTTTTGCTACTGGTTTTTTACATGTAAGAGGCATGTGATTATGTTCTCACCAATGCTATTTCATTTGTTGGATATTTAACGATTTTGCCAGAGATCTCTAGCTCAGACACGATACATAGCAGATCCCTCATACAGACGTCGGTATGTAGTGCTATTTCATCAAGGGATATCGGGATATCCGACAGCATTGATAGGATTTTATCCGGTCCATCGCGGCATTGGCTGTGGTCTCTTGAAAATTGTTCCTGCATATCGACCTGTATCGTCGTCTGCTCTTTGCATGTCGCTTGGACGCTGCAATTTCCAATGGCCTCGACCACATCAGCGTGATTCTGCACCAGCGTTGCGCCATTTTTTATCAGCATATTAGAACCGAAGTTCCTAGGATCTGCTGGCGATCCTGGAATCACAAGCACTTCGCATCCAAAATCCAAGGCCAACTTAGCAGTTGATAAGGTACCAGATTTGGCGGCTGCTTCTATCACTATTATCGCCTCAGCCATGAGTGCAATAATCCGATTCCTGGCATGAAACATCCCTTGATCGTTGTGACGCCCGTTCGGAACTTCTGTCAACACAACTGCTTTCGTGGCTAATTTCTCGAATAGCGCTGTGTTTTCCTTAGGATATATACTGTCGAATCCGAATGGCAGGATCGCTATTGCAGATCTATTTTCCAGACACTCCAGTGACCCCAGATGTGTCGCGGTGTCGATTCCTTTAGCTAGTCCGGAGATTACTGCAAACTCATTTGATAGCTTGGATGCCATGGTTCTTGCTATCGATCTGCCGCTGATTGATGCATTCCTTGCTCCTATAATCGCTATCCTGCGCTTGGATAAGATGGACTTGTTTCCTCTACAAAATAACATGGGCGGGCAAAAGCACGATCTCCTAAGTGATTGTGGGAACGCCTTTTCATTTGCCAATATTATGTCACAGTTCATGGATTTTAGAATTTTCTGTGCCTCTGATCGCGGAAATGGGGTAGATATATGTTTCAGTGACTCCTTGGCTGTCTTATAGTTTCGCATCAACGCCCAGAACGTCTTGGGCCCGATGCCATTCGAGCTTATAAGGCAAAACCAGTCTAAAACTACATCGTCAAACATCCAATGTCCGCAAAACACGTTACCCAGATATTCACATCCTATTTTACACAGTTTAATTTTGGGTTAATGCCACACCGATTTTTGCGTTGCAGACGTCTGGATTCGCTTGCCAGGTGTCGTTAATAATTACGGAGATCTAAACTAGCTTACGTAGATCTCTTAAAAAAGGCAGGTAAGATGGAAGCAGCACAGTTCTTAAAGAATCTCACGAAGTTTGTACCATATAAGATTGAGAAGATACTGACTGAT
>JAIRMJ010000025.1 GCA_031258785.1 Holosporales bacterium | reverse complement strand
ACTACGACAGAGGTTGTCAACTCAGCCGCCAGTGACATAGTCATCACACTAGTCGGTGGCAAGGTAATCAAGATGGCCTGGACAGGTACGAAGGCACTGTACCAGGGGGCCAAGTCGCTTGGGAGAGAGCTAGGTGTACTCGGGAAAGCACAAGTTGTGGAGAGACAAATTCCTAACGCGACGAGGAACTCTTATTTGGCTGGCAAACCACATCCAATCACTGGAATACCATTTGATAAAAATGGATTCCCTGTATTTGATAAAATAGCAAAACACGATGTCAAAATTACTGGAGATTTGGGAAAAATGACTAGCGAGCAACACATGGAAGCCGCGACAAGGCAGCTAAAAGCTGATATCGCTGCTGGGAAAGTTGATAAAAAGCTATTTAACAGAACTCAATTAGCTAAAATTGAAGAAGGTGTACGAAAAATTCCTGGCTATACATGGCATCACCATCAACATACCGGTAGAATGCAACTTGTTGATGAAATTGTTCATGCAAAAACAGGCCACGACGGGGGCATGAAATTTTGGTTTATTAAAGAATAGCAAATGAAAAACTTAGAAGCTAGCAATATATCAAGCGACAGTGGCACCATCCCAAAGTACATTATAAAAGATATAGAATCGACATACTTTACTAAATTTCCCAAGGATTATATAGATTTTATTACGAAGCATAATGCGGCATATTTAAAAGCTGATGTTTTCGACTACTTTGACCAAGAGAGAGAAAAAGAAAACAGTAACGGTATTACTTTTATAGCGGGACAAAAAATTTCTGAGTTTATTGAAATTCTATTAAGCCAATCAACAGATAATCCAAATGATCCTGATGTGTGGAAATTTTATAGATATTTTGATAGTCGCCTGATACCTTTTGGAGAAAATGGTGGGGGAGATTTTATTTGCTTTGATTATAGGAATCATAATGGGGATAATCCTCCGATTGTAATATGGTCTCACGATGTTGCCAACAATTCGAAACGTATATCCTTCATTGCCAACAACTTCGAGGAATTTATAAACATGCTGCATGAACCAGAGGATGAATGATTTGTAACGTCTCAAACCGCGCATTTATGGATCCAAAACTCAGAGCAATTCAGTCGTTCGGCATCGTGATCGAGAACGTCATTCAGGCTAAGATCAACCGGGTAGCTCAGGTAGTTGGAACAGAGAAATTCTACCTCAATGTTGGAGGTACTCTCTTTAGCGCTGGTGCACAGATTGGTAGATTGCAGCCAGATGGCGTTGTCATTGATAAGGGCGAGAACGTCGAGATAAAGGCCAAGAAATATATCAGTGAGGTAGTTAAAGAAACAGACGAACACACAAGGGAAGTAAACACAATCCCAGCTGCTGAGGTATTTGCATGCGTTGCCCAGATAGATGAGTTTAAGGAGGTACGGGCTGAGATCGCTACAATCCAGGCTAACAAAAATGCGAGCCAAGCAGTGAGGCAACAGACAGACAAAGAGGTGAAGGAATTCCTCGATAAGCCTGATGTTAAGGAGGACTATAAAAAGCTCAAAGCCGCACAGAAAAAAGTACAGCAAGCGACTCAGAAGATGGCAGAGCTGGAGGAGGAGCATCCTGAGCTAGTTGCAAATCCAACGAAGATTGCTACACTGCAAGCTTCGTTAAAGAACAAGCCAGCAGATCTTTCAGTCTGCGAAGAGTGAGCAGAGTTCAGCCGCCAGAGCAAGCTTCGAATATGCAAGCTCGCTACGTGAAAAGGCGGAAAGGTTTGCAACGAATCACCCGCAGTTTGCAAAGTACGCCGGAGCCGTTCTACAAGGTGTCGGAAATGCTGCAATGGCCGGTGCGATGGTAACAGCTGCGAGCGCCGGGTTGCCAGCACTAGCCGCTATAGGCGGTATAATGTAGGCCAGCGGCGAGGCAATGGCCGCGGCTATAGAACATGGTACTGAAGCACTAGTTTGAGTACAGGGCCACACCCGAGCAGAGGCAGAGAGATTTGCAAGGACGGCCATCTGGGCGATTGAGTCGCTTGCTACCAGTGCCGTCTGGCAAATCCATTGTTGTTCAGCGTATCCCTGCTTAAATCGAAAATCGCTCGTGCAATGGACACTTTTCGTGATCTAATTCAGCCCATATTAACTTTTGCGCAATCTTTTTTAACTATAATTTATATAGATATCTGTTTTGTAGATTAGGATTATATGAATAAATTACAAATAGCATTGAAACTGAAAAGAAGACTTGGTGGGGATTACAGAATTGCACACTGGGCAATTTGTATTATGATTAGCGCTGTTATCACGTGCTTGCATTGTGATGTGTGCATGGCAAGTAGCAAGTCGTCTGGGCCTACAAATATCGGAATATTGCCACTTGATACTTGTGGTACAATTTTTGAAAAATTACACCAGGACGGTGAGAATAAAGGCATTGGCAATGTTCTTGTCATGACGACTAACGGTCCAGATGTGCTGATTTTACAATCAGGATTTAGAAAAAACGTAGCTCTCACTGTTGCAAAAAAAGTATCGTGCACCGGATATAATCAACAATGTACGGTTATATCAGGCTTTGATCTGATTTTGGCTTTTGCTGCACAAACACCAATAAGTACGTTCTCATGGAGTTATGGTAGCGCAGATGACTTGTTTCCTACTAATCACGTTGTCGATCAGAATCTGGTTCTATCATTCTTGCAAGGCCTGCTCAATTATTGTACAGCAGTTAAAGATACAAAATTATGCCATACTGTCACAAAAGGAAATGATATTGGCAACGTGGGACATGCTAATTCTGCAATTACATTGCTAACACAGCTCGTAGATATTGCACAAAAAAATGCAAATGGTGAACTTCTGTGTTTTGTAACTAATATGATTATGGCTTTGGATCTGAATACTACGTACGCCACAACGTACGATGCGCTATTGGGACAGCTTCAAAAGCTGGACATCACGAATGCAATTACCAAAGACAACTTCGATAAGGCATTACCGTGGATTCGATACGCGCTGCACACAGAGGTACAGGCTGCTGTATTATTACAAAATCCTGTTATATTGCAGAAATTTTGTCATACCAATAGATTTACAATGTTTGTATCGCTTTATCAGCCGTGTCGTAGTTGCGCAATGTTATACTTGACATCTGATTTAAACACGCATTTTTATTTTCACAGAATAGATAGTTCAACATATAATGACTTGCAGTCATGGCAACGCGGGTCCCTCGTTTATCATCGAAAGTGCCCAAATCTTTATAAATGGTCTCAAGATCTCAGAAAGTTAATCTATGGAGTCGATGTTTCATATATTCCAACCACATCAAACCACAACAGCTCCAATTCATTACCAAGTAGTTCCAGTCCTTCGAGCAGTAGCAATTCAAGCAGCTCCCCTTCGCTCAGTAGTTCTCAAATCATCTCGACTACATCGGCCTCAAGTTCAAAGGCGCCATTTTGTACAAGTTACTCCTCCCAAAAGCCTACATCATCCAGCAGTTCTCTCTCCATGGCAATTCCTTCCGACGCGACACCACCTACTTCGAACTCCGGACAGAAGTCCGTATCCACGCTTATAAGCAGCTACGTCCCAGCAAGTTCTCGATCACACAGTAATTCCCAGACCAGCTCGACTTCAGTAGTACCAGTTACGAACCCCGAGCCTGCTAGTCAGTCCATGATGAAATCTGCGCCAGCCAGCACACCATTGGGTGCGCTTACTAAAACATATACTCCATCGAGTTCTCGTTCCGCAAGCAGCTTCAGTTCATATAAGCCATCTCCTACATATGTTCCTATAACCTCGTCAAACCACAACAGCTCTCTACCATCATCATCAAATAGCGCGTCCTCCGGTTTATCCGAAACCGACGGCAAGCCAGCCTCAGGTTCCGCGAAAAACCACGAGTTTGTTAGCCACAACCCCATGCTAACTAACCTCACAATGAAGAAATAGCGCCATGAATTAATGCTTACTGACAATTCATCAGGACAGCCAGCGAACTTAATAACTATCGAAATGTTCAGTTTTGCGCAGCGCTCTCTCAACTCTCTTAAATATCGGTCTATCATCCATATTGACATTTAACGAGGTAGGCGAGCCTGTCGCTCTATTTGCAATGTTTCCTATGTCCGTGGCAAGTTGTTGATCCAGTGTTTTTATAGCAGGTATCTCCGCTACTATCTTTACTAATTGAAAAAATGATAGCACACGTCTCATAAAATCTTGGTTTTCACGATAGCGAGTGCAATTTTCTTCGAGTTTTGTAAACCATATACATACATCCAAGACTGCCAAATATGCATTACTAATCTCATGTTGATGCTGGCCATCCAGCAATCGATTCATGTTGTCTTCAATACATTCAAATGCATCGCGCCAATCATTGCATTTCTCTATTGTGTATGGAAACCGAATTGTGATTGGGCTGTAGTCATATACTTCTTTCTTGTCAATATTTAATTTAGACGACGCGGCCGGCGAATTATGCTCATCATTACACAACATCTCCATACCTTTTACACAATGCAATGTGGCCATACAATACAGGCAGTGTGCGCTTTTTTCTAAAATTCTCAATCTCATTTTTTCCTCCAAATTTTACATACGATAAGTAATGTACAATTGCGGACGAGCGTATATGATTTATTGTGCG
Organism: Holosporales bacterium; assembly: GCA_031258785.1. Classification (GTDB taxonomy): domain Bacteria; phylum Pseudomonadota; class Alphaproteobacteria; order RUG11792; family RUG11792; genus JAIRMJ01. The sequence goes on along the minus strand of JAIRMJ010000025.1, from coordinate 1,473 downwards.
CATGCAATAGTTATCACAGTGTGTACGAATTTGGAATTAAACCTGCAGGACTATCTGACCTTCTTCGGAAGAAAACTCTTGTCAGAAACAACCGTCTTGCCAGTTTGTTCTTCCAGCTCGATCCTAGCATTCTTAGCTACCTGCCCACCTTTCTTAGCAGAAATTTTGTTCTCTGCCATGCCGGTAGCATTTTCAGTTTCTGCAATCTTTCCCGTGGAAAGCTCGGCAATGGCGGTAAAGATAAGTTCCTCTTCACTCATATGATCCCTTAAATTCTGAGCAGATAATCCCTTCAGATCCTTATCCCCTTAACAGTTAATCCAGTCCATTCATGATGGATAATGTTTGTAAGTATCGCAAACTCCTCGCCTTCACTGATCTCGTGCTCTCGCCAGTAATCAGTAAGCTTATTGCGAGTCTCCTGCCCCATCATACGTTGCTGGATCCACTTCTCGCTACGACCGTGCTTCTGCCAGTAGTATTCCCTGGCTCTATCAACTGCCTGAGCTGGATCCGACATTTCCTGCAACCGCTCATGACCAACCTTTGCAAGCCACTGCTTAAACGGCTCAGCTTTCTTACTTGGAATCGACTGTACGATACGTAACAACCCCCTTGCGTTTGCACAATCTGTCTCTCTTTGTTTCCCGTCTTCAGCTACCATTTTCAACTGGTAACAAATTGTTACCAGTTGCTCACATCCCTCATCTATCAAGCGGCCTTTCAAGACTTTCCAGTATTTTCTGGCTGTCTGGTACTCGCTGTCTGTAAGTACGCCGACTACATCAACAACTGAGTAGTACCACTGCTCATCGTGCCATGTTCTGCGAATCTTGAGATTTTCAAACAACACAGCCTGGTGTTTTGGATCAGAGATATCTTTGTTCTTTGGCATATGTGGCCTGTTCAAAAAGTAGCGCTGTACGCGATTATATCACAAAAAACATATCACTGCCCCGATGGATACATGTTGCTGCGCGCTGTTATGGTACGCTGTGTTTGGCACTGTAAGCTCGCTCAATGCTCAACAAGCGATTTATCACTTAATTCACTCACAATACACCACCTTTATAATCATCCCCAGTAAAGCCTCTTGTCGCTCGTACCATTCGAAACGTGTGTTTGCCGCAAGAGTTTTGTTCAAAGTGTGATCTCGGTACCCGAGATACGTTCACTAGAGACTGTCACATAACCGCCGAGAAGTTTTCGTAATTTATAAATAATGTATCTGCAAAGTTGCAATGTCATCAATACATCTGCAATGTCAAATCAACGACAAGTGCTCATAAATATCCAAAACCATCGTATCACAGCTTTCAAACGGAGTAAGTCTCCCTTTTTTTGGCATCTCGGTCAGCCAGATTTGCAGGTGTAATATGGCTCCATGCTAATTTCATGACCTACTCAAAGACCGCAGGAATACCAAGGGATACGTGATGTTTGTGCGCTCCTTACAGGTTTTTAAATTTGTCC
>JAIRMJ010000042.1 GCA_031258785.1 Holosporales bacterium | reverse complement strand
TATATTGATATATAGATGTTGGCTGTTGTAGCTGAGAATGTCGTGGGTAACCTATAGGGTTTTCCACACATTCTTAGCTCTTACACGTATGGATTAAAATACGGTTGACTTTTGGGATTCATTTAGATTCTTGGTGCCTACATTTTTTTCATATATAGATCCTGAAATTTCTAGCTGCTTGCATATGAATGATGTAGACTGCTCTGCAATTGATCAACAAACACTTTTTTGGATGAAGGTTGATTCTGAGACAGCATGTGATTTGCTGATTGGTTCAAGTCAGTTGTTACCACTTGCATACGCCGCCTGGAAATCTCAGGGGGACCTTGTTTTTGTATCTGACAAACTGAAGTGTCTGATCTCGGCTAGAAGCAACTTCGTAGATCCGTACGAGTTCGTTGTTTTAACGAAGAAGCTCTTCGGGTCATTCTTGAACATCGCTGTTGAAAAGGTGTCTGGTGAAGAACCAGATAAGTGCAGTTACTCATCGACCCTGAATCTGCTCGGGGAAAATTTCTTTCTGAGGCTGATTCTCGATATGGGTCGGCAGACGTACGTATTTACGGCAGAAGTTGTTGCGAAGATACGAGGCAATGGGCCGAATCTGGATCTAGAGAAGCTGCTGAACGATCTGCCAGTATGTATCTGGCAAAGAGACAAGAACCTAAGAATAACGTACTGTAACAGGGCATATGCAGATGTTGTGGATATTACGCAGGACAGCATCATATCGAACAATGCCAGGTCACAGGCCCTGTTCCCTGGGATGGGCTCTATGCAGTTGAATCAAAGCTTGCACTCATCAAGCGCCGATAAAAGTTTTGAGGAGCATATCATTGTCAATGGATCTAGGAGGCTCTTCAGGATCTTGGAAAAGCAATACGCAGACGGGGAATCCTTTTCAGGTGTGGCATTTGATATAACCGATCAGGAGAAATTGCGTAAAGAGTACAGTAACTACAAGAATCAGACAGAGGAAACTCTTGATAACATTTCAATTCCGATTGCGATATTCGATCAGAATGCCGTGCTGGTGTTCGCAAATACCGCGATTATCAAGCTGTTTGCGATGAGTGACGTAGATTTATATGGGCGGCGCAAGTTCGCAGATCTTGTGGATCGCTTTATTGATGATGGGCTCATCATCCCAGTCACAGACGTAGACGAGTATAAAAGCGCAGTGTCGAGCATATTTACAACGATTGTTGAGCCTTATCACGCATCTGTGACGCTGAAAAACTGGAAGACCATGAACGTCACGATCTCGCCCAATCAGGGTGGCGGTCTCATATTCATGTTCGAAGATGTGTCGGACAAGGTGGCCCTCGAGCGCGAGCTCAACTCTATGGCGTCTGTACAGATCGGGATTCTTGACCATCTCATGGATGGAATCATGATCTTTGGTATAGACAACAAGATCAAGATAGCAAACAACGTGATCAATGCTATGTGGGGAAGAGAGAAGAAGAGCGCAGTTACTGGAGTACACATAAACGATTTTTTTGAGTCCGTCTCTGGGATGTTTGGACAGCAAACCGACGCGAAATCGTGGCTGTCCAAACTCATCAGCATCGCTGCACAGAAAACTAATTTCTCGGATTTGATCACTCTCTCTTCTGGCAAGGTGTTGCGATACAGCTACATCCCGTTGCCGGAGGGTCTGAATCTGATCAAGTTTACCGATATAACGGAGTGTGCACATCTGAGGCAATTATTGGATGAGAAGACAGAGCAGCTTTCGACGATCGATAAGCTCAAGCGCAATGTGATTGCCAACATCTCACATAGGCTCATGGCTCCGCTTAGCACTATTTCTGGGTTTATGGAGATATTACAAAACCAGTATTTCGGTGTACTCAACAAGAAGCAGTTGGAGTATTGTTATGAGATCTCGAAATCCGCCGAGGAGCTGGCAGATGCAGTTGATGCAATCATATACTCCGCTGAAATAGAAGCCGGTCAGGTAAAGTTGAAGTTCGTTGAGGTGAGGCTTCTGGATTTCATAAATAAGATAATAGATCAATTCTCAGTTAAGGCGGGTTCCTACGGGATTGAGCTAGGGACGACGTTCGCAGATGCGGAATTCAGGATGGTTATTGACGAGCATTCAATGAGACGCGCCATCTCTCAACTTGTTTCGAGATTCATCAAGATGACCCCCTCTGACGGGGAGATCGTCCTCGCTGTAGAGTTTGATAAGTCTAAGCCTGGAACAGTTGATTTGCTGCTATGCAACACAGGTATCAGTCCATCAGACGGGGACTTAGAATATCTCCAAAAGATCTTGCGGAATAGCGACGAAGATAGGTCAGACACCGACCTACGTATGGACTTCGGCATAACCTTGGCCAACTCAGTTATCAAGCTCCATCATGGCACGATGTCCGTCGAAAGAGACGACAACAAGCGCCTCATCGTCAAAAGTCGTATTCCTCTGCAACAGTTTCTGCAGTAACGCGGGCATGTACTGGCATATTGGAAACATGCCACGAAGCTGGGTAGCGTACTAGAACCGATTATGAAAACTCATCTATCACATAATTCCGTTTAGATAAATCATAATGGAATTAGTAAGGTAGTAGCTATAAAAATAATATTCTACCTTATACATGTTATTAATGTATACATTACTATCATTATACTTATCATCTCCTACATTTTTCTATATATGCCTATATAGTAGCATAAGGAATAGCAAAAGAGAGTTAAAGGATGGATGGAGAAAATGTGTTGTGGAGAGGCAAATCTGAAAAAATAAATAACTCCATAAAACTTTGGCCAATTAAAAACTTGTTAATTTTTAGGTGTATGCTATATTTCTCTTACTGGCTGTTCCGCGTTTTATGGAAAAGAATTAGTGGGGTTTTTGGGATCCGTCTTGCCTTTTGTGGTATTGATCGGTGTTGTAGTCGTTGTTCATGAACTTGGACATCTGGTAATCGCCAGAGCGAACGGGGTTTTTTGCGAAGTTTTCTCATTTGGATTTGGGCCGTCGTTGGCATCATGGACTGATGGAAAGGGAACAAAGTGGCGTATTGCTCTCATTCCACTCGGTGGATACGTCAAAATGTTCGGCGACGCTGATGCGACGAGCGTCAGGGCGGCCATTCCAGTTGGATACACCGGAGCAGATATGGAGCGGATGTCGGCACACAGAAAGAAACCGTGGCAGAGACTCGTGATAGCTGCCGGAGGCCCAGTAGCAAATTTTATCTTTGCCATAATCGTAATGTTTTTTCTCGTGTTTATAAGTGGGATCCCACATTACGCTAATACCATACAGGTAGGTGAACAGGATACCCCTGCGTATAAAGCTGGCCTGAGAACCGGCGACATCGTGGTGAAAGCCAATGATATCCCTATCACGGAATTTGCAGAACTGAGAACTGAGATAAGCAAGAGCGCGGGAAAGGAACTCAAGTTGCGGGTAAAACGAGGCGAGCAGGTACAGGAAGTCACAGTGAAGATGTACGATGGAGATGGCGCGACGAGGAAGGCATGGTCGGTGCTAGGTGTGGCTCCAATGCATATATTTTCCGAGAGAGTTGGGATTCTTCGGGCGTTGGCCCATGCTGCAATTGCTACGTATTCTATCGCGCGCGACAACATCGCGGCAGTGGCGAAGATGCTGGTGGGCAAGGCTAATGTACAAAATTTAGGAGGGATAATTTCGGTGTTTAGCTTAACATCAAGTAGCGCGGAGCAAGGGGTAGCGGCATATGTATACATGATAGCAATGATTTCTGTTATGCTGGGAGCGATCAATGTGTTACCGATACCTGTTTTAGATGGTGGAGCAATTATACTATCCTGTATCGAGTGGATAGTCGGCAGGCCATTGCCGAAAAAGGCAGTCGAAACTGTATACCTAACGGGGATGGTGGTTGTTGGCTGTTTATTGGTGCTGGGTCTTTGGAATGATCTTGAGAAATGTAAGTTCTTTGTTTGGGTGGAGAGTTTGTTCAGATGAAAATAATGGAAAAGATAAGTAAGTGCGGGTTCGCTGCTGTGTGCATTATTGGAAAAGCGGGGGCGTTCCAGGTCTCTGATATCGTTTGTGAAGGAAACCAGCGAATTGATCCTGAAACGATTGTTGCTTACCTCCCGATCCAAAAGGGGGACGAATGCAGTGTAGACGACATAAATGCTGCAACCAAGGCGCTAAATAAAACTGGATTCTTTGAAAAAGTTGGAGTGAGCGTTAAAGGTCAAAAGCTCCTTGTCAAGGTTAAGGAATATCCCACCATAAACAAGATATCCTATGAAGGAAATTCCAAGCTCTCAGATAAGACAATAAATGATGCCATCAAATTGAAACCTCGGGAGACCCTGTCTCCAGCTAAGATTAGGGAAATTCAGCAGGGGCTCCTTGAGATGTATAGGAAGCTGGGGAGGCATAATGCATCGGTGAATCCGAAGATTATAAGGCTCCCAGACAATAGGGTAAATCTGGTATTTGAAATCAATGAAGGGACAACCGCGTACATCAGAAGGATAACGTTCCAAGGGAATAACAACATTTCTGCATCCACATTAAAAGATGTCATGCAGTCCAAGATCTATATGTGGTTTAGGTTTTTTGTAACTGATGATATCCATGACCCCGAGAGATTTGAGGAAGACAAGATAGCGATAGAAAAATACTACAGGGACAATGGATATGCGAACGCTAGGGTTGTATCGGCAACTGCCGAGCTGTCAACGGATAGGAAGTCATATCATCTAAATTTTGTTATCGAGGAAGGTGAGCTGTTCACATTTGGGAGTGTCAGCATCAAGTCCAGGGTGTCTACACTGAAGGCTGATGCCATTAAGAAGGACTTCTATGCAAGGACAAATGAGAGATATGACGCTTCACTGATAGAGGCTGATGCTGTAAAAATATCCAAGCAGTCATTGGCCTTCGGCGTATCTGCAGTGAACGTTGTTCCCAAAACAACGCAGAACGCTACAAAACGTACTATAGACGTCGTATACGAGCTCGTCGAGAGCGAAAAGATATATATCTCCAAGATCGTGATAAAGGGAAACAACAAGACAAGAGATCACGTCATACGCCGCGAAATCGGTATGGAAGAAGGAGATATGTACAACCAGACTCTAGCAAAAGAGGCCGAAAACAGGTTAAAGAACCTCGGGTTCTTCAAAAAGGTCGAACTGACAAATGTGCAAGATCCGAACTCTCCGGATAAATACGTACTCATAGTAACAGTTGAGGAGACTCCGACAGCAGAAGCGATGGCAAGCGCGAGTTACTCAACGACTGGTGGCATCGGAGTCGAGCTCTCTTATTCTGAGATGAACTTCTTCGGTACAGGAAAGGCGCTTAGCTTATTCTTGGGCTCTGGCAAGGCAAAGTCTGGGACAAGCCGCGTAGAGACGTCGGACGGGAAGACGACAAAAGTCCCAAGAAAAGATAAATTCAGGATCTTCAACAATGTTCAGGCAACGGTGAGTGACCCACGACTACTCGACACTGACATTACAGGGTCCGTATCTGGATATAGGTACGTAAGCTCGAGTTGGGACTGTTTCGATACAAAAGAATTAGGCGGCTCGATAGGGATTTCGTATGATCTCAATTCAAATTTTATGCAAAGCTGGGAATACGAATGCGCATCAAGGAAATTCGATGGTGTAACTGACCAGGCTTCGCCACTTATCAAATATCAGACTCTGCAAGGGCCGGATTACAAGGACAGAGATGGTAGATGCGGCCTGTCTGCAATTAAACACACAATCAGCTATCACACGTATTTCATGAGAGGGCTAAAAGGCTCATTCCGAATTGGCCTGACAACGACGTGGGCTGGTCTGGGAGGCAAAGCGAAGCATTTGAAGAATGAAATAAAAGCAACGTATAAAATTCCTCTATTCAGGAAAAGCGTCCTTACATTATCTGTCTCTGCCGGGTTACTGAGCAAATGTGGTGGCAGGGGGCCTCATATAATCGACGGATTCGCACTTGGATATGAATCGTTCAGAGGCTTTGAATATGCTGGCTTTGGCCCAATGTCTGCGACAATACGAAATTCAGCAAAATCTGGTGACAACACAGCCGGCAACAAACTATACAGAGACTATCTTGGAGGCAGGCAGTACTACATGATGGTGTTTGAATATATGTGCTCACTAGGCATGCCAGAAGAACTGCAATTATACGGCTTTGTATTCACGGATATCGGCACGGTACGGGGAGCCGTATACAAAGGAAAGGATATACTTGTCCCAAATACAAATGGAGAGACAATAGAGCATAACGGGGAAAAGTATCCTAAGGTAACAGTGGAAAATAAAAGTGTGACACCAACTGTGCAAATTGATGAGACCGTGGTTGCGCATAAGATATTAGATAGGGGTAAAATCCGGCAGTCAATCGGGTGCGGGATAACTCTTATGACGCCATTTGGACCTGTGAAGGTGACATACGCAATACCAGTGCGGAAAGAGAAATACGATGAGCAGTACAGATTGCTGATCGGATTTTCGTCATCTTTCTGATGGAGAGTAGTCAGATCTGCAGGCGTAGCTGGGGCACCATAATGTATGGTGAAACACAGGAACGACTGCGGCGAATGTGTGCTGAAAATATGAAAAAATTCTAATAGAAATGGCAATGGTTGTCCCTATGGTGAGCATGTTCCCACTTCTCCGAAGATAGCATGTGAGAAGTACCACTGACACCGGCTGAATTGTGGCGACTCTCGAGGGGCATCTATATCATCATTGGGACACCTCAATATCGAGAGTGTGCGTGTGTCATGCTTGCTTCCTGTGATCCCAGATGGATACGATGCCGGCTATTACCAAGATAAACACAAGAGACATGAGCAGGGATATGCCGGCAATACCGGAGTAGTGTTCTGTCTCCATTTCGACGATAGTCACGGTTTTAAAGTGCATACAAACCAGAAAAGCCGTTAGGATTGCTGCAGAGACGGCAATGAGCAGGGTTTTTATTGGTAGTAATCCAGCGACTCGGTGATCGTCTCTAGAAGGGATTAACAAGAAGAGAGAGCATACTGAGACGTATATCACAGCGATCACGATTGCTATCACAGTGTTGCTCAGCAAGGCTATTAAGCCAGCTACTGAGATGCTAGCTGCGAGGAAATTGGCGACGGCTGTCCTTGTGTCGTTAAATAGAATGGCGGCAGACGAGAAGAATAGCACGGCAACTGCCAGCACGGAGAAAACGATCTTGTCGAGGTATTGGTTAATCAATAATTCCGGCATTTTGGAGGTGAATTCTGCTTGTGGCCCACTTGGTCCTAACCTTCACGAACAATCTTAGTTCAATTTTCTTTCCTAGTAAATTTCTCATATCGGCAATCGAGGCCTCTTTTATCTCTTTGATCATTAAGCCGTTTCGCCCCAATATGATACCCTTCTGCGAATCCTTCATAACAACAATGGATTGATATATCCTGGCTTTTTTCTCTGTTTCTTTGAATAGCTCCGTCTCGACATATATGCTGTATGGAATCTCCTTTTCCATCCTCTCAAATATCTTTTCACGCGTAATCTCGGCAAGCCTAAGAGTTGTGGTCATATCTGTCGCTTGGCCTGGTGCGTACATCCACGGACCAATCGGCGCGTCTTCGGCAAGAAACTCCTTAAGGTCTTCAATTCCGTCTCCTGTAAGAGCAGATATCATAAAAACTTTCTTTAGGAATGTGTGACCTGCCAGTGCGCTAGCTACACGCAAAATATTTTCCTTTTTAGCGATGTCTACCTTGTTTATGACAACGACTGTGTTGATCTTCTTTTGTTGAAGTAACTGAAGAATCGATAACGAGGATTCATCGTACTTTGCGGATGCATCTATGAGGACGAGCGCCAGATCCACACCATTCAGCGACGATTTGAAGTTGCCGGCGATTACACTTTCAAGAGGCGTTCTGGACTGGCAAAAACCCGGAGTATCAATGAAAACAACCTGAGAATTGCGGCCTATAGCTGCAATTCCGCGTACCTGCATTCTGGTCGTTTGAATCTTATGCGAAACTATGGAAACCTTTTCGCCAACCACAGTGTTTACAAGTGTGGATTTGCCGGCGTTAGGCTGGCCTACGACAGCCACAAAACTACATCTCTTCTCACTCATCAAGAGCGTCTTCTCTGTAGTCCCTCTCCATCTTTTCGTGCCTCTCCTGAGCCTCTATGCAGAATGCTGCTATAGGCCGAGCTTCCAGCCTCTTTAGGCCTATGGGCTCCCCTGTTTGCTCGCAGTATCCATATGTCCCGTTGTCAATCTTTGCAATCGCTTGATCGATCTTGTGTATCAGCTTCCTGGCTCTATCCTTCGTACGAAGCTCAAAGTTCTGCTGAAGCACGTTGCAGGCGGAATCAATTATATCTGGCTCAAGACGGTTCTCTTCGAGCATTACCCTAGCTTCCTCGCTCTCCTTCACGAGCTCCATCTTCCAGTTCAGAAGCTTGCTTCGAAAATATTCCAGCTGCTCCTCTGTTAGATAATGGTCGCGCTTCTTCACCATACGTTTAATCTTACCATCAAAACTACTCCGAACGCCGTATCATACTAGCGAAAAAAACGGTCCGTCTCAATTAAATAATAGACCTGTGCCCGAGTTCATTATGTCATCTGCCACAGGAGAATGGATAGCCTATATCACCTGATAGTACCAAAGAAACAGCATGATATAGACGTGAGATGGGTCACATTTTGGCATATGTGATTGGAATCCGTAAATAATGACGGGATTGCCTAATACAGCACGAAATGGTACTATACAG
>JAIRMJ010000012.1 GCA_031258785.1 Holosporales bacterium | reverse complement strand
GCATTCTAAAAAAATTTCCCACTATAAGCTTCGTACAGCACGATTTAAGTGTGTCCGAATACCAAATTGACCCCCAAAATGTAGCGACGATTTTAAAAAAGCTTTTGCAGGAGCCTTATTGACAAAGTCAAGTTGAAAATAACAACAAGCAGTTTTGTATAATACAGCGCAAATAAGCACAATGCATACAGGATACAGGATACAGGATACAGGATACAGGATGGTACTAGGGTTGCAATAATAATACCTAGTAGCCCTGTTGCAAACTGCGACATGGTACATTAAATTGGTATAAAATAATGCAGTTTCGTGCAATTCTCTTTCGAGGGACAATGAAAAACAAAATATTGGCGGTTGTTGGAGCGACAGGAAGGGTCGGCCGCGAGATGCTATCTATCCTGCGTGATGAGGGGGTCTCGGCGCAGAACATCTCGGCAATTGCGTCTTCCAGATCTGCAGGTGGCTTCATCAATTATGACGATTCCAAGCTGTGTGTTACGGATCTGGAAAAGATGGATTTTAGCGGTATTGATATAGCTTTATTTTCAGCTGGAGGTGATGTATCAAGGGTCTATGCTCCAATTGCTGCTGCAGCTGGCTGTACCGTGATAGACAACACGTCCTGCTTCAGGATGGATCCTAACGTGCCGTTGATTGTCCCAGAGATAAACTTCGCCGATATCCGCAAGTATGAAAATAAATCCATAATCTCGAATCCAAATTGCTCAACGATACAAATGGTCATGGTGTTGAAACCACTGCATGACATATTTCAATTGGAGGAAGTTGTGATATCAACGTACCAAGCAACCTCTGGTGCGGGACAGAAGGGTGTAGATGAACTCATGGAGCAGACAAGAGCCTGCATATCCGGTACTGAGATCAAGCCACACCATTTTAAAAGACAGATAGCATTCAATCTGATCCCGCAAATCGACGTATTTACGGATTCGCTCTACACGAAAGAAGAGCTCAAAATGATGAATGAAACCAAGAAAATACTCAGCATAGATGATATAGACATCACAGCTACGTGCGTGAGGGTGCCAGTCATAGTTGGGCATGCAGTATCAGTTTTTGCAAAATTTCATGAAAAGACAGACTTGGAGGTCGCCAGGCAGGCTGTAGGAAGGTTCAGCGGGCTAGCTCTCATGGACGAGCCTGAGGAATACGTATACTCAACTCCAATTGATGCAGCTTCTAAAGATGCCGTCTTCGTCAGTAGGATGAGGAAGCACCCAACAATCGAGGAAGCACTCAGCTTTTGGTGTGTCTCAGACAACGTACGCAAAGGTGCCGCCCTGAATGCTGTCCAAATAGCAAAGATGCTGTGAGCACTGTATACATCCATTGGCCATTCTGCCTCTCGAAGTGCCACTACTGCGATTTTGTCAGTATACCATGTACTGGGAATGAAGACTTCGCCGAGTGGGGTAAACTGTACAAAAATGTGCTCTTGAGCTACATGGATGGATTCGGCCTGCGCGACGTGTCCATAACGAGTATATATTTCGGCGGCGGAACCCCATCGCTCGTTCCTCAGTGGTTTATAGACAACTTGCTGAACACCGTACAGAAGCACTGCAAGCTGGTAGAAGACGTAGAGATAACGCTTGAGGCGAATCCGAGGACGATCGACAGTGGAAAAGCTCGTGATTTGCGCGATATCGGAGTCAATAGGCTATCAATCGGCGTGCAATCGATAATTGACGAAGACCTGCAAATGCTCGGTAGAATACACAGTGCAAACGACGCCATCAGCTGCGTGCTGGACATGACGGAGGTATTCAGTAATGTTTCAATCGATATGATATACAATAGGCCGCACCAGACCGTTGCCTCATGGCAGGAAGAGTTGCGCACGGTGCTACAGCTACCAGTCAATCACGTATCTTTGTATGAACTAATCATCGAGGATGGTACTAAGTTAAAACACCTCATAGATTCCAATATGCTTCCCTCCATAAGCGATTCAAGCGAATTTTTTGAAAATACAATCACAATCGCTGAGGAATGTGGCTTTGAGCTGTATGAAGTGTCTAATTTTGCGAAAATGAACGATTACTCTCAACGACCTGATGGAGCGATTTTCCGAACACATCCGGGTGGCAATCCCAATTATGGTAAGCACAACTTGTCATATTGGAGATACGAAGATTATTACGGGATAGGGCCGGGATCGCATTCAAGGATCTCATTTAACAAAAAACCAGAGAAACTTATGAGCGAAAAGATTGCTATCGCACAAATCGAGGATGTGCAGGCCTGGCGGGAGTGGGCCTTGACCCCGAGGTTTGATGTGGAGACTCTATCAAAGGACGATGAATTTAAAGAAAGGACTATTATGGGATTGCGTGCCATGTGTGGCATATGCCCAGCAACTTTTGATAAAGTGACAAAAATTAAGTACGGTTTGCAAAATAAGCTGGCGAAGCTCGAGGAAAACTCATATATAATGGCGAATGCAGACGGTGTTGTTTTGACGTATGCCGGTATTTTGAGATTAAACCTTATAGTTCGGTATTTGACGGAAGAGTTTAGTATATGAAGATTCTGATTAGTAATGATGACGGGATAGGAGCCCCAGGCATTAAGGTCCTAGAGGAGGTCGCCATCCAGTTTACTGATGACGTAGTAGTTGTGGCTCCGGACTCCAATATGAGCGGAGCCGGGCATTCGTTAACCTTAAAATCCCCTCTCAGGCTGGTCGAACACGACGAGAGACATTTCTCAGTTAGTGGCACTCCAACGGACAGTGTCGTGATGGCTTTGAGACACATTGTAAGTGAGAAACCAGATTTCGTACTTTCGGGGATCAATTTCGATTCAAACTTAGCAGAGGATATAACATACTCAGGAACAGTAGCAGCAGCAATGGAGGCTTGTCTCCTTGGAATACCATCAATAGCATTTAGTCAGAAAATGAGACATGATGGCGGTATAACCTGGGATATAGCCCAGAAGTTTGCTCCAATAATACTGACGACGATCATGCAGAGCTTCTCATTTCAGAAAGGAATATTGCTGAATGTAAACTTTCCATCTGGAAATGTCGAGGATGTCAGGGGTATAAAGATCACAAGGCAAGGAGTGCGCGCAATCGAAGACCACGTCATACAGTCGGTTGATCCGAGGGGAGACCCGTACTTCTGGATAGGCCCGGCAGATTATAGAAAGAATGAGAATCACATTGATATGGAGACTGATCTCGGGGCCGTCCACAATGGCTATGTGTCGATCACTCCAATATCGCTTGATATGACTGCGATGGGCTCGATTCAAACACTGAAGGACTTGTTTAATGAGTAGCCTGATGACAAACCGCGCGACCTGGGCGTGCCTGTGTTGCCTTGTTCTGGCAGGCTGCACTGGAAATCAAGATGAACCTCCCGAGGTAGTGCAGATCGAGCGGGTTGAGCCGTACCACACAGTCGGTGAAGGAGACACAGTTGGATCAGTCGCTACGAAGTATGCTATGAAGCGAGAGGATCTCGTGAAACTAAACAAGCTGGAGCCTCCGTACCAGCTCTATGACGGGCAGCGATTAGTCATCGTTCCCAAGGTGGAAGACGGCCAAAATGCGCAACAAACTCCTCAAACTGACGATAAAACTTCCCAGCCTGAGCAGAAGCCACAGGACGAGGACCCAGCTGGCGATGAGGAGCAACTGAATGACGAAGAAAAGTTGCTGAAAAGTACAAATGAGCAGCCTAAACAAAAGAAATCAGATTATGTATGGCCGATCGAGAATGGCGTCAACAGGATAACGCAAACATTCAAAGAGGGAGATTCTGATGGCATTGTGATGGAAGCCTCGGTGGGAACTCCAGTAAAGGCAGTGGCAAATGGAATTGTAAAGATAGCTGGGGTTCCTGGCGGTGACGCCGCAGCTTACGGAGTAACCATAGTTATCAAACATCCGCATCTCAGGACGATGTCGATATATTCAAACTTAAAAGAGGCGTCTGTCAAGGTTGGTCAAAAAGTGAAACAAAACTCAGTTATCGGCAAATCTGGGCAAAGTGGCGCCATCGCCAATGGCCCGCAGTTGTATTTTGAGATCAGCGATCTGTCTGGGAAGGGGCGAAAAGCTGTGGATCCTGAAAAACTTCTTCCTCAATAGTGAGAAAATTGCTAGACTACACTCATGAAAAAATAAAATTGTCTAGGAAAGCAAAATGATACTGTTTATAGGGAACGCGCTGGCAGACGGAAATACCACAAAGGGGGACGGCTGGACCTCATTCTTGATGCTAGTAGCGTTTATAGCAATACTATACTTCCTACTTATGAGGCCTCAACAAAAACGACAGAAGCAGCATCAGGAGCTTGTGGCCTCGATCAAAAAAGGCGATAAGGTTGTAACAAATAGTGGAATTATAGCAACAGTTCAAAAGATTCCAAATGATCAGGAAATCATACTCGAGATAGCGGATGGAGTGCAGTGTAAATTTGTAAAATCTACCATTGCACATAAAATCACAGCAGAGGCCGCAGCTACACAGCATCAACCGTCAAGTAAAGAAACCGCATCTGCTGTGGACGAAAACAAAAGCAAGGTATCAAAGGCGACCGATGCCACAGATGAATCGACACCAGTGACAAAATCAAAAAAGGCTGGATATAGGCGATTACCGGCGAAAAAGAAGCGGTAATAAATGAGAGATCCGCTTAGACATAGATAGCGATATGATTCAACCATCGAGGATTGGGTTTGCGACGACCATAGCGGTCTGTATGGTAGGAATTATTGTGTCCCTCCCGACGTTTCTCAGCAAAACAGTCTATGAGAAGCTACCGACGGCTCTACAACAGACGGTGAACCTCGGGCTTGAGCTCAGAGGCGGCTCCCACATCCAACTTGAGGTAGACCTAAAATCAGTAGAAAAGGAAAGACAAGAAAACGTAGTGGATGAAGCAAGGAGACAGCTTCGACAAAAACACATACGCTACAAAAGGATCATCGTGCAACAAATTGGGGGAGCCTACAGGATCATCGTCACGCTACAGAACGAGAAGGATGCCGAGGCTGTTGAAAAACTGCTTTTGAAAATCGAGCAGGAACTAGAAATAAAAATAGCTGGCAGCGAGGTCACAGCCACGCTATCTCAGGGATATATGGCGAAATTTGAAAAACATATAGTGGACGAATCTATCGAAGTCATCCGCCACAGAATTGACGAATCTGGCACGAAGGAACCGACAATTCTGCGCCAAGGACGTGACAGAATCGTTGTTCAGCTCCCTGGAGTCGAGGACCCAGCAGAAGTCAAAAGGCTACTTGGCAAAACTGCGTTGCTAACATTTAACGCGGTAGACGAGGAATTGCAGTCGGTCTACATCAAAGATGGCGAAGTACAAACACTGCCCACGAAGCCAGGTGTAACATTTCTGCCAAACAACGAATACGAAGGAGGGACGCTTTACGTCCCTGTAAAGAATCAATATGCACTGACTGGTAAATCGTTAATAGATGCTCAAGTCTCAATGGACCACCAAACCGGCCTGCCTGCAGTATCCCTGAAGTTTGACTCTATGGATGGAAGGCGCAAAATAGCAGAACTCTCCAAGCAGTACCTCGGCAAGCAGTTTGCAATGGTTTTAGATGGTCGTGTTCTCAGCGCCCCGCGTTTCACGACGGTTTTAAACGACGGGAATGCACAGATCACGGGGAACTTCTCAATGGAAGAAGCTACACAACTGGCGTTGCTCTTAAGGGCTGGATCACTGCCAGCCCCATTAACCGTCGTTGAAGAACGTAATGTAGGCCCCAGCCTTGGAGCAGACTCTATAACGCATGGAAAGAACGCTACTCTATTTGCATTTCTCTTCGTTGCTGCGTTCATGATTGCCTCATACGGCAGATTCGGTGCATTTTCAGTTATTACACTCACTGCGAATATCATGTTGCTCTTTGCATGTTTGACGTTGCTTGGAGCGACATTGACGCTCCCTGGCATAGCCGGTATAGCCCTAACCATAGGAATGGCAGTTGACTCAAATGTTTTGATATATGAACGCATAAGAGAGGAGATCAGACATGGAATCAGCGCGATTGTGGCTATAACGCGAGGATATAAACTCGCCATGACCACGATAGTCGACTCAAACCTAACAACGATAATAGGAGCCGCGGTACTATACGAATTTGGATCTGGACCAATACGCGGGTTTGCCGTAACACTGGCGTTAGGATCGATAATATCGCTGTTCACGACATTTGCATTAACGAAGGCGATCATAGGCATCTGGATGGGTAAAAATAGAGGAGGCAAGATTGAAATATAACCCTGACTGGAGGAACTGGCTGTGAGGCGTCTCCACCTGATACCATATGAAACGAAAATCGATATAGTCGGGAGGAGTAAATATCTGCTGTCCTTGGCCGTAATTGTGGTAGGCATATGTCTAACATCAATTCTGTTGAAGGGGCTAAACTATAGCATCGATTTCAAAGGTGGCTACATATTTGAGGTGAGAATGCCCAAGGAACCGGATGTGCATGACCTAAGAGAACGACTTGGCTCTCTGGGATTAGGTGACGTCTCCATACAGCAGTTTGGCAACAAGGAGGAGCTGCTAATCAGGCTCGGAAAATCAGAGGAAGGCAAGGGCCAGGCTGCGGCTATACAGAAAGTGAAAGATTCTCTCGGAACAGGTGTAACGTATAAGAGAGTAGAAACCGTAGGGCCCAAAGTTGGCAGCGAACTTGTGGACAATGCGATTAAGGCGGTTGCGTTCGCTCTGCTGGCGATGCTGTGTTACATAGCGATCCGCTTCGAGTGGCAGTTCGGGATATGTGCAATCGCTGCCTTGATACATGACTGCGCGATCATATTCGGCATGTTCGCGATATTTCCTCTGGAATTCTCAGAGACATCTGTCACTGCGGTCTTGCTGACGGCTAGCTACTCAATCAACGACACAGTCGTGATCTTCGACCGTATCCGGGAGAACCTGAAGAAGTATAAACGCATGGACCTCGGGGACCTTATCAATCAAAGTTTAAATGAGACACTGTCGCGCACCACACTCACAGCGACTACAACTCTATTAGCGATCTTGGCTCTCTACCTATTTGGAGGTAACGTGATAGCTAACTTCGCGTTGCCAATTATGGTGGGACTGATAGTGGGCACATTTTCCTCCATCTTCATAGCATCACCTCTGCTGCTGTACCTACGTATTAAGCGATACACTGAGACAGACGAGCAGGAAAAACAAGTAGCGAACATAACTTAAGCAACAACGGGAAGTAGCGCAGTCTGGTTAGCGCACTATTCTGGGGGGATAGGGGTCGGCGGTTCGAATCCGCTCTTCCCGACCAAGTATTGAGGTCTAAACACGCCACTTTTGTCTCACATCTATATGAACTTGGACATCTTCAAGCCCCTGACATACTCAATGCCTCAAGGAGACGTAGGATAGCTGCGGGCAGTGGTCAGCAAGTAGCTGACGTAAATCGTCTCGTCAATCAATTTAAACAAGTCAAGACGATGATGCTGCGGTTTCCGGATGGATTGCCAGGCATGAAATTCGGCGGCCGTATGTGAAATGGATCGATCAGCAGCGCCTGGCGGTAGGCAGGTATCAATCCTCCACAAAGCCAATATCAATAATGACAGTCCCACCTCCTGGTACATATGGTGCTATCTCCAAAGTACCTTCTACAACCAGCTTCTTACCTGAAGCTACAGTTATGGTCTCACTGCCTCCTATTGTTACTGTACTACCAGCAGCTATAGTAGTATCACTCTCACATACCATACTACTATTACATGTTATAGTACTTAGCAGTATACATAAGAGGATATAGATATAAGCGCCGCTGTTTACTCTATTTATATTCATTGTTTTCTTCCTTCAAACATTTCCTCCATATATCACTATTATCGCATGAGGAGTGTTAAGAGAGCGTTAAATGGAGAACAAAATAATGCATGCCGCCAGCGGCTGCATGTTATCACTCCGGCCATGTAACCATGTTCACAAAAGCATCTCCAGAAGTGGATACTTCCTGCCACAAGGAGGGATCGTAGTTTGAGAAGTTATGTGATACGAGGGCGCCGTCATACATCCAATATGGCAGTCCAGCACCCAAATTAATACTTTCACCATCATCACCATAAGCTACATAGTATTTGCCATCTATAGTCTGGAGGGGAATAGATTTTGGATTGGCAATTTTGCTAGAATCCTTCCTAGTAAAGTTATTAGCAGTATCACCCCTCTTATATGTTTCACACCGCCCATTTGGATCACCTGTGGTATAGAGTTGATTTACAACCATAGCCGCCTTATTCGTGTCCTTTATATATACCATACCATTATTCCTACTAGTTATATTATCACTATGTGTAGACTCATCCCATAAAGGGAATAACGTATAGTATACATAGTTATATTTATATAGGTATGTACCATTACCTTGATATATGTTATCAGAAACCTGTGTGAGATTTTTACGGAATATATGGTAATATTTGGAATAGCCAACTGTTGTAGAGGATGGTGTATTACCAAACTGATACCATGCACCATAACAATGTAGATATGGGTAATTAGATACAAACTGATCTTCTACATCACTCCATAACTTCCAGTTAGATGGGTTGTAGTCAGTCATAGGGCTAACGATGTTGAAGTAGTAGGTAAGGGAATATGTTACCCCAAGCATATATGGTTCACCAGTAAGATTACTTCCACTCTCACTACTATTATCCTCAAACTCACTCTTAGCTATATAATACCCACTACTCTTTTCGCCAGATATGCTGGATATCTTAAGCTTACTGGTGACGATAGCAGCGCACCTATAGAACTTCTTACCGGTAGCAAATCTACTATATCCCTCAGCTACCAACCCCCGTTTACTCGTGCCAGTATCATCCTTAGTTATAACTATGGCATCTAGACCTTCATACCCACTCTTATGACCTATATATACTATCCCATTCTCCCTACCAGTTATGGCTTTTATATCTACAAGGCCAGGAGGAATAAATAGTACTGTAGATGCATATGGTGCTATCTCTAACTTACCTCCTATAGTTAGTACCTTACCTGGTGTTACAGTTATAGTCTCACTACCTCCTACTGTTACTGTATTGCCACTAGTTATAATAGTATCACTATTATATACTATA
>JAIRMJ010000022.1 GCA_031258785.1 Holosporales bacterium | reverse complement strand
ATCAATACGCTTGGGAAACCAACGCAACCCGTGATCATCATAGACAATGATGACAAAACGAAATGGATACTGGACACAGATGGTGTGATAAAGCCTGCTGACACGAAGTGATGGGGGCGCCGGAGAGGGATCTATCTAAGAGCAAGAAATAACGGCTTCCTGCAGGCACTCAGACAGAGTTGGATGCGGAAATACGGTTGTCAATATTTCCTTCTCAGTCAGCTCCGAGGCGATGGCCAACGAGAAAATAGGGAGTAGCTCGGTGACTTCGGCTCCTACCATATGGGCCCCCAGCAGCTCTCCGGTCGCGCTCTCGAAAATTACCTTAACGAAGCCATCAGGCTCGCCTGCGGTTAGCGCCCTACCATTCGCCCTGAAATATGAACGCCCAACCCTGATATTCTTACAAACTTCTCTCGCCATTTCCTCTGTCATTCCGATTGATGCGATTTGCGGATATGAGTATATACACGACGGAATTGCCTGCAGATTTATCGGGGTTATTACCTGTAAATTGGCAATCTTCTCGGCCGCTATAATACCTTCCCTAGAGGCTTTGTGAGCCAACCACGGAGCTTCAGTTACATCACCTATCGCGAAGATGTTCTTAACACTCGTCTCTTGATGATCAAAAACCTCTATCGCCCCGTTAGGCTTCGTTTTTACGCCGATCCTATCTAGACCAAGATTCTGCGTATTGGGAACCACTCCTATTGCCACTATGACCTTGTCGAACACAGCACACTTTGCTATGGTTTCACCGGAATTTCTGAGTTCGGCCGATACCCTGCCTGCCTCTTCGACAAACATGCTAGCATTTGTTCCTGTCATAATCTTGATACCTTGCTTGGAGAAAGCTTTTCTGGCTTCCTCTGATATATCTGCGTCCTCCTGGGTAAGGATCCTGTCCTGTATCTCGACAACAGTCACTTCAGAGCCCATTGCGTTGTAGAAAGATGCGAGCTCGATACCTATTGCCCCAGATCCTAGTATGAGCAGAGCCTGTGGGATGGTGTCCGGCTTGAGGGCTTCCTTTGAGGTCCAGACAAGGTTCTTCGTTACGAGCGACTCGAGGCCGCCGATTGACCTTGGGACTGCACCAGTAGCGATCACTATGTTTGACGCTGTAACGCTTTGTGTGCTTCCATCTTTGCACGAAATACTGATGGTAGTTTTGTCCAAGAATTCAGCATGTCCATCGATTTTTGTCACACTTGCACTGGCCAATAGCCCATCCACGCCTCTATTGAGCATAGCTATGACCTTCTCCGAACGTTCAACTACCTTGCGTATGTCCGTCGTTTTGTATTGTGTCTCTATCCCAAATTCGTCCGCACATTCGATAATTCGCTTGACGTGAGCTGTCTGCAGTAGGGATTTGGTCGGTATGCAGCCACGATGCAAACACGTCCCTCCCAATCCTACCTCTTCCACCACGACGGTTTTGAGACCAAGTTGAGCGGCCCTAACAGCACAAACATACCCTCCAGGACCTCCGCCTATAACGGCTACATCAAAGTCCAACCGCCTACTCCTCTCCGTCTCCGTAGTCGTATTCCTCTGAATCTATCGCTATCTCGTCGATGTTTTCATCATCCTCTTCGTCATCAGACCCCGGCGCGCCCCTGTGTCGCGCACTCGTATTCTGGCTCTGGTTATTCCAGTCGAATATACTAACGGTTCCATGAGGGGTGAACGTTGAGATAGCATGCTTGTAAAGGAGCTGCGTGTACCCTTCACGCCTTATCACAATCGAATGCTGATCAAAACATGCGATTGTTCCGCTGATCTTAACGCCATTTAACAAAAAAATAGTAACAGGCTGCTTATTTTTTCTCATA
Source organism: Holosporales bacterium (assembly GCA_031258785.1). Classification (GTDB taxonomy): domain Bacteria; phylum Pseudomonadota; class Alphaproteobacteria; order RUG11792; family RUG11792; genus JAIRMJ01. Next base: position 37,193 of record JAIRMJ010000022.1, on the reverse strand, counting down.
TAATTTAAAAAGGCGTCTTGTATATTTATAATTCTTTCTGGCGCTCTCATACCACACACATATAACATTTAATATAACTTCCTCGCAGTTTGATTGAAAAACATCATTTTTGCAAGACAAATCTGAGGTTCTATCGGGACTTACGCATAAACTTATGACTTTACTCTGACAAAAAACTCTGGGGCTGGTGTTAGAGGAAAATTTATGGCATTTCTAGATACATTGCAAAACTGCATCACAGCTGGTCGCCTTTTCATACACTTTTATCAAATTACCTTCTTGCGCGAATCTGAGGTTATTTTATTTCGAATTTGCTTAAAATCTGCTAGAATGCGGCGACTTGTTATTGTTCATTTTTTTGCAGTGAGAAACGCGTGTTTAGGTTTGATATCCTAGCTAGTAGCAAAAAGACGAGTGCACGACTCGGCAAACTTCACACTTCTCACGGAGTTGTAAACACTCCTGCTTTCGTTTTCTGTGCAACAAAGGCAAGTATCAAGGGAGTCACGATGGATCACGTCAAGAATGCCGGCACACAGATGGTTCTCTCCAATACGTATCACCTGCTACTACAGCCAGGAGGTGACCTGATAAGAGAGGCAGGGGGACTACACAAGTTCACAGGATGGCATGGGCCAATGTTCACTGACTCCGGTGGGTTTCAGGTTTTCAGCCTTGGTTATGGCGGTGTTGAAGCTGAGATCAAGGGATCGCAGCAGTTTATCGGTAAGAAGACGTTGCTGAAACTAACAGATACGTATGCCCAATTTAGGTCATATGTTGATGGAACTGTAATTACCCTAACACCGGAGCTGTCTATAAGGACACAAATCGACCTAGGTGCGGATATCATGGTTGCTATGGATGAGTGTACGCCGTACCACGTGAACAAGCTGTATACAGCCAATTCCATGGAAAAGAGCAAAAAATGGGCAATGAGCTCCATGCGGACACTCGAGAAATATGGAGATCGGTCTCAGGCGCTTCTGGCTGTAATACAGGGTGGGGTATACAAGGATCTACGAAGTGAAAGCGCAAGATTTGCAAATGAACATAACTTCAATGGACATGCAATAGGGGGCTCTCTCGGCAAGACATCGGAGGAAATGTATGACGTAATCGCAATGACCAGTGAAATGCTCGATAGAACGAGATATACCCATCTCCTCGGCATAGGTGGCATAGAAGACATATTCGCCGGTGTTAAGTGCGGAATAGATACATTCGACTGTGTGAATCCCACCAGAATTGCCAGGCACGGATCTGTAATTGTTAAAAGAAGAGAATTACCAGACATAAACAAGCGCCACATGAATCTCAATAATGCAAGATATGAGCGTGATCACTCCGCAATTAGCAGCTCCTGCACATGCTACACTTGTAAGAACTTTACAAGGGCATATATCCATCACCTGCTCAAGGCCAAAGAGATCCTGTCAGGAACCCTGATCTCAATCCACAATATTCAGACAATGAACACTCTGATGGAAGATATCAGAACAAGCTTAAAGACAGATTCCATAGATGATGCGTACCACGACTGGTGCTCCGCATAGGATTTAGAAGCTACACACATGGCCATATAGACTTTCAACTGCATAATGCGGTAGAATGTCCATATGCCCGGGTGGTGGAATTGGTAGACGCGCACGCTTCAGGTGCGTGTGGGGGAAACTCCGTGGAAGTTCGAGTCTTCTTCCGGGCACCATCGACGCTCGGTATCACTCTGATAGGCCTAAGTGAAAAAGAATGATTTGTATTACAAGTTAACTAAAAATTAATATATTTTCGATAGAATGACTGTGTGCGTTCAATTTTTATTGCAACGAGCGTGTTGACAGGATTCCTTTCTAAAGAGTGGAGCACAAATGAAGATCTTTAAGAAGAGGAGCATGAATGTCAGCATACTAACCGCTTTCGCGGTTCTGATTGGGCTTACTGCGATCGGCGAGGTCGTATATTCCACACATTCAAATACAAGTATTATTCTGAAATTTGAGAAGGAACGCTATTCAAAGAAAATTGCAGTGGCGGCAACTCGGTGGCTTGATTCGTGTTTTGAAAAGCTTGAGGTAATAATCGATGTCTTGTCGCAGAGCTATGACCACGAATCCCCCAATAAAGTGGAAATTTTTGAAAGACTGCTGCTAGAGAGTCTCAAACGTGTTCCAAATATCCTTAGCTTCTACGTTGGCTTAAGCGATGGCAATTTTATCCAAGCTAGGATCCCGACTGAGCGTCTCTCCTTTCGCAAACAGAAAGACAAACCTCTTCCGTCGTATATAAGATACATTGTGAGGAAGATAGTAAATGAAGATTCAGCAACAGTTGAAAAGTGGACGTACTTTAACGAGGATTTTGAGGCAGTACAGGAAGAAATTTTGGATCACGCACTCTATGACCCCGTGAGACGAGAATGGTACATCAAGGCAGAACTGAAGAAGGAAAAGATGTGGAGTGATCCGTGCATGTTCCTGCTCTCGAGAGTTCCTGGTGTGACGTTGTCGAAGCCATTAGCAATCGACAAAAATGGAAAGGCAGCCGGGGTCATAGCTATGGATTTCTCATTGTTGGATCTTAAAAATCAGCTAGAGAGCATCAAGATGGGGCCGCATTCAAAGATATATTTGGTTAATTCAAAGAATGAGATTCTGAGTTCCACGGAAAAAATAGATGTGGCTGCGAAGTCTGGGGCCAGTGGCTCACATGGTCTATCTCTCGTAAAAATTGAAGCTGCGAACGATGCGTTGCTATCAACTGCTTCGAGGGCACTTGCCGGAGCAGGTAGCGAACACACCACGTTCCTATTTGCAGGAACTCCATACGTGGTATCAGCGCAGGGACTCTCGAAACTTGATGCTTCGATACTATCCATTACGCCGCAATCCGATTTTACAGATGAATTTAAGCAAGTGCAGAATGATATGCTGCTGATATCCACGTTCATATTCCTTTTGGCATTTGCTGTAATGTTCTTCTTGTCAAAACAGATATCTGGACCAATAGCATCGTTGTGCACATCTGCAAAGGCGATCGGTGAACTTGATTGGGATAACTGCCCGCCATTCCAAAGATCAAACATCATGGAAATAAGGCGGCTCTCTGAAGCGATGGCGTCCCTTAAGTTGAGCATATCCGTGTTTGCAAAGTATGCTCCTAAGGATTTTGTCAGAAAACTCCTAAAACACGGAATAGAGCCCGTTCTTGGTGGCAGAGCCCAGGAAATTACGATATTGTTCTCCGATATAGAGGCATTTTCAACAATATCTGAAAATCTCCCAGCAGAGTACCTCATACTGCATCTATCTGAGTATTTTGAGGCACTTACCCACAAAATTGTTGAGCACAACGGGACGATAGACAAGTACATAGGTGATTCGATAATGGCGATCTGGGGAGCCCCTAACCACGATGATAATCACGCGATTAATGCGTGTTACGCAGCTCTTGATTGCCAGGCTGTAGTACTAGATCTGCACGAAAAATGGCAGACACTTGGGAAGCCGTCGCTTCCAACGAGAGTTGGGATCCATTGTGGCACGGCCGTCGTAGGCAATATTGGAATCAGTGATAGGATGAACTTCACTGCTATAGGAGATGCAGTGAACATAGCCGCAAGGCTGGAGGGGGTGAATAAGATCTATAGTACCAAGGTGCTCGTATCCGAAAATGTGGAATTCTTGGCCCGCAAAAAGGTGCTATTCAGGGTTATAGACAAGGTTGCAGTCAAAGGGAGGACGGGAGGTGTAATCGCTTTCGAGCCGCTCTGCGCAATAGGCAGTGCAGACGAAAATATGTATTATGAGTACATAGGGCTTAGCTCGAAATCCAAAGACGCCTTTGAGCTATACCAAAATCAGGAGTTTAAAGACGCTTTAAGACTGTACGAAGAGATAAAAACGAACTTCCCAGATAGAGCAACAGCTATCATACCACTCATCAATAAATGCCGCGAATTCACCAAGAAGCCACCAGAAGACTGGGACGGAACGACAAAGCTCACTACGAAGTGATGGGGATACGCTTATGAGAAGAGATATACAACAAGATCCGCTGGTGTCGGAATGATAAAACGACTGCCTCCAGGCCATACCGCAGCCACATATACACCATAATTGTGAAAGATGTATGAACTGACCTAATTTCCGAAGCTAATAATAATTGATCTCAATATTGGTAATATGTTATACTGAAGATGCTTGACGGAAAATATGTTGCGGGAGGAACAATGAATCTAGTCAGAATGTTTTTATTTGTCTTGTTTGTGAGCATGCTCTCTAGCGTGTACGCAAATATCACGTTATATGTCGACTCCAACTATCGGGGGACATCCCAGGCCCTGGGCGTTGGCAAACATAACTCCACGGTCCTAAACAAGGGGGTTAAAATCAACACGACAAGCTCGGTAAAAGTACCGTTTGGTTTCAAGGTAACGCTATACACCGGAGATAACTGCACAGGTTCAGCACTTGCACTAACTGCTGATACAGCATCATTCAGTTCAATCTACAATGACAAGATTAAATCAGTGCTTGTCGAATTTTTTCCCGTTACGGTGTACGAGCATAGCAACTACGGAGGAGTTAAACAACTATTGCCAGTTGGGCAGCACGATGCATCAACATTATTGAAAGGTATAGGCAACGATAGAATCAGCTCTGTCAAGATGTCGGATGTCGGTGGCAAAAAATACAAGGTGACGTTGTACGCTGATACCGGCTTCAAGGGAGCTTCAAAAACTCTTACGGAAAGCACTACGTACGTTGGCAACGATTTCAATGATAAAACGTCATCTTTAAAAATTGAAGAACTCCCTAAGGTTGTTACATTGAGTAGTGGGACTGGACTTACCGGAACCAAGGTTACGCCACCAGTCGGAAAATGTACAACACTGACTAGTCCCGTGGTATCAATGTACGTTCCCAAAGGGTACGTGGCTATCATTTACTCTAAGGCAGACGGTAAGGGTAACCAATTTGGACTGGGAGCGGCAGAATCTGACATGCTTGTTGAGGTATTACCGTCGCAATTTAATAAATCCGCTTGTTCGGTCAGTGTGACACCTGTGCCCTAAAATTGGTTGGCTTCGCTGGTCAATAGCGGTGGCCATTATGCAGAACCCTTGAAGATATCTGCGATTCTTCAAGGGAGTGCCTTCCTTAAAATCAGAAATTCTTGATTTTTGAATCACGTATTTAAAGCCTTGTAACGTGAAAACGATGCACCTCTGTGTCAGCCCCCCGTACGGCGCATGCTAGATTTTTTGAACAGCATCATACAAAAGTGCTAGAATCTGTGAAAATTACATTTTTGCGAGACTCATGAATCTGTTGTTGTTGTGCTTGACTGGGTATCTCATAGGATCGATTCCCTCCGGATTTTTACTAGCGAAATTTGGGGCCGGAATCGATCTCAGGGAATTTGGATCAAACAGTACTGGAGCAACCAACGTCCTTAGGGCAGCCGACAAGAAACTGGCTCTTATCACCCTGTTAGCGGATGCTGCGAAGGGGATAGTTTTTACGCTTTTTCTGAGACTGTTCTCTGACAACCCATACGCTCTGGTCGCCGCGTTTTGTAGCATCGTGGGACATGTACATCCTATTTGGCTACGGTTTAGAGGCGGCAAGGGGGTCGCTACATCTGCCGGCATCTTTTTAGTCCTATCACCTATCTTTACATTGATTTCGGTCGCTATCTGGGCTGGGATCGCGAAGTTCATTAAAATCTCATCCGTAGCTTCTTCTGCGCTCGTTGGTTCATTCACTATCCTGACGCTATACGGCTATTTCACCGGGCAAACGCAGCTCGATGTCGTAGCGTTTGCTGTTGCAGTACTCATATTCGCTCTATATACGCATTTCGGCAATATTAGGCGTATCCTGCATAAAGAGGAGACTGTAGTTAGAGCAAAAACGTCTCGAAAATGAACGAAAAGCTGCACGCCTTTGAAAAATCTTCAGATGAGTTAACCGAATTTTAACAGATTATATTTTAAAATGTAGATTGGGATAGTGGAAAAAAAGAAGATGGCCCCTTCTGACAGAAAATTGAGGGAAGTTTTATGGCTGAAAGCAGACAACACACATTGGATCGCGTGAGGAGACCGAGAGTCCACATAACGTATGATGTTGAGTTGGGCGACGCTATCGAGAAAAAAGAGCTGCCGTTTGTGGTCGGCGTCTTGGCGGACTTATCTGGCGAATCGGAAAATCCTCTTCCGAAACTTAAGGATAGAAAGTTTGTTGAAATTGATAGAGATAACTTTGCTGAAATCATGGAGATCATTAACCCTCGGCTTGTAATTCGCATTGCTAACAGGCTATCTGACGAAAATCCTGAGATCAGTGTGGAACTAAGATTTAAAGGTATGGAAGATTTCGAACCGCAAAATTTGGCCAAGAACGTCCCATCTCTCGCAGAACTTTATGACAAAAGGAATAAATTCAAAAATTTAATCTCAAAAATGGATGGAAACGACGCGCTCGAGGCGCTTTTAACTCAGATCATGAAAAACAACGATAACCTACAAAAACTTAAGAAGGAGTTGGACGAAGAGATGGCGAAACGCACAGAGGCTCCGGCGGGGCCTGCTAAAACGTAGGGATTATAAAGTGGAGATTCCAGGATGTCAGATGAAATAATTATCATACCTGAAGAGGCGAAGATCCTCGACATTCTCTTACACGAAAGAAAGATGGCAAGGTTTCCGGAACAGGAAGAGTTCGCTGTTGATCTGCTCGCCGAATTTGTGAATGAGATGCTGGACGCAAAAGATCCTCCACGGGAGGCGAGTATTGTTTCTTTTCTGACGAGGAGAATAGCAGAAATTGACGAGCTTTTGACGGCTCAAGTAAATGAGATTATGCATCACCCAGATTTCCAAAAACTAGAGGGATCCTGGAGAGGACTGCAATATTTCGTGATGAACACTGAGACCGGCACCAGGATAAAGATCAAACTCCTGAACGTATCGCTCAAGGATCTAAGAGATGATCTAACGAAGGCGATAGAATTTGATCAGAGCACCCTTTTCAAAAAGGTATATGAGGAGGAATATGGCACGTTTGGCGGAGCACCGTACTCGTGTCTCATCGGTGATTTTTTATTCACAAACCACCCGCAGGATATCCAGTTCATGGAGCAGATTTCAGGAGTCGCTTCAGCGGCGCACGCTCCATTCATGGCAGCTGTATCTCCACTATTCTTCAATATGGACAAATTTGAAGATCTTCCTAATCCGAGAGATATGGCCAAAATATTTGAATCTCCAGACTACATAAAGTGGAATTCATTCAGGAACACGGAGGACTCCAGGTACGTGGCTCTACTGCTCCCAAGGATCTTAATGAGACTACCATATGGCCCTGAAACATCGCCTGTTGCAGAATTCAATTTTGTTGAGGATGTCGGCGTTGGTGACACAGACAGATTTTGCTGGGGGAATCCAGCATATGCACTTGGCCAAAGAATAACCGACGCATTCGCAAAATACAGTTGGACTGCAGCAATAAGAGGCGTGGAGGGTGGAGGTATGGTGGAAGGACTTCCAGCATATATCTTCAAGACGCTCGAAGGTGATAAAACGGTTAAGTGCCCTACAGAGGTCGCAATCACTGACAGAAGGGAGAAGGAACTGGGGGATCTCGGATTTATTTCCCTCTGTTATTGCAAGGGATCCGATTTCGCGGTTTTCTTTGGCGGCCAGACCGCTCAGAAACCAAAGATATACAACCTAGATGATGCAAACGCAAATGCATCAATATCTGCGCGGATAACGTATATCTTGGCTGCATCCAGGTTTGCCCACTACATCAAGGTATTGATGAGAGATAAGATCGGTTCATTCCTAACAAAAGAGAATGTAGAGTACTACTTGAACACTTGGCTATCTTCATATATCCTACTCAATGACGATGCGCCAGCCAGTATTAAGGCAGAGTACCCGCTTAGAGAAGGGAGAATTGATGTATATGATGTACCTGGAGCACCTGGTTCGTATAGGTCTGTCATATATCTGAGACCACATTTTCAAATGGAAGAATTAACTGCGTCCATTCGGCTAGTAGCGAGCCTACCCGGCAGAGCTGGGTAGTTTTGGAGCGCCATGCATGATAGCGCGAATTGTTCTGGCCTATCTACTGGTGGTATACCCCACGTTTTCTGGGGAAGCGCTCTCAAAAGACAGAGAGGCACCCACAGAAACAAAAGTTATCACAGAAAGACAATTGAAAAAGGCTACTGCAGAAATTGCCGAAGAAGCAGAGAAGAACGAAGCAAGGTTCTTAGTTAAGAGCAATGCTGGATCAGTTGCTCTGATATATACAATCAGTAAGTCCGCAGAAGACAATGGGATGATATACAATTCCGCCGTGAAGAGACGTCTCAAAAAGCATCACTGCAAGTACTGTGTAACATCTGGGGTAATCTTGTCACAGGATGGCATCATTTGCACAACATATAACGGAATCATGAATGCGGACGATATAATCGTATCCGTTAACAGCGAAACCAGGAAATACGTCAGAGACCATCAGATCACTATCGGTCAGAACGAATACCGCGCCAAGGTGGTAAAGCTATTCCCGAAGATCAATCTAGCGTTCTTGAGAATAACTCCGAGAGGAGACGAAAAATTTCAGTTTATGCCACTCGGGAATGACGCCGCTCTTATCAACGGCCAAGACAGAGTCCTAAAGAATGGCTCCATAGTCATAGGGAAGGCTAAAGGTGAAAACTTTGTTACTCCTGCCAGACCGGCCAACTCAAGAAACAACTTTGACATATATGCTGCCCTAGTCGAAAAGCTCACATATAAAAAGGTCGATGGCAAGCCGATCCTATTAATGGAGAATTCCGTTATAAGTTCTGGAGTAGTCCCAGAAAACGAGGGAGGTGCAGTCATAGATCTCAACGGAAAACTTGTAGGCATAGCAGTGATATCAGAAAGCGACATTGTGAACGCCGCTACCACAACTGCTATTCCAGTCTCTGTGGTAAGACACGCTGCCAGGAAGGTGGCCCCAGACACGTTTGCTCGACAAGATGGAGAGAAGCTGGGACTCACCGTAGTTGACTCCAACGATATAAAAATACCGAAGTCTGTTATAAAGATCCTCAGGATTTCCGGCAAGTATAAAACATTTGGAGCCAAAATCGACTCTATCATTCCGGAATCTGTCGCTGATAGTGCCGGCCTTCAGCCAGGAGATATCATCCTAAAATTTAATGATGACATCATCAAGGATTCAAAAACATATAAGAACGCAGAGGATCACACGCTCGACAAGCAGTCGTTCACTCTCAAAATCCTACGTAACGACAAATTACTAGACATGGAAATCAACTGGTAAGGAATGGGATGTCGTAATGTTCTTGCTATCTCAAGATAAAAAACTGAAAATTTTCAGATAAAGATACAGATGAGATGACAACACTCAGGATTAACCAGTCGCCATACTCAGTGACAGACTAACACGGCGGGATTGCCCTACAAGCATATGTTATGATATGCAAAAGATGTGGAACCGAGGCATTCTGTAAGAGTGGATTTATGAAGTAGAAGCAAAGGTATAAGTGTAAGGCGTGTGGAATGAACCAAACAGAAGGAGATCTGAGGAAGAAGTATCCTGAATCAGTTAAAAATGCGGCAATAGCAATATATCTAGAAGGATGTGGGTTCAGACGTACAGCTAGACTATTGGAAAAGATTCTATGTGTAAAAGTTAACTATCAATTGATAATACACTGGTTAAAACTTGCTGGAGCAAAGTTAATTTCAGAGAAGAAGCACAATTCCATTCCAGTATTAGAAATGGATGAACTTTACACATACGTTAAAAAAAACTCAATAAAGTCCGCATATGGACTGCTGTTGATAGAAACAGGTTGTGTTTTGCTGGATTTGAGGTTGGAGACGCCAGTTCCACAACGTTGAAGAAATTATGGAATAAAGTTTCTGACATCAACGAAGTATGGATAGTATACACAGATGGAAATCCTGCATACAAAGAGGTTTTTGAGAATGATATAGATGTTCGGCATCTGGTAACAAAATTAGAGACGTGCTTGGTTGAGAGTTATAATTCGGCGATTTGTTTGCGAATTGCCGCAATTATCAGTGGCCTAGCGCTTTTGCCAGATAACAAGGGCGATATTCTATCCCCGAGCAATGCCTAGATATCTCCGTATTCAACTTATAAATTTTTCGTCTAAGAAGAACATGAGTTATGGTATCCAAGTGCAATGAGTCCCGGAAGTGCGTATTCCGCAATGAACTCCAAGAAGGCACCTCCTGCCGTCGAAACGAACGTCATTTCCTCTTTGCGAGATCCGATTGATGCTATCGTTTCACCGCCACCAATGACGGAGATTAAACGCCCTTTCGCTGTTTGTTCTGCGATACGCTGTGAGATACGTTTCGTTGATCCATCAAAATTGGCAAATTCGAAGGCCCCAAGGGCACCATTCCACAATATAGTCCGTGATTTGTCGACAACATCTATGATCAAATCGGTGGTTGCTTGCCCTATGTCGAATCCAGAGTAACCTGGAGGTATCTTATTGATATTACAATTATATCCAGCTTCTTTGATGCTCCTCGAAATTGAGACGTCGATCGGCAGGATTATTTGCGCTTTGGCCGTTTCCATGACTTCCATAGCTACTAGAAATTGATCCGCTTCTACCATGGACTCCTGCATGTTTACTCCACGAGCTGCAACGAACGTATTGCCCATTGCACCTGCTATGATGAGGTAATCGGCTGCTGTTGACAGTTTTCGCAAAACCTCGATTTTTGAGGCGATCTTGGAGCCTCCAACAATTGCTGTATACGGACCCTCGACGGTGCTTGTTAGCTTTGACAGATTGTCTACTTCCCTTTGTAATGAAAGACCTGAAAATGAAGGCAGGAAATTTGTTATCTCGCACACCGATGCGTGTTTTCTGTGAGCTACTGAGAATGCATCATTTACGTAAATATCACCAAAACAAGCCAGCCTTGCGGCGAATTCGCGCTCATTTTTCGCTTCTCCCTCATAGAATCTGAGGTTTTCCATGAGAACGAGGTTGCCAGAAAGCTTCTTTGGGTCGCACTCGAAGATGGAGTCGCTACAAAAGGAGACCTCATGACCGATAACATTTGAGACTTTCGCGGCAACTTGCTTGAGAGAGAATTTTGGATTACCAACGTCGTCTATCGATGGTCTCTTATAATGTGAAATCAAGACTACGGTCAGCCCCATATCTAACAATTTTTGGATCGTTTTCTTTATCGCGTGTACTCTGGACAAATCCTCTATATCTGCTGGCAAATTTAGGTCTGCCCTGACTAAGCAGCGTTTCACTTCCTTATGCGTTGCTACGTACGCCACCAAATCTTCAAATCTTCTCATAACGCCATCGTGTTTTCCTTGAGCCATGCGAGCGTGACGGGGTCATCCGCGAAATACTCGTAATATCTGCGGTACGTTTCCACGTGATAGCTATTGATTGTTGCAACTTCGTGGGCGTCGAGCATGTCGTTATTTATGAGCTTACGGCTATATGGTATGAAATTTATCGTCTCGAATTCTACAAACCCAGTATGCATCGAGGAGTGTCTCGTTAACAGCATATTTTCCAACCTGATGCCGAAGTTCTCTTTATATATTCCGGGTTCAATTGTCAGCACCATATTGCCCGTTATCTCTTCAACAGAATTCGTCGAAACTCTCGGGTGTTCATGAACCTTACCAAAGCTGCCTACTCCGTGTCCTGTCCCGAATTGGTAATCAAATCCGTCCTTCCACACCAAAAACCGTGCGATTGAATCTAAGCAGTGAGCTTTGGTTTTATCTGGAAACTGTGCTGAGGAAAACATGATGACCGACTTTAGGACTGTAGTATAGATCCTTTTGATTTCGTCTGGTGGTGCAGGGCCCCTATACACAATACGCGTCATGTCTGTTGTTGAGTTTCTGAAATGAGCTCCTGCGTCCAGCAGAAATAGCCCATCGGTGTTTACACTTGTATCCCCAAATGTTTCTGGAGTGTAATGGACTATAGAGGTATTTCTGCCAAATGATGAAATTGCATTGAAGCTCAGGTCGACGAATAATTCGTTCTTGCGCAATTCATTTTCTAAGAGATTGATAACTTCAATCTCCGATGTGCTGGCACAATTCTCGATATAAGCGAGGGCCTTGATAAATGCAGTCGATGTCATCTCTGCGGCCTTTTTTTGATTTGCTATCTCAGTTGGATTCTTGATGGCTTCAAAGTGGCCATAATTTACGCTCGATTGTTTTATGGCGAATCCACATTCCTGTAATTTTATCGGAAAGTAGGAGGGCGTATCTGAAAAGTCACAGATAACAGTTGCCTTTGGAGTGTTTTTCGTTACAGTCTCAAATTCCCTGATATGGACGAAATCAAAATCCTGCGTGACCTTCTCAAGTTCCAAATCGCAGAAAACAACGGGTTTCCTCGCCTTTGTTATGAGTGCAACACACGTCGGTACGACTGATTTGTCCTTCGTTGTAATCTTGCGTCTTATCCCAAATATCCAACCGACGACCGATTGTCCTCCAAGCAGGACTGCTTCCCCGTTTGCCAAAGTTGCCTGTATACGCTCTATACGACTTGCCCTAGTCTCTCCCATATCGGCTTCAGACATCAAAAATAGGGTCGTGTCTGGCGTGTACTCCTGAGCCAGAGGATACTTATCCAACACGGTGACTGTAAACCCGATCTTCTCTGCAAGCTGTAGAATCGAAACATATGACTTATACGACGCAGAAAATGGCCCAATGACCAATTTTTGTCCGCGTTTCATGATATTAGAGAGCATCCTGATGACATCCACTTCAGGGTACATTCCAACCTTCCAGGTTACATGGTCAGTTTGCTCAGTAGCTTGCTTTATATACCGTCCATCCACCGAGAGAATAGCATCTCTCTGCGATATAACTGCCCTCCCGTTCGAGCCTGTATAGCCTGAGACATGGCTGATCATTGAGCCCTCTGAACGCAGATTTCCAAATGAATTGTCTATTGCCACAAGGATCGCGTCCGCCATCATATGAGATAGTTTAGCTCTCAGGTTTGTTAGGTTTTCGTTATAACTAGACATTGTTGGAACAATTCCCGACACCTCATCAATCTCCTTCTCGTTTCATGTAACTAGCCTGCTGCTCTCTACTATCACTCAAGTTGGCCCATTCTATCATGTTTTGTCGAAACAACGTCAAGTGTTCGTTATATCTGTTTGGATTTATACATATCCGAGTTCATATAGACGCGAGATGGCCAACATTCTGGCATATGTGATTGTAACCCATACATGGATCCTGATTAAAATGGCGCTTCTGGCGTATCGATGCTAAAATGCCACGCAGTGGCTTGTTTTTTACCAGATGTATGGCACAAAAGATAATAGTTTTTGGAAATCAGAAGGGGGGGACTGGCAAGTCCACATTGGCTATGCACCTTGTCGTCGGGCTATTGCTTAAAGATCGTAACGTCGCGACGGTAGATGTTGACGCTAGGCAGGGGACGTTTTCAAGGTACATAGAGAACAGAGAGAAAACACAGAGGACGAATCCAGATATACGGATACCGTTTCACACGACTCTGCCTGGGAGCGAGGCCGATTCCGTCATATCTATGGAACGCGAAAATTTGGAGACATTCACGAAACTCATGTATGACCTTTCCAGCTATGAGTACGTGATAATCGATACTCCAGGTAGCGACAACAACCTTTCAAGGATAGCGCACTCATTCGCTGACGTGATCATAACTCCAATGAATGAAAGCTTCATAGACTTGGATCTCCTCGTGCGTATAGACGATCTCACCAGCAATACTATCAGACCAAGCACTTATGCTGAGATGGTCTGGGAACAGAAGAAGAATCGCGCTGTTAGGGACAAGGGAGCAATTGATTGGGTTGTCCTCGTAAATAGGATGTCGAATATGCTTTCCAGAAATAGGCAGGAGCTTGATAAGATTTTGACTGCCCTTTCCAAACGCATAGGCTTCAGATTGGCTAGCGGTTTCAAGGAAAGAGTTATTTTTAGGGAGTTGTTTCTCTCAGGGCTCACAATCCTCGACAAGGACGTACCATCAATACCACAAATGAGTCTGTCGCACATAGCAGCAAGACAGGAGCTGTACGATCTGATGAGAGCTCTCAAGGTCTAGTATTGTGGTGGCGATGTGATTGAAGTTTCTGACGAGGCAATAGCGAAGATACTGACGGCTCTAGCCGCAAATAACGGCAAGGTCCCAAGGATCATTGTAAGAAAGGGGGGGTGCGCCGGCACAATGCTTGCACTAGTTCTGGAGCCTGCACGAGAGACTGACGAGCGTATAACCTCCAATGGTATAGCCTTTGCGGTGTCACACGAAGCGCGAGAATATGTAGCTGATATATACATACACGTCAAGTATGGTCTCGGATCAGAGATCATAATAAGGAACAATGCAGCAGCAGTAACCTGTAATTGCGGGAAATCTTTCAGAACATGAAGATAGCTACGTGGAACATAAACTCTATCAGGGTGCGCTCCGATCAGCTATGCGGGTTTTTAAAAAGACAAAACATTGATGTCATGCTGCTCCAGGAGATTAAATGCATCACGCCTCTCTTCCCGTGTGAGATATTTGAGGACATAGGCTATAACTGCGCCGTCTTCGGCCAAAAGACGTACAACGGTGTCGCCATTCTGTCAAAATACATGATGGATGACGTCAGGCTTGGTACCCAGATATTTCAGGATGATCACGGAGCTAGGTACATTGATGCATTCATAAATAAACACAGGATAGTGTCAATATATGTACCAAATGGTCAGGTAGTCACATCGCCAGCCTACGTCGGAAAACTGGAATTTTTAGGCACTCTGCGAGCGCATCTGGAGAATGTAGCATCATCAGAAAGCTGCATAATAGGGGGAGACTTCAATATAGCAAGGCACGATGTAGATGTGTACGATCCGGTTGCGTGGCGTAATAAGGTGTGCTGCACTGACCCTGAGCGCGAAACCCTTGAGAGAATACTGGATATTGGGTTCATGGACTGTGGTCGCGAGATAGCAGGTCCTGCAAAACCGATCTACACATGGTGGGACTACAAGCAAAATAGCTTCTCACGAAATAAGGGCCTGAGGTTAGATTACCTCTTGGCAACCAAAAACGTGCTCACTAAGGATTGCTACGTCGATACAGATATGAGAATGAACGCACGCCCATCCGATCATGCACCAATTGTCCTAGAAGTACGATGATCCTGGATTCTATCACAGAGCCGCACGATCTGAAAAAATTATCCATGACTAAACTGGAAACCCTGTGTTCTGAGCTACGGTCTGAGATAATCAGAATAACATCAAAGAATGGGGGTCACCTTGGCTCCAATCTGGGGGTAATAGAGCTCACGGTGGCTCTACATCATGTCTTCGATTTTGAGAATGATAAGATCATATTCGATGTGGGACACCAGTCGTATGCACATAAGCTCTTAACTGGCCGTAAAGAGAAGATGGAAATTTTGCGATCAGATGGCGGAGCTTCGGGCTTTCCTGACCCAAACGAGAGCAAGTATGACCACTTCATAGCAGGTCATGCCTCTACGTCAATCAGTGCTGCACTTGGCATTGCTCACGCGCGTGACCTAAATCGCGAAGATTTCAGAGTTCTATCGATTTTAGGGGACGGATCCATGAGCGGCGGGATGATATACGAGGCCATGAACAACATCTCAAACATAAGGAACTTTGTCATTATCTTGAATGACAACCAGATGTCCATCTCTGAATCGGTTGGGAAGATGAGGAGGTATCTCTCTAAGCTCCTCGTTTCAAGAAGTGGACTATCATGCAGGAAAATTTTCAGTAAATGCCTCTCATGTTTGTCGCCGAGACTATCAAAGAAAATAGAGTTGTTTATCAAGAGCATTATCTTTAGCATGCGGGATACCAACATATTTGAAGAGTTTGGTCTCCAATACATAGGCCCCATAGATGGGCACAACATAAGAGAGTTGGTAAGCGTTTTTGAGAACGTGCGAGACGTAGCTAACTATAAGCCGGTTCTGATTCACGTTGGCACGAAGAAGGGAATGGGATACCCAATTGCGGAAGCCGACATCACGAGGCTTCACGGGATTGATAATTCAAAATCAAAGAAATACAGCAATATTTTTGGGCAAAAAATCACAGAGTTAGCGGAGAAGGACGAGAAAATTGTCTGCATTACAGCTGCCATGAAAAACGGCTGCGGGCTTGCTGAGTTCGCGGAAAAATTTCCACAGAGGTTCTTTGATGTTGGAATCGCCGAAGAGCACGCCGTGACGTTTGCTGCAGGGTTAGCAACACGCGGATACAAGGCATTCGTGTGTATCTACTCAACGTTCTTGCAACGTAGCTTTGATCAGATATACCACGACGTCGTTCTGCAGGACTTGCCAGTAAGATTCATAATAGACAAAGCTGGGTTCCCAGGAAAAGATGGCAAGACACACTCTGGTATCTACGACGTTGCATTTCTGCAAAATTTCCCAAACTTCACGGTAATGGCACCGTCATCACGCCAAGAGCTGGAATATATGATTCATTGGGCGGCATCTCAGAATAGCATAGGCCCGATTGCGATACGCTTTCCCAAGGCAAAAGCCTACGAATTACAGCATGAGCGTGCGTTTGAGATGCGAAGCAGAGTTGTATCCGAAGAGGACGGACACGTTTTGGTAATATCCTGCGGAGATCTGCTGCAAAATGTCATAGAGGCAGCCAAAATCAGCGGCACACACCCGACAATCATCGATGCCAGAGTCATTTTGCCATTCGATTTTGAGACCTTCTACGAGTACGCCAAATCGCACAGAAAGGTCATAGTCATCGAAGAGGGAATCTTTGGTGGCATATCAAACGTTATCTTGGCACGTCTATTGCGCGATAAGGAACACAACATAATCTCTAAGCTACGGCTCATCACGGCCAGCCAGACCCCGGTCATGCATGCTTCAAGGTCTCTGCAACTCCATGCAAGTGGCCTCTCTCCGCAAAAGCTGGCTGAGGCGTTATCAAAGAGCGAAACGAGATGAAGTTTATTATCCCAGTGGACTACGTTGGTGTTAGGCTGGATATTGCCATATCTGAGATGTCTGGCAGCATCTCGAGAACGACTATCCAGAGACTCATGGCAAATGGGGATGTCTTTATTGACGGTGTACCAGTTCACAACCCAGCGAAAAAGGTCAACAGCGCATGCGATGTCACTGTGGTAGCCTATGTCCCTCCCGAGCCAGAGTATGAGATAGTGGCTGAGGACATACCTCTTGACATCGTGTATGAGGACGAGGACCTGATAGTCATTAACAAGGAGGCTGGAATGGTTTGCCATCCTGCTCCCGGTCATAGATCAGGCACCCTCGTAAATGCCCTGAAATTCCATTTCAACGGACAGTTGTCTAAAATTAACAACAACAGGCCAGGGATCGTTCACAGGCTCGACAAGGGTACGTCTGGGCTCATGCTAGCAGCAAAACACAATAGATCACATGAGGCACTAGCAGCAATGTTTGCCAATGACAAAGAAAAGCTCATTAAGAGGCAATACATCTGTTTCGTTTTTGGCGTTCATAGAGAGAAATCCGGACGTATAGAGACTCTTATCGCAAGGCATCCTCGTCTTAGACAACAATATACTGCAGACTGCACCACCGGCAGAAAGGCCGTTACGTTATTTACTGTTGAGAAGACTCGGTACTTCACCCCAACAAAGGCGTTCTCAAAACTCGTATTCGAGCTCTTAACAGGACGGACCCATCAGATTCGGGTTCATATGCAGCATTGCGGACTGCCCGTAATCGGTGACGAGACGTATGGGAGAGTCAAAGTAGAACCCATCTTCCCGGAGCTATTGAGGGCATTTCAGCGCCAGGCGTTGCATTCATCGTCTTTGAGTTTTTTACATCCGCTATCAGGGCAGAAACTGTCATTTGTCTCCGCCCTTCCACCGGATATGCAGCTCCTAGACGAGCTGCTTTATGCCTGCTAATCCTTCGATTTTCCTTCTTTTTGCTGATCTTTTGTAAGTATTTCGAATTGTTTACCAAGGCCCACGACCGCAGCGATCCAGATGATGACAACAGCGAAAACTATCGTGCTCAGGACGCCAACCATACTAGCAAGTGAAACTCCTCCACCAACAGTCAGCAGCAGGGAAGACTGGATTACTGCCCCACCAGCCTTGCCACCTCGACCGCCTAAGACGGACACTGCAGCTTGACCCTTCGTCTTTGCTTCTGGATCGAGAGGTATGTACGCCATCTGCATCGTCGAATCAAAGAGGGAGTATTTGACACCTTTTGTAAACGCATCTTGTATTAACCCAACTACAACAGCCATGAACAGTACAGTAACACCTAGGAGGTTCGCGCTTAAGCCATGCGCGTTTTCATACATGATCACCCCGAAGAACATGAAGCCCGTCACTAAAAGGAATACCGGAGTTATAAGCGCAACAGTGCGCCATGAAAAAAGCCGTAGCAGGTTCGCGCCAATCAGCATCACAGTTATCGTAAGAAGACCTGTGGTTAGCGACAGCTTGCCCATCAGTGCGTTGAAGTCATTTTGGTCAGGGTACTGCAATTTTATTTGGCCCTTCCAGATACATTCAATCAGGTTTATCGAAATCCCATAGCCTATCATCAGCATTGCTATTTTCAGTAGGTACGGAGATTTGAAAATCATCTTCGTGCTCTCCCACACCCCGAGCTGCAGTTTGGCCTTCTTCTTAGCAACCTCGTCTGGCGAGTAGAGCCGCGGGTCTGTCAGCACATTCTTTTGCATCCAGCGGAAGACATAAATCAGGAGCAAGCCGGCTCCTATGACGGCTGCCATCTGTATCCTCAGATTCTGACCGAACGTGTCACCGTTTAGCCCCAGCTCTGCTGCCTTCTTGGCCGAGTTCGCTGAGTAGACTATCAAGGCCCCCGACATAAGAAGCGCAAAATTCCCTATAAATCCAAATAGGCTGTAAAATCTCTTTGCTTCCTTCACCTTTGTTATACGGTTAGCGAACTGCCAGAAGAGTGCGGTAAGAACCACGCTGCCCCAGAGCTCGGACAGAATGTAGAATAACGCGTAGCTCCAATTCCCGATTATCGGCCAGACCCAGTGAAGGTGCGGCATCGATTGCTGCAGTGTTCCTATTGTCTCCTGCGAGAGATGCAGTATACCACGCATTGGGTATATGATGAATCCAAACGTTGCAAAGAATGCCAGGAAAAACGATACTATCACGTAAAACAACTTCTCCTGGTTCAGAACATTTGCAAGCCGAACGAAGATTATCATGAAGAGGATTGCCGATGGCGTGACTCCATACAGTTTAACGAATCCAAGTGTTTCGGCCCCGCCGCCGGTCGCCGATGAGACCATCAACGTATCTTTCAGATCCCTGACAAGGGTATACACGAACAGGATGCACATCATCATGAGCCCCATTGGCAAGAACTTCTTTAACTCAAAATTGTGGATCGGCCAGAGCAGCGCTCTGATCCCCTTAAACTCTTGGTTTGTACTAGCACTTTTTTCATTGCCCATAATAAGCTTTCTCCTCATTAAACTTTCTAATCACTCTCATTTTATAGTGTCCGAGAATGACCAGCTCGATATAACCAATATAGGGCATAGTGTTACAGAAAACACATGCAATAATCAATGGAAATGTTTTCTCGACATACTACAAAAATTCAGATTGTGGCAAGGACGCTGAGACGATATTTGTATATAAATAAAATACTTGGCATGCTACAATGCACCGCAATTGCTAGTCGGTCATCCAGGCTGGCCTTTCCCCTAGTGTCAGCGTGCAGCCGCTTTCGAGCACGAAAGCTGAATTCATTGTAAACCCGGCGCCGGTGGCCACCTTTATTGGCGCGCGCCTATTGGTTGCCGGTGTTTGATTTACTGTTACGGATGCTGCTTTTTCAATGGTGATTGAACATGGTGGCAGCGAAGCCCGGCCACTGAATATAACGTTCCCACCTGCAATAGTCATAGATGTACCTGGAGCATCGAGGTGGGTCTGATTGCCGGAAAAAGTATAATTTCCGTTCACAGTTAGCCCATGCTGAGTAACACCATTGCAATTATTTGCTACATTCGCCAGGATATTTTGGTTTGAGCCGGAATGCGACAACTGGATCATATTGTCTGAGTTCGAGCATACACAATTATCTGTGACCAGAGCTATCACACTATCGTTTGTGTTTGCCGCTTCCAAAACATCCGGAATGCCAGTAACTATAGAGTCATGCAAATTGCCCTTGCTAGTTTTCTGTGTCACTGAATTATCAAATTTTATATATCCCTCTTGTTTGCAAAGCAGAGATGTGGAGTAGTATTTGTACGTACTGGCCGGCAAGTCACTGTATGCAGTGAATCTTTGTGGTATGCCTTTATGTAGTTGGTGCGAACGGAAAATCACCGTACCAGGCTTGCTTGGATCTTTTGATGCAATAACTGGTGTTGAATCTCCCCTATCTGTTGCTGTCCCCTTCAAAGTTTTGATTACCTCCAATGTTACGTCCTCTCCGATAACCACTTTATGATCAGCTCCAACTAAAAGCTCTGAGACGCTTTGATTGACGTCAAAATTCTGATCAATCATCGCCATAACCACGATGTTGCCAAACAAGCCGTATACCATCGCGGCAATTAACAATGTTGTCAATGATGGCCTACTCAAGCGATCATCTCCTTAGTGGCAATAAATCACACAAATCCGCATCTTGCGACAAAATTGTGTGCCAGCATGACTGTAGCTTTTGTCGCATACTTTCTCGTTGCTACATCGACTCATACACTAGAGGCTAATTTGGACAAGTTAATAAAGTATTAACGATTTCAATTTTTTAACGAAGATTGACAAGTTTTAGCTTTTCTTAAGATTGTGTTAATTAAGTGACTGAGCCACTGAATCATGACTGGCTCAATTGTGTTGTGTATCTAAAAAATAATCAAACACTGCTGTTGTAAATATGTTACAATTCATCCGTAGCACGATAGGAGTGGCAAATTCAGGGATGTATGAAGGTAGAGCGAATACTCTAAGATATATGTCAATGGCTGCAGCAGCAACATTCTGTGTTATTACGTGCATGCTTCTCCTTGGAGATGGCAAGGTGCTTAATTCCAAGTTCGTGCTCGTGATGCTGTGCTTGGATCTGATACTAATTCTGCCGATCTGCGTCCACATATTTAACAGGATCAAGAGACTCTTGGTCATCAGATATAAAAAGGGGAGGAGGAATAGATTCCACACTCAAATCATAACATTGTTTTCGTGTGTGACGGCACTGCCAGCGATATGCGTTTTTATGTTTGCTATCTTGTTTTTTAACGTCGGGATAGAGAATTTGTTTAAGAATCCGGTGAAAAATGTCATAGAGAACGCTGAACAGGTAGCATCAATATACGTGGAAGACATGAAGATAAACATGGAGAATTTTGTAAATGGCCTAGTTGATCAGGTAAAGGATGGGATCAATGGGATATTTATCAACAAGGAACAGATAGCCGGGATCTTGGAGAGAGAAACGGAGGATATCAAAGTAGACGCCGCCGTATTGCAGTTGGTCGATAAGAACAATGTGAATGTCATAGTGCAGACGCCATTGTCTGTTGCATTACAGCCAGAGGAGATACCGGACGATATAACCTTTCTGAATGATGGAGAGGTTATTGCATGGGATGCAGATGGTACCGTTGTGGCCGCTGCTGTGATAAGCCGTGACTTCGGTATATATCTGGTGGCTTCAACACAGATAGAGAAGGTGATCTTGGACCACAAACACAAGATAAAGCAAGCGGTCATGGAGTATACGGACCTCTCAGCGCAAAGAGCCGGGCTCAAAGTTTCTTTCATCACATTCTTCTCGTGTGTAACGCTGCTGCTAATACTTCTGTCTTGTCTAGCAGGAATACTATTCGCGAATTGGGTCTTGCGGCCGGTCAACAAGCTGATCGTAGCCACACAATCAATAACGTCAGGGAACTACAATGAGCCAATCAAGACTGGGAAGTTTAGGAATGAATGGGACACCTTGATACAAACTTTCAACAATATGATTGAGAAACTAGAGCAACAGAAACAGCAGCTGATTATTTCTAATACGCATAACGCCTGGAGAGACATAGCAAGAAAGATAGCACACGAGATCAAGAATCCTCTAACCCCCATCCAGTTAGCGGCTGAACGCCTCAAAAAGAAGTACCAGGGCGAGATCAAGACGCAACCTGAGATTTTTAATTCATGCATTGACACGATATCAAGGCAAGTAGCTAGCATTGGTCGGCTTGTGAAGGAATTTTCGGATTTTGCGAGGATGCCGGCCCCATGCTTCGAATTTGTTGATATAATAGCTCTTCTAAAAGGAATTGTGCTGTTGCAATCTAGTTCGCATCCCAACTTGCTATTTCATCAGAGCTACAGTCACGACATCTGGCAATGCAGCGTGGATCCAGGACAGATAAACCAGGTTATAATGAACATCTTACAGAATGCAGTGAACGCGATGGTAGAGGGAACTGCAAATGCCGACGACAAGATCGTAGGTAATGTGATGTTGGAATTTACAGTGAAAGGAGAACATATGGTCATAACAATAGAGGACGACGGCCCTGGCTTTGCAGATGGGGCAATAGAGAAAGCATTGTCCCCATACTACACAACGCGCGCAGCTGGGACAGGGTTGGGCCTAGCCATCGCACATAAGATAATAACGGATCACTTTGGCACAATCAACCTGGGACGATCTGCGGCTCTACACGGAGCCATGGTGGAGATTTCGATCCCGGTAACCTTAAAGAATTATGGAAGCACAAATGACATATAGTATTCTTGTTGTAGACGACGAAAGCGATATCAGAGACCTGGTTTCTGGGATCCTGAATGATAACGAATACGAGACGACGACAGCCGGCAGCTACGTAGAGGCTCTCGAAAATATAGGGAAGAAGCGCCCCAATATGGTGATTCTAGACGTGTGGTTAGGAGTCGGCGATAGGGATGGTATCAGACTCTTGGAGTTTTTGAGGAAGGAATACTCTGATGTCCCAGTGATTATGATGAGTGGGCACGCTTCAATCGAGACAGCCGTTGTTGCCATTAAAAAAGGGGCGAATGATTTCATAGAGAAACCGTTTGATTCTAGAAGGCTGATAACGTCCGTTGAGAAGGCTATAGAGACCTCGAAGCTACAGGCAGAGAATGCAGATCTCAAACTGAAGGCAAAGGTCTCAGATGGTGTACTTGGGAGATCACAAAACGTGTTGGCAATAAGACAAGCCATAGAGAAGATAGCTCCACTAGGAGGAAGATGCGTCATAATCGGACCACTGGGTTCTGATAAGGAGGTCATAGCCCGCGAAATTCACAGATTGTCGCAACGAGCGAAAGGTCCGTTTAATGTACTGAACTGCCGCTCCAGGAGCTTAAAACAGCTAGAGATAGAAATGTTTGGAATAGAAATAGTAGATGGCGGCTCTGTATCTATCAGACAGGGCCTGCTCGAGAAGACCAATGGCGGGACTCTATTCATAGACGAACTCATGTTTGCCCCGCAAGAATTCCAAAATAAGATCCTTAAGATGCTCAAAGAGGACGTCTTTTCGAGGATCGGATCGCACGAAAAAATCGGCGTAACCTTAAGAGTCATAGCTGGGCTCCCAAGCAACGTGCAGCAGCTCGTTAAGGTAGGCAGTTTCAGTGACGAGTTACATTGCAGATTAAGCGCAAACACCATAAAGATACTCCCTCTAAAGTCCAGGAGAGAGGACATTCCATACTTGTTAGATTACTACATGGACCAGGCATCAAAAGCTCACTACGCGATACCTAAAAAGTTCTCCAGTGAAGCTATCAACCTGCTAAGTGCATACCATTGGCCGGGGGACGTCATGCAGCTGAGGAATATGGTCGAGTGGCTCATAACTGTGTCTATTTCCGACGATGACAGCACACGCATCGTCGAGATTGGTGATTTGCCGCAGGAAATAATAGATGGGAAAAAAGCCGTAAACTACAATACGCAGTTCATATCCACAGTGTCAGAGCTTTCCATAAGAGCCGCACGCGAGGCTTTTGAGAAGGAGTATTTCTCGGAGCAGCTGCGCAAATTCTCAGGTAACATATCACAGACTGCAAAGTTCGTTGGTATGGAGAGGTCTGCCCTCCACAGGAAGCTGAAATCGCTGGAAATCGTGGACTCGAAATCGTTTAAGTATGAAGATTCAGAATGAGGAAGATAACGGTACTTGGCGCAGGTAGAGTTGGATACGGTGTTGCCAAGGCTCTCTCCATAGATGAAATGGAAATTTCAGTTGTTGACGAATCTCCCGCGGCCCTCTGGTCTTTGGCTGATAAACTGGACATAAAGCCAGTTCTGGGCCACGCCGCAGATATCGATATACTCAGGAGTGCGGGCCTTGAGGATGCCGACGTACTCATAGCAGTAACCTCGTCCGACGAGGTCAATATAACAGCTTGTCAAATTGCTGACTTCATGTTCAAGGCAGACACTAAGATCGCAAGAGTCAACAGGAGGATGTACTTTACAAATGGACATCTGTTTGAAAAAGGCAAATTCTCAGTAGATTTCGCTGTCTCACCGCAATTTGAAGTCGCTAGGATAATCAAACGCAACATATCCGTGCCAGGTGTATTGGACATAGTCTCATGCGTCGACGACAAGCTCAGAGTAATAGGCATTGTCTGCAAGCCTGGAGCGCAAGTCGTAAACGTCCCCCTAAAGTATCTCGCATCGGTAGCTAAGGAGCTTAAGATATGCATCCTGTACACTAAAGGGAAAGACGCAGAGGCCGGCTTATTGCCAGGCAGCAGAGACACAATCATGGCTGGCGATACCGTTTACCTTGTATGCATGGGAGATGACATACAGAGCGTCACAGAGCTGTTCGGGTATACAAACAACGAAAAAAACAACGTAGTTCTGATAGGTGGAAACGAGCTTTGTTTGGAGATTTTAGAGACTACACTTGCAGATGACGTCTCTATCAAGATAATAGAACATGACCTCGGCGTTGCAGAAAAATTATATGAAAGACTCAACAATATCGAGATCTTACACGGTAGTCCGCTAGATGCTGGAGTCCTGGAGATGGCAAATCTACATGAGACAAATGTCGTCATCTCAATGACATCAGACGACAAAACAAACATCATCTCCTGTCTACTGTCGAAGAAATTGGGCGCCAGGAGAACTTCGGCTGTCTTGAACGACATCTCGTATTCAAATCTACTGTATTCCCTCGGAATAAGCTCAATTTTGGACGCGAGGTCCGCTTCAATCGCAAAAATCTTACATTACATAAGAAGAGAAGGTATTGAGGACGTCGTTACACTTGAAGATGGAGCAATTGAGGTACTCGCCTTTGAGGTAACCGTTGATAGCCACGTAGTTGGTACCCTTGTTGCGACAATTGCATCAAAAAACAACGTCTGCGTCGCAGCAATCGTGCGTGGAGAAAACGTTTTCATGTTTCCAAAAAAAATGTTGATTAGCGCTGGGGACATGGTCTTATTTATTATCAGGAAAGAGTCCATCAGCCGGATCCTCAAGCTGTTTCAAGAAAAGCCAAAATACCTCGCATGATTGGATTGGAGGACGCTCATTTACTATCTCTATCTCAAGAACACGGCGTAAGTGTGCGCGAAGAGCTAATTCTACTCGCAGGAATCAAAAAGAGCACCTATTCCATGCTTGCTCTGGAGAAGACAATCCATCTACACGATAGCGAATTTGAGAGGTTTAAAGGCTTTCTCAAGAGGAGAAGCAATGGCGAGCCAATTGCCAAGATCCTGCAAAAAAAGGAGTTTTACGGTATCGAATTCATAACAAATGAAAACACTCTAGATCCCAGGCCAGAGACAGAGTTAATCATAGACCTATTCAGGAAACACTACGTGTTTAGTGACACCCAGCTCGCGGTACTGGACCTCGGATGTGGCACAGGGTGCATCGGCCTCACAATTCTCAGTCTCTATAAGAACGCCATATGTGACTTCGTTGACATAAGTTCAAACGCCATGGCTGTAGCCGAAAAAAACTCTACAAACCTCGGAGTATGCGATAGATCAAGATTCATAGTTAGTGATTGGTTCACTAATGTGAGCGGCCGGTATGATGCCATAGTGTCTAATCCGCCATACGTTGCCGTTGGCTTCGAGCTGACAGATGGAGCCTTGTTCGATCCAGAAATCGCACTCTTCGCAGGAGATGGCGGCATGAATTCATTCGATGTGATTTTCAAATCTGCCACAAGCTTTATGAAAACCGGAGCAAAGCTGTTTATGGAAATAGGATTTGACCAAAAAGACAAGGTCTTGGCACTGGCAAGTGGAATAACACTGCTTGAGGTAGTCGATGACCTTGCCGGCATACATAGGGCGATGGTGTTTGCCTCCGGTTCTGTATAGCATTTAAGGACATCACGACCAAGCCTATACTCCGTCCTCCTCCCCATCTTCGTATAGTTTTTTTATCTTCAACAGAGTTACCTGATTCCTTTGCCTTTTAAGTATCTCGAATTTATGGCCCTGGAGAACGAAGGTTTGACCTGTTTCTGGTATAATGCCAATTGAGTTGATTATGAGACCCGCGACTGTTGCTGCGATATCATTTCTGAACTTCGTGCCAATTTCACGATTCAAATCCCTGACGTTGACAGTGCCATTGACGAGGTATGAGCCGTCCTCTTGCTGTCTGATTCCAACGTCTGCAACGTCTGCGTTGTCGTGCTCATCCATTATGTCACCGACAA
The DNA here is from genome assembly GCA_031258785.1 of Holosporales bacterium. Lineage (GTDB taxonomy): Bacteria > Pseudomonadota > Alphaproteobacteria > RUG11792 > RUG11792 > JAIRMJ01. The sequence goes on along the minus strand of JAIRMJ010000022.1, from coordinate 10,356 downwards.
TCTCTTCGATTATATCTTCTAGCGTTATAATTCCCATGAAGCTACCATACTCGTCAACTACTATCGCGAAGTGCGCGTGCCTCTGCCTGAATGACTGGAGCTGATCTAGAAGATCCTTGTTCTCCGGAATGAACCACGGCTCGGAGGTTATCTCCATGATATTAATCTCTTCGATGTTCTCGCTCTTCTTGAGAGTTTTGAGTAGATCGCTGATATGCAGAACTCCCACGATATTGTCCTGATTACCACTCCAGAGCGGGACTCTTGTATATCTGCATTTCATTATCTGATCAACGAGGGTATCTATGTCCTCGTCAACGCAGAACATTGTGACATTCTTCCTGTGAATCATAATGTTTCCAACATGAGTCGTGCCCAGATCCAGCACACTTTGAAGCATCTCCTTTTCCTTCTTCACGTCCTCAATATCCTGCCCTTTGTGGAGAGCTATGGCCCCTCGTAGTTCATCTAAAGAGTCTGCGTACTCGTTCTTCTCTTTTTTGGATGGCAGCTTTATCAGAAATATTAAGCGCTTGGCTATGGCTCCTATGATGTGGTTAAGAGGGCGTAGCAGCTTGTGGGTATACTTAATAAAGTACGCGGATGGTAGCAGGACATCTTCTGGGTTCGAGATCGTTAGCATCTTCGGTAGTACCTCAGCAAACAGGACTATGAAGACGCTCGTTACCAATGGCGCAAAGATTACAGCAAAGTCCCCAAAGACGTGTGAAAACATCTCAGTTATAAGAGCCACGGCCAGGGCATTCAGGATGGTCGCACACGTCAAAATAGCGCTCAGGACCAATTCTATCTCATCCTGCAGTTTTATAATGATTGCAGCTTTTTTGTTTCCTTCATTCGCAAGACTGAACATTTTTGGCCGAGAACACGCAGTTAAAGCCGTTTCACAGGCAGAAAAGTATGCAGAACATAGGAAGAGCACGAAAACGAGCAAAATATCAAATATCACGCTTTATTCTCAGTCTGCTCTCTTCAGAGGTACTTGTTCTCCATTTTTACCAAGATTGGTCGGCACTACCCCTCCTGAGCCCGGGATGTCCACCAGTTCCAGAGGAGTATTCTCCTCCGGTTTTCCTATAGGCCGGCCTTTATGAGGACAGTTTAGCGACGTTATGGATTCTGTCGCCGGAGTTTTTTCAAATGTTGTTTGCTGTTGAATGGCATAATGTTTTGATTTGGAAGATATAATCTTCCGAATCTTCTCAACCTTTTGTATCTTTTTGTTGTAATCATTAACCATCTTCTCGATTTTCTTCAGTTTTTCTAGATCCTCTTTTGCATCTTTCTTCGACCGCTTTACCTCCAAAAGATAGGGAGAATCGCAGCTTTTCTCTATCTGGACACTTATCTCATTAAATTGACCCATCTCTACCAAAGCGCTCCTGGCCTCCCCAATGTCGCGCTTGTGCTCCGCTATCTCTGGGTCATCCGGATCCAGATCTCGCTCAATTTCTGCCAAAAAATCTTCAATCGTCAAGAAATCCACAATCGCTGGCCCACTGCCGGCTTCGCCTGCATATATCGATCTGACACACGCAGTCAGCAGCATCAACCAACAGCAACTTTTTCTAAACACGTACCTAGACATGCACAGAGTCCGCAAGAAAGCATCTTCACTCTATTATTCTATCATAGGTGCCAGATAACGTTCCATTATTAACTGTTGCTTCAATCAGGTCTTACGTATATGCTCGAGAGCTTGTTTCTTCATAGATTCCCGAGTTTTTTCGCCAGGCTGCTCATCAGATTTCGCGCGTCTGCTGCTATAGATAGAACTCTCTAGGCCAGCTTCGGGATTTTTTTGGTTTTCTTTCTCCCTCCAGAAGATACAACATACGTATATATCACTGGTATGACAAAGATTGTGAATAGCGTGCCAACAGCCAGACCGCCAGTTATGACGGCTCCTAGAGGGATCCTAACCTCGCTACCTGCCCCGCTTGCGAATGCTAGCGGCATAGCCCCCAAGATCATAGCTAGTGTTGTCATTAAGATGGGCCGTAGCCTTCTTCGCGCTGACTCCTTGATTGCGTCCACAGGAGTGCTGCCAGCAGATACAAGTTTGTTTGCAAAATCAACTATCAAGATGCCATGCTTTGTGATGAGGCCGATCAGCGTCAAGAAGCCTATGTTGGAGAACATATTTATAGTACTGCCAATACTGGCGAGCGTCAGGACCCCTCCAACTAGGGCCAGCGGAACCGTGAGCATAATGACAAATGGTCCTCGCCAGCTCTCAAATTGTGCTGCCATCACGAGATAGATAAAGCTCAGAGCCATTAGAAAGATCAGCGCCATCGTGTTAGATTCAGAGAGATACTGCTTGGTGCTTCCTATAAACTCAATGAAAGCGTCATCTGGGAGTGTTTTCTTCGCTGTATCACGGAAAATCTCAATCGCATCGCCAAGAGACACAGAGCTGTTCAGAAGGCCAATTACGGTGTTCGCTCTTGTTCTGTTATAGCGATGGATCGAGACGGGACCAGATCTCGCGGATATAGAAATCAGCTCAGCAATCGGCACCAATAGTTCCTCGCGTTCCGTCGTCGTCTTCACATAGATATCGGACAGCTGCTCCGGGGATTTCTTGTAGTGCTCCTCAACCTCCGTTTTGACATCGTATCGTTTGTTGTCTTTTTTGAATTTTGTCGCAACTCTACCCTGCATTAGGCCCGCTATCGTATCAGAGATCGTGCGAGGTTCTATATTTAGCATCGAGGCCTTATCCCTCAACACCTCGATTGTGTAGTCTTCGGCCTCGTTCCTAGCCGTCGTTCTGACTGATTGGATGCAGCCAGTGGCGTATAGCTCGGCCACAAAGCTTGATACAAGCCCTCGAAGCTCACGATGTGATTTGTTCCCTCTTATGACACAGAACACAGTCTTCGAACTTTCATCGGCGCCATCTCTGCCAGACCTGAATTTTACGTCAACTCCGGATACTTTCTCGCATTTTAGCGAAACTTCCTGCATGACATCTTCAGAGGATCGGCCACATTTATCTTTGATGAGCGCAACCCCCTCGAATGTTGGATTTGTTATGATATAGTTCCTTGCCTCTATTTCTGGTACTTCAGATATGACCTTGTCAATAGCATCAACGTAGCGCTGCGTGAATTGCAGTGTGGCCATTTGCGGCGCATGCCCTTCAAACCCAAACATGCCAACATCTTGATATGGCCGCTGTTCTGATGGCATAAAAATGTACACTAGGTAGCCGAATGCAGAAAAGATTGTCGCCCAGATCACTACTTTATGCCTGCGCGCAAGAGCCACATCCAGGTATTTCGCATATTTTTCTTCGGTTCTTTTTATTAGCTCAGATGTCTCCAAGGCGCGAGAGATAACATTCATAGCTGCTTTCAGCTGGCCCCATCGTTTCCCTCTCAAGGCTGTCCGACTTGTTTGTTTTGTTTTTCGACTAGACAATGTCCTGGAACACATCATCGGTGAGAGAGTTAGGGCCACGAAGCCAGATAGCAGAACAGCACCGGCCAGGGTGACAGAGAATTCTTTGAGATAACGCCCCATCTCACCTTGAGCCAGAGCAACCGGGGCATAAACAGCACACAACGTCAGTGTCATAGCTATAACGGCGAAGCTGACCTCCTTCGTGCCCTCGATGGCTGCCTGCATCGGAGAGAGTCCTTTCTCGATGTATTTATGCACGTTCTCTAAGATCACGATAGCATCGTCTACAACCAGTCCAATTGCTAATACCATACTCATAAGTGTCATGTTGTTTATCGTGAAATCGCAGAGATACATGATGAAAAGAGCGCCTACTAGCGAGATTGGCACAGTGATAAGTGGAATTAGCGCTGCTCTAACGGATTGGAGAAATAGGAAAACAACGATTACAACAAGTAGTATAGATTCCAGAATGGTATGGTAGACCTCGTTCAGCGACCTTTCAATGAATGTCGTGCTATCGTATGCGATGCTGAACTTCATCGAGGATGGGAGTTGCTTTACGATCTCTTCGTACTTCTTCTTGATGCCACGAGCCACTTGGATTGGGTTCGATGATGATTGAGAGATCACCGATATTGTCACCACTTTCTCACCATTGAATCTCGAGAGGATACGCTTATTGCTCTTATCTAACCGCGCTGTTCCGACATCGCGAAGCTTTACTATCATGTTTTTCTTGTTGACGATCGGGATATTTTGAAATTCCTCTGGACTCTGCAAATCCGCAACTGTTGTTACTACGTATTCTCTGTCTTTATTTATGATCTTACCAGCCGGACTTTCTACATTCTGTTTCTTTAATGCGTTCGCAACATCTATGACAGTCAGGTTATAGAAGGCCATCTTCTGAGGGTCTAGATTTATCGAAATCTGGAACTCCCCAGCGCCATATACGTCTATTTTGGCCACGCCTGGTACAGCCTCGAGCGAGTTTTTAATCTCGTTGTTAGCATACGCATATAACTCGCTTTCACTCATCTTGTCGCTGACCAGCGCTAATGTCACGGTCGATTTATCAGAGGAACCGGCCTTGGTTAATATTGCTTCTTGAGCATCCTGTGGTAATCTGTCACGCCATTTGCTAAGTCTGTCTCTTACCTCGTTAGCAGCAGTCTCTACGCTCATCCCCTCGGCTATTTCTAACGAAATCTTGCTTTTTTCACTTTCACTACTGGACTCGATTGATTCAATCCCCTCAACACCTGCAATTGCCTCCTCTAGAACGCTTGTAACTTGATTCTCGACAATTTCTGGCCCAGATCCATAATAGTTCATTTCTATCGTTATTCTGTTCCGTCCGACCTTTGGATCCTGTCGAAGTTGTAAACGGTCTCCAGTGACCAGACCAAGCATGATCATTATGAGAGTTAAGACCCATGTGAAGACCGGCCGTTTGATGCAGATTTCAGGAAAATTCATGCCACTCTTCTTTCATGCTGAGTTTTCTTCTCGCCTTGAAGAAAGTTGGTGATCGCGTTCCATCCGGCAGCTGCTTTAGCTTCTTGGCTGTCCGCTTTAGTTCCCTCTGCGTGGGGCCGCTCAGGCTCCTGCATATTCTCAGCAGTTGATTCACCTTTCGTATCCTCGATAGGTGTCGTTTGTTCAGCTGCAGGCTTGATCTCCTCTGTGTGACTGTTTTCTTTCTCATCTGCATGTGATGGCTGATTCGCCGGTGCAGACTTATGAAGTGCTTGGTCTGTATCTCCTGAATTTCTAGATTCGCCCGGTTCGTCTTCATTCGATATTATTTTTTCAGAAGATTGATCCATCTCCGAAGATCCTTTGCCTTTTGCTGGGTGCAGGGCTGCCTGAGTCGAAGATTTTTCTTTTGCAGGCGTCGCCGCTTTTTTCTTGGCGCCCGGCTCTACTGTCCTGTCCTTGAATATCCTTTTGATAATGGATGTTATTATCCCGTCTTCATTTTGTTTGGCTTTATTTTGAGACTGAGTAGTGGCGCCTTTTTCTGCTTCTTGTTTGATATCAGCATCATTTTGTTTCTCAGGGGGTGGAGCTGGTTCTGCCTGTGCGTCTGTCGGCGTCGTGCCAGCTGATCGCTCTGAAGTGTTATTCACCGGAGTCTCCGCATCTGAATTTAGGATATTCGTCGTAATTCCGTCTGTAAGTTTAAGCTGACCTGCTGTGACCACCATCGTCCCGGCCGCTAGCCCATCGATTATTTCTATCCCATTATCACCCCTAGCTCCGGTTAATACCCTCTGTCGTCTCGCGTGGTTCTTCTCATCTATCACCCAAACAAATTCGATGGAGCCTTCTCTGTCTAGAGCGTCGTCGTCCACAATTACAGAATTGCTTTTTTCTCCAGTTATCACTTTGACATTCGCAAACAGGCCGTGCCTCAGGACATTACCTCGGTTCGGGATCTTCGCACGGGCCCTGATGCTGTGGTTTCTAGTATCCACCTCTGGGTCAATTGCTACTACCACTCCGGAAAAAGACCTATCTTTGAACGCATCAACTGTAATCTCAACTGTTTGCCCGACTGCTATTTCTTCAATGTATTTCGCCGGTACTGGGAACTCGACACGAACGCTTGAGTTGTCGACGAGATCAACAAGTTCGGTCTGTGTCTGCACTGTGTTGCCAGGAGAAACTTTATCATTTAGCAGGCCAATTGTTCCCGCAAATGGTGCTTTAATATTTGTTTTCGATAGTTGAAAATTCGCCATATCCAACTGCGCTTTGGAGCTGTCCATCTTCGCTTTCGCCTCGTCAAGCGTTTTTTGAGAGCCTACGTTTTGCTCCTTTAGTTTTCTTGCCCTTTCATATTCATCTTTGTGCAGGTTGTATTCAGCTTCACACTTTTCTTTTTCAGCCCTGTAGTGTCCATCCTCGATCTTTATGAGTTCCTGTCCTTGCTCAACCTCTCCACCCTCTTCAAATAGGACTTCTGATATCTTGCCAGGAATTTCAGATTTAATCACAGCCTCAGCATTGGCTTTTAAAACACCTATCGACTTCACCTCGCGCTTTGTCGTGCCAAGTACGGCCCTGTGTGCTTCAACACCGACAACCCTACCTCTCATACCATCCAAAATGGATTCATCGGTCTGCAGGACAATACGGCATGTCCCCTTGATAACTGGCTTCATTGAACTATAAATCACAAAACAGACCACACTTGCAGACGCCACGACGACAAGCTGAGTTACCAAATCAGAGGCTCTTTTGTTCAGAAATTCCAGCTTTTGTGGACTCTTAATAAACTCCTTCCAAAACGAAAAGGCAGATCCTATCATCTGCAACACTTTTTTGAACATGTCAATCTTGTGATTCGAAAACTTCCGTGTTGATTCTACCATAGAATTTGGGACATTGCTATATTCGCGTCGCCAAACATTGCTTAAGTCGTAAATTAGGCCGTAACCACAAACTAGCCTTACTGAAGCCTGAGATTTTCGCGGCTACTCTTTTGCCGAAGAAAACCTGATATCACAACGCTAGTCATACGGCCACCACAATGGATCGGGTCGGCGGTTGTGCAAAACCCAGAAACAACTCATTGTGGCTGCTGCAATCAAACCCTGACCAGATTCACGAACCGTCTCTGCCGATGCGGTACGCCGACCTAACACATTGTACGACAAACGGAGATCGTACAGCAAGACCTTGGAATATCTGAGCTGGAGCTTATGCATAAACTTAGGTCATGTGCGTTCCAAACAATAACCTTGCGGCTCCTAACAGATAAGATGTATTATCTGCCGTATGTACGCACGACGTAGTAACTTTGTAGATATATGGAAAAGGGTGTGGCAATCAAGAAGAACCGCGCGCTTATCATATTCGGAGCTGTTGTGCTGGTATTCGGGGTGCTGACATACGCGCTGAGCAAAATGCGGTCTGTTGAGATTAATCCGGATAACTTCTCCGGTGTGAGATTAGCGATCCTGGACGGCGAGAAGCTCAAGGCCAGTGCGAAGTGTTTCAAAGCTCACGAGGCTGTAGCCAAGATGTTTGCGGATGTTCTGTCCAAAATGCGGGAGATGGAAAACCAAATGAAGGCTGATTATGATACTATAAAGAGGAATACCAGGCTTTCTCAGAGCCAAAAGAACAAGGAGATCGGTAAGATTGAGACGAAGTGGGGTACTATTTCTACGAAGTACAACGCCAAGATCCAGGCGATAAGAAATTTGGAGCTCAACCTTACTGAGAAAATCCAGCAGGAGCTTCTATCCGTAGTAGAGGCCGTAGCGAAAGAGGCGAAGATCAGCGCGGTTATAAATAAAGGAAACAGAGAGATGATCTCTGTTTTCTATGCGTCACCCAGTGTAGACATAACTGAAGTCGTGATAAAAAAACTAGATGAGGCACTTCCCGAAATTGATATAAGGAGACTTACGAAAAATGGTAGATAGTCGATTTTTCAGCAAACCCGAAAGACAAACTCTTGATCAAATATGCAAAATTTTAGGTATTGATGTCCCGCGCGGAAGCGATCCGCACTTTGAAGTTTCTGGATTCGCTAAAATAGATGAGGCAACGAGCACAGAGATCACGTTTATGCACAATGCAAAATACGCGGATAAGCTGGCAGGTACTAAAGCGTTCGCCTGCCTCATAACTGAAAAATATGCTCATCTGCTGCCAAGAACCACAGTACCACTTATCGTCGAAGCGCCATATCTCGCCTTGGCGATTCTGCTCAAAAGATCATATTCCATTCACAATCCGCAAGCCAGCATGCGTGGAAAGACGTTCATTGCAAAATCTGCAGTAGTAGCTGAGGATGCAATTGTTGAGGATGGATGCTACATTTCTGATCACGTGGTCATCCATAGCGGAGCAATCATAAAAAGCGGGACTTTCGTCGGTCCGAATACCACAATCCTGCATGGAGTTGAAGTAGGAGATGGCTCTCACATTGAGTCGAATGTGACAATAGGATTTGCGATCATAGGGAAGTCTGCTTATATCAAGACAGGTGCTAGGATTGGGCAGCAGGGTTTCGGATTCTACGTAGGAGACACGTATATGGAAGATGTGATGCAGATAGGGAGGGTTTTGATTGGTGACAATACTCAGATTGGGGCGAACTGCACTATCGATAGGGGCAGTATGGGTGACACGAAAATAGGGAACTATGTAAGGGTAGATAACATGGTATATCTGGCGCATAACGTGGAAATTGGAGACTGTTGCATCTTGGCTGCGCATGTGTGCCTTGCTGGCAGTGTTAAAGTCGGGAAATCATGTATGATGGGAGGGCAGGTTGGCATAGCTGGGCACATCTCAATCGGTGATAGCGTCATGATAGCAGCGCAGTCCGGGGTGATCAACGATATTGAATCGCATGCTAAAGTAGCGGGTTCGCCAGCAGAAAATATTATGACTTGGAGAAAGCAAATGGTAGCCCTCCGCAAACTGGCGTGATCAATATCCACATATTTTAGATAACCATAAAGTTCGGCCACACGAACAGCTGAGAAACGCCTTTTTCAATAAGCGAAGGAGCGTTTTGGCAGTCGGTTCTAGAACAGAGGACTAGTTCATACTTACTGCAAAGGCGGTGGCGTATCCTTTTGTTTGGAATGAACGAGGAACTCCTCCTCTATCCCAAATTTCTCTTCATCTACCTCATATATGTCATCAAGTCGCTCTCTGCTGACATCACAAGCGGTGGCTATATCTGCAACCATGATCTCATCATCGATGTGTAGTATCGGCTCCTCTATCTTGGGTTTTTTCTTCGTCTGCTTGGGAGGATTTTCTCGCTCGAGTTGGCCAAATAGGCTCTTCCTGGCGTCCTTAAGTTGCGACGCCTTCTTGTGCAGATCAAAGCCCACAAGATACTTATTCATCAATTGTGCGGCGTACAGATCTCTGATCTTGCCTGATGGTTCGCCCATCACGACAACGAATAGTCGCTTTTTTTTGCCACGCTTATCGCACCTATTGGCGGTTACGAACAGATTATATCCGGACATGCATGTATATCCAGTTTTAGCTCCGTCTGCTCCATTGTACCAATGCAGTATCTTACTGTGCGTAGTGTGTTTGACTCCATTGTAACGAAATTCTTTTTTTGAGAAAAAATTCCAATATTTCGGAAAGTCTCTGTAGATCGCCATTCCTAGCTTGACCAAATCCCTAGCAGTACTCACCTGCTTCGGATGCGGAGTCCCAGCCGGCGTCATAAAACAAGAATGTTTCAGCCCGAGCTTTCTTCCCTTCTTATTCATTAGCGCGCAGAATTTTGAGATACTGCCGGCCAAGCCCTCTGCCGCAGTTACGGCTGCATCATTCGCCGATTTCACAACAAGGGCCTCTATCAGATCACGTACAGATATTTTATCCCCAGGTTTCAACCAGAGTTTTGAGGGCATCTGTTGCGCTGCAAGCTTCGAGACATTGAACCTTGTGTTAAAGGATATTTTTTTTTTCTTGATGGCTTCAAACAGCAGATATATCGTCATGATCTTCGTGAGCGATGCAGGATATCTCTTGGCATCAGGACTTTGTGCAAACAGAACCTTTCTGCCATTGGTGTAATCGACCACTATTGCCGCCTTTTTCCCAGCGAGTGAGTATGAGACGGTACTTATCAACAGAAAACAGACCAGAATTCTGCAGACTAAATACATAGAACTATCGTCAGCTCCGGAGTACGTACTATTAGTAGTCATTATACGCTAGGTCCGCTATTTTGTCTCACATCCGTTTGGATTTATATAAGTTAGAGTCGTATCCTAGATTATGGACCTATAGGTGATAGAATCAGGATAGTACCAAAGAAACAGCATGATATAGACGTGAGATGGGTCACATTTTGGCATATGTGATTGGAATCCGTAAATAATGACGGGATTGCCTAATACAGCACGAAATGGTACTATACAG
>JAIRMJ010000027.1 GCA_031258785.1 Holosporales bacterium | reverse complement strand
TCGTTCTTGGCTGTGTCAGCGCATTTTAATACCATGTCATCACTTGCACCTACGACGAGGTTCAGCTCCATAAAACATGTCATTAGCCAGCATAAGGCAGATGCCATTCGCTTAATATTCAGCTTGTTGTTTGTCATTGTTGCCACCATAAAACCACAACTTCTACCCTGCCGCAAGGTAGCACACTAAATGGTAGACTGTAAACCCATTTATTTATATTGGTGATGTTCCATATGGCTATCTCCAGAAGGTTTAAATTCAGGAGTTTGCCATAATATCTGTTGCATAAATTCTCAAAAATTGCACATACAGATGGCTGGGATGCATACGATTGGTTGATTCCTAGTAGATTTGATCACTATAGGGAGTTTGGGTCATCAGATGAATTTTTATGTTGCATCTGAAAGAGTAGATTTTGCTAGTCAGTGGCCCTAAACATAATGTAAATTTTTAAGGAAAAAGAGACAGTGGCACCTTAGAATAAAATAGTAGGTTCTGTCTTAGTTTTGCGCAAGAGATGGACTGTTGATAACTCCGCAAAATTTAATTTCTGGGATAGGTGAGTATATCAAGGATCCCGATGAGGAGCTTATCAAAAAGGCGTACATTTTCGCATTGAAGAAGCATGGAACGCAGATACGTGACTCAGGGGCCCCATTTTTTTCGCATCCGCTGGAAGTTGCGGAGGTTCTAATATCTCTAAAGATGGATCAATCGACAGTGATAGGTGGTATACTTCACGACACGCTAGAAGACACAGATACGTCAATCGATGAGATAACTGATATGTTTGGAGAAAAGATAGCGCGCATAGTCGACGGCGTAACGAAGCTCTCCAAATTTGAAATATCTTCTTTAGCGGAGAAGCAAACTGAAAACTTCAAAAAACTGTTATTATCGGCCGCTTCAGACATAAGGGTACTTGTAATTAAGCTAGCAGATAGGCTTCACAATATGCGTACGATTAAATTCAGGGAACGAACTAAGAGGATTCGTACCTCTCGTGAGACCCTGGAGATTTACGCACCACTGGCAGAGAGGATCGGAATCGTTAGCATTAAGGATGAACTTCAGGATCTAGCATTTATGGAGCTATACCCCGAGATTTACAACTCAATCAAAACAAGGTTGAAGCATCTCTACGAGGTATCAGAGCAGATAATATCCGAAATAACGAATGCCCTTTTGGAGCTAGCAAGAACGTTGGAAATTCCGTGTTCAATTACAGGTAGACTGAAAACTCCGTATTCTATATGGGAAAAAATGAACATCCGTAACATATCGTTTGAGCAGCTCTCTGACATTATGGCATTCAGGATAGTTGTTGATAATATTCAACAGTGCTACCAGATGCTGGGCGGCATCCATAGGAACTACCTCGTTGTGCCCGGAAGGTTCAGAGACTATATAAGTACGCCCAAAAACAACAGCTACCAGTCGCTACACACAAGCGTCATAGGACCACTCAACAAGAGGATCGAGATACAAATTCGCACGAGCGAGATGCACCTAACTGCAGAGTTTGGTGTGGCTGCCCACAGCGAATACAAGACAAATGGCGCCGTCAAACCAAAGGCGAAGACAGATCAAAAATGGATAAGGAATTTGGTGCGTATCCTGGAGGACGCCTCTGGTATGGACGAGTTCCTGCAAAATTCAAAGACAGAAATCCTATCTGACAAAGTTTTTTGTATTACACCAAAGGGTACCATCGTTTCCCTTCCCAAAGGGGCGTCTGTCCTGGACTTCGCGTACTCAATTCACTCAGATGTCGGAAATCACGCAGCAGAGGCGAGGATTAATGGCAAACCTGTCCCATTGCGTACTGTGATAGAGAACGGTGATCAGGTCGAAATTGTGACGGATCTCAAGCAATCCCCGAAGACTGCGTGGGAGAGTTTTGTGATCACTATAAAGGCGAAGACAGAGATCAAAAAGGCTATGAATGCACTTGAGCGAGAGAGATTGGAAATGATAGGAAAAAGCAATTTTGACGGTTTTTTGCAGATAAACAACATATCGATAACTGATGATGACCTGAGCGCGATCAGCAACTCAATGAGATTCGATACCGCAGCTGGCATGTTCTATGCAATCGGCACAGCACAGATCACTATGAGGGAGGTTCTGTCAGCCTACAACAGACTCAAGAATACAAACCTGCAGATGCGTACTAGCGGTGCATATGTGCATAAACAACACAGTCAACCGAATTTGCCTATATACGGAATTCCAGATGTCCCAATATTGCCAGTAACATGCTGCTCTCCGGTGCCTGGCGACAAGATAGTTGGCGTGATCTTCAAGGATAAGGGGATCGAGATTCACATAGAGGAGTGCAGTGTCTTACGGGACCAAAAAGATAGTACAGATTCCCGTATTGCAGAGTTGTCGTGGAGCAAAAAAGCATTCGACAACAAAACGAAACACCTGTCTAAATTATCTGTCGTGGCTATCTATGAGCCTGGTAATCTCTCAAAAATAGCGATGGTAGTCGAAAATAAGCAGGGCAACATTGTCAACCTGAGAATAGGGGAGAGATTCGAAAATTTCATGCAGTTGCAAATGGAACTGGAGGTCGTGGATATCGCGCAGTTAACTATGATCCTCGCAGATTTGCGCAGTTTGGAATTCGTTCATGAAGTGACGAGAGCGTAAGATGGTGGCGCGGAGCGGAAGGTTAATTTGTGATGATTTGGCGAATGCACCTATGTGATGAAGAGATATTATACTCATGATCCGCAGATGTGGCCGAAAGTTGCTGGATTCACTACGATAACTGTGAAAGAAGTGGCTACTTGATTTGTGTTACTTTGATAGTGGTGCTGCCGGACGATTGTTTGCTAGCTTTACAAGTATCAATTCCCGCTCTTACTGAATCATACACAATCTGGAGATGGGAAAGAAACCTGGTGCTTACCTCATTGGATTCTCCAGTTTACAAACAGAAAATGTGGCAAACTGGCCTTTCCTCACATCCTTGATAGGATTTGTAATGAGAACGACGTTGAGTATCATCTCAATGAAGTTTGAGGTTTCCATGGACAGATATGCAAATATGAAGGATGAACAAAACTGTATGAAAGCAACCGTTAATAAGTATTTTCATATGGACCATAAAGAACCAAGCAATCACCCAGGTCCCTCTTTGAAAGCACACAATTACCGAAGTCCCTGAAAACATTGGAAGGATTAGCTCCTTATATGAATCTGTCACAGAAGCATGTGGCAATGAACCAGCGCCGGTCGCTACAAACCTATACAACCGTACTCCTGGACCATACATCTAAGACAGCAACCAACAACAATAGTTTTGTGGCACTTTGGATGGTTACTATGGTAGAATCCGAGCACGGTTTCTATTTTTAGGCTGTAACTAATGAACTTAGTCGGCGTGCATTTTACTGTTCACAAGGAGGGTTACAGATTTATTGGCGCGGGGGCTCTATTTGTACTGCTTTTTGCTGCTTTATGGCCGGCCTTGGCTTGGATATGTGTCGTGTTGACACTGTTTTGCGCTTTCTTCTTCAGGCATCCGCCGCGTGCGGTTCCGTCTGATAGCAATCTTGTATTAAGTCCAGCGGACGGCACTGTCTCCGCTGTAGTCTTGGACGTTCCTCCACCAGAGCTCGGGCTCGGCGATGAAAAAAGGTACAGAGTCAGCATATTTTTGAGTATCTTCAACGTTCACGTCAACAGAGCACCGATCAGTGGCAGCGTCAGGAAAATAGTGTATCACCCTGGATCATTTCTATCTGCATCCCTCGACAAAGCCAGCGTGTTTAATGAGCGGAATGCAATAGTCATTGATATTGACGGGAATGCAGGAAATTCGATGGCATTTGTGCAAATTGCTGGGATGATAGCTCGCAGAATTGTCTGCGATGTCCATGAAGGCAGGCAAATTGTGCGAGGAGAGCCAGTTGGCCTGATACGATTCGGCAGCAGATGTGACATCTGGCTACCAGCCGGCGCAGTGCCGCTCGTGTTTGCAGGACAAACGATGATAGGTGGGGAAAGCGTTATATCCGACCTCTCGCGCAGGTCTGAAGAGCCACGAGTAGGTACCGTGATCTAGATCATGGTGGAGGGGTTCTCAATTGAAGGATTTGTAAGGGACTGGGGGTACTTGGCGGTCCTTATCGGATCGATATTTGAAGGCGAAGTGATTCTGATCACAGCGAGCGCCTATGCGGCATGCGAAATTTTATCAATAACAAAAGTGTTCACTGTTGCGCTAGCGACTACGATAGTTGTGGACCAGGTACTGTATTGGGTGGGCTATACAGTGGGCACGGACTGGATCATAAAAAAAATACCTCGTCTAGAAGAGTCACGCAAACGAGTGTTTACACTTTTAAAAAAGATGGATATTCTCTTCATCTTTGCCTTCAGGTTCATATATGGGATTAGAACGGTAAGCCCTATAATCATCGGCGCCGCCAGAGTGCGTCCCATAAAATTCATGATCTTTAACATATTTTCCGGCATATGTTGGGCATCAGTGAGCTGTTTTGTCGGGTATACGATGGCAGATGTAGTGATTGATGGAAAAATAGACATACGCCTCGTTCCACTTTTTGTGCTACTGACCCTGGCGGTTTTGTACATCCCATGTGTTATTGTTTGGAAAAAACATAAGAGAAAATAAATTACTGGTTCATCGTACAAATTAAGGGGTAGCCATGGTCCTTTGGCCATGTTTAAGAGGAAACCGAACCTCATTGACTGAGGCAAATAAAACCAACCACTTTAGTGCTCAGAATCTTGCCATGCGGTCACTTGTGAGTAGTGCTCCAGTGGGACGGACATTTCAACTATGGGTACGCACGATTTTTCAGATGCGGCCTAGCGCATGGCTATCCATCTGGTTAGCGGCGGAGAACATCTCCAAGACGACGTCAAAAGCCTGCAGACATCTTGTTTGAACCTGGGAAATTCGAGGTAACTCTGGTCACTAGCCCCTCCCATAGATATCCTCGTACCGTACTATATCGTCCTCATCCAAGATATCACCGAATTGCTTCTCTTTGACAATAAGTAGCGAATCTGAAAAATTTGCGAGGCGATGCAATGTGTTGACTGGAATTTCTACCGTCTCTCCAATTGTGAGCTGCATGACGGTAGTTCCGACTGTTACCTCGGCGAAACCTTCGGTTATTTCCCAAATTTCTGATCTATGTTTATGCGACTGAAGTGAAAGAACGCCGCCCGGCTTCACCGTTATCGTCTTTACGATGTAGCCGTCGTGTACCTCATCGACATGCCAGAATCCCCACGGCCGCTCTCCATGGTCATTTACAGCGTATCCCATTTCTTGGCCTCCTCTCTCATATTTAAGTTAAAACTTCGCATTAATACAACTGTCTCCATTGCCAAGAAACTCCTTGGAGATTTTATATTATTTCTGTAGTAGAAAAAAGAGAACGTTATGACGTCCCCAAAACCTTTGGATTTTTCTCGCATGTAATGCTAGACTTAACGGTATGGTATCTCTGTGGTTTCAGGCAAAATGAAAGGACTTCCGACGGTCTTGCCGGTTTTTAGGGTAAGATCGACAGTACTTATGCCAAGAGCACAGCTCCCGATAATGGTTCCTGAAGAAGATTATCACGGTGTTTCGTCTGAGATGATAGAGAACAACATAATTGCCGTGATACAACCCAGGCCGACTTTCATAAGCCGCAATGATATCGGAGAGGTGATTGGATCATTCAGCATCGGATGTGCTGGCTTGGTGACAGATGTTAGTTTTGCATACGGCGAAGTGGCGGTTAATATCCTGGGACTCTGCAGATTTGAGACAATTGGGGAGTTTCCGATGGACGGCTCTGGAATCGAGCGTGTTACCGTATCGTATGAAAAGTTCAAGGTTGACACGGATGATACCGGCACAGAGGCTCAAACACTTGATAAAAAAAAGCTTATGAGTGCACTGGCCTTGTACTTCAGGACTCTGGAGATTTCACCGAATTGGCAAGAGATAGAGAAGACTCCAGTGGATACGTTGGTGTCGGCCCTCGCGATGGCGTGTCCTCTGCATCCGAGTGAAAAACAATCGTTGCTTGAGACTGTGGATCTGAGGGATAGATCTGACATGATAACAAAACTCATCGAAATGAACTCGTTTGATAAGTACAATACGGCAAATACCGTCAACTGAGATGCACAAATTCCACATTGTCGTCTACGGCTGCCAGATGAATGTGCACGACTCAAGGAGGATCTCTGATACCATGCTAGAAGCTGGCTTCGTGCGGACGTACGAAGCCACAGCAGCAGACATTCTGATTTTTTACACGTGCAACATCAGGGAGAAGGCCGCACATAAGGTATTTTCAGATATAGGACTTCTGAAAACAAAAAGGACGAGGATTATTGCAGTTGGTGGGTGTGTGGCACAAGCAGAGCAAAGTGGAATTTTTAAGAACAGGGATGTGAACATAGTGTTTGGTCCACATGTCTATCACAAGCTACCTGAATACATCAAGAGCATCGCGAACGGTGAGACTGATAGGATATTGGATGTCGCTACGGAGCAGAGCACGAAATTTAACTGCTTACCAGTAAGAAAGAACGTCTCATGCAGTGAATTTGTTACTATCCAGGAAGGGTGCGACAATTTTTGCACATACTGTGTTGTACCACACACTAGGGGCCGTGAGTTCTCGAGGCCTGCTCTTGACGTAATAAGGGAGGTTAAAGAACTCGTTGCATCCGGAGCAAAGGAGATAACGCTTGTTGGGCAAAATGTGAATTCATATCATGGAGAGGCTCCGTACATCACCGTGGGGCACCCACGTGGTACGTGGCGGCTGGAGCGTTTAATCATGGAGATAGCCGACCTAGACGGGGTAAGAAGGTTGAGATACGTCACATCGCATCCTAGGGATTTTACAAGAGAGCTGATGGAGACGCACGCAAAGGTGCCGGTCCTGGCGCCGTTTGTACATATTCCAGTGCAATCTGGAAACAACAGAATACTTAAAATCATGAACCGTGGACATAATGTATCTGAATATCTTGACAAACTGAAGATGTTTCTGGATATCTGTCCTGGGGTGCAGTTCTCCTCGGATTTCATAGTTGGCTTCCCAACTGAAATGGACTCCGAGTTTGGAGATACTTTGAAACTGGTAGACGAGGTAAAATATACAACTTCCTACTCCTTTAAATACAGCAGAAGGCGCGGCACGCCAGCAGATAGAATGCATGGACAGGTCCCAGAGGAGACGAAGGAGGTCAGGCTTGCAACTTTGCAACAAATTCTACTGAGGGATCAAATCGCCCATAACAACAGTCTGGTTGGAAAAATCAACGAGGTACTGTTCGAGAAGCGAGGAAGGTATAGCAACCAGTACATTGGAAAGAATGCCTATATGCAGTCTGTAGTCGTTGAAAGCCAAGAGAACCTGGTTGGAATATTTGCAAATGTGTTGATCGAATCTGCCAGCACTAACAGTGTGTCCGGAAAGATCGTATGACGATGGCTCAAGTGAATATCAACATACAGAGTCCAGTTTGGGCAACAATTGCAAACTTTAAGAAGTGGAAAGAGTCGTTGCTGATGTTGTTTCAGGCCACTGTGAAGGAAGTGTATGATGGCCACAAGGCAATCTCTGTGAATATGCTTTTGACAGATGATGCGGATATATGCCAGCTAAACAAGGTCTTCAGGGGAAAGGACGCGGCCACAAACGTCCTGTCATTTCCGCAATATTCTCGAGAAGATATTTGCAAAATAGACACATTAGTAGCAAAAAATTGCATCGAAATTGGAGATATTGCTATATCGTATGGGGTGATCGTGAGAGAATCTGCCAAACTCGGGCTTGACTTTCTAGATAGGTGTTCTCACTTGTTCGTACACGGTGTGCTGCACCTGTTTGGATTGGGCCATGTGGACGATACCGAAGCAAAGCAAATGGAGGCAAAGGAAATTAAGATTTTAAGCCAGTTTGGAGTGAGCAATCCGTATAAGTGTAGCGGGAATAAGGCGTTATGGGATTGATTGAACTGAAGACATTGGCCAAAAAGCTCGTATCGAAGATGTTTTTTGTTAAACGGTGGATCAATGGATCGTCGCTTAGAAATACGATAGAAGAGCTGATCGAAGAGGACAGTTCATCAGAAATCCAGTCCATTGCAGACGGAGAGCGTGAGATTTTGGGGAATGTTCTCAACCTTAGAGAAATACAAGTGCAGAACATTATGGTCCCTCGCGTGGAGATCGAGGCTATGCAGACCAGTGTCAGAATCGAGGACCTGATCTTTCGGTTTGTGGACACGCAGAAGTCATCCATCATCATTTATAAGGATACAATAGATAATGTTCTAGGGGTCGTATATCTGAAGGACATAGCTCATTGGTTTCAGATGAGCAAGCCATTTAATGTAGCTGTCTTTGTGAAAGAAGTGCTATTCGTTCCGCCAACAATGCGGAGTTTAGATCTTCTGTTCAAAATGAAAGAGACAGGAATTAAGATGGCGATAATAGTAGATGAATATGGAGGGGTGGATGGATTGGTCTCGTTTAGGGATATAGTCGAGGAGGTAATAGGAGATATACAGGATACAGAAGAGATCAGGAATCAAAAGAAGAAAGTCCTGAAGAGCTCCGATGGCTCAGTGATTGCGGATGCGAAGTCAACATTCGCAGAGATAAATAAGTTTGGAGGAATCAAGATAAGCCAAGCAGACAAGTCAATTGATACGATTGGCGGCCTGATTTCCACGTTAACAGGCCGAGTCCCTGTCAGGGGGGAGTTGATATTCTGCAATAAGAGAAATCTTGAGTTTGAGATCCTGGATGCAGATCCAAGAAAAGTGAAGAGCGTCAGGATCCGGCACAAATGCTGAAAAGCGACAGTGCAGATAAATGGACCCCATCCACACCGGGTGGGAAACGCCTTGTCAATTTAGTGGACGTGTCCGGCTTTATCCACAGGGCGTTCTATGCTCTGCCGAACTTAAGTACTGATGGAGGTGAGGTTGGGGCTCTCTATGGCTTTTGCATGGCGATCAATAAGGTGATGAGCAAGTTCGTCGAATCTATGTATATTGCTGCGCTTGATTCTGGCAGGAAGACGTTCAGGAACAACCTCTATCCCCAATACAAGGCAAACAGGAGGGCAACTCCGCTCGAGTTGGTATACCAGATACCACTAATAAGGGAGGCATGTGAAAGATTTGGATTCATGATAGTCGAGCAAGGTGGAGTTGAGGCAGATGATATCATAGCGACATATGTTAAAAAGTGCAGAGATAAGTATGACATTAACATTATCACATCTGACAAGGACTTGCTGCAGCTGCTTGGTGGTACGGTATCGGTGTACGACCCCATAAAGCATGTGCACCTGACTGAGGACGATGTTTTCGAGAAATTTGGCGTCCCATCGCATAAAATACCAGATGTGATGGCTCTGGCAGGTGACCAGTCCGATAATATTCCTGGAGTCTCTGGTATAGGCTACAAAACAGCAGCCATCCTGATCAATGAATATGGGTCGCTGGAGAATCTGATATCAAACCTTGATCAATTGCCAAGAAAGAAAAGGTACGATACATTGCGAAATGAGGTGGACAACGCGGTGTTGTTCAAGAAGCTGGTAACACTGAAGGATGATCTAGATCTGCCATTTAAATATAAAATCTCCAAACCTGATGCACTCGGTGAATTCTTGATGAGATTCAAGTTTAATGCGCTCCTAAAGCGCCAGAAGCAGCTCATTCCTGAGCGTAGGACCAGTGAAGCTGCTAGCGGTAAAGTTCTCCTCTACGCAGACGAAGTGGACGAAAAGTTCCTCATGAAGCTTAGGAGCCGATTAGAGGATAAGAACGTTTTGAAGCTGTGTGAAGACTCGAAAAGTGTTATAAAGCTGTGCTTAAAGATGGGGATTGCAATAAAAAATACAATCGATGTTTCCGTTGCGTCATATTGCGTATCTGGCACAAAGATCAAGCACGATCTATGTTCAATGTCGATAGCTTATCTCGGAGACCACTCACGAAACCTGGAAGAAATCTACAACGCTATAGAGAATTTGTTTGATACGAAATGCAAAAATCTCTTTTTTGAGATAGAAAATAAGGTGCCAGCGGTCCTGGCCAAGATGGAGTATCGCGGAATGGAAATCGATATGGATTACCTGGAAAAGCTGGGGCAGTATTATCGAGAACAGATCCAGAAATTGACCAAGCAAGTTCACAGCATCGCTGGCATCGAGTTTAATCTGGCTTCGCCTAAGCAAGTCGCATATGTGTTGTATGACAAACTGCGCTTTCCCAGGGGGCGTAACACTCCATCTACAGATGCTGAAGTTCTGGCAAATTTTGGAGACATACATGATGGAATTGCAGGTAAGATACTTTCCTGGAGAAAATACTCGAAGCTGCATGGTACGTACATTAAGCCGCTCCTTGAGTTAGCAGATTCCGAACACAGGATTCATACAACGTATTCTCAGACTGTCGTAAACACCGGACGCCTGAGCTCCAGTTCTCCAAATCTCCAGAACATCCCCAAAAGAACAAAAGAGGGACTTAAGTTGAGGCGGGCATTCGTTGCCTCGAATGGATGTTCCTTTATTTCATTCGATTACTCTCAGGTAGAACTTCGGTTGCTGGCTCATATGTCAGGCTGTGCAGAGCTGATCAGTGCCTTCAGGAATGGTGAAGATGTGCACATTGCAACAGCCTCCCGTATATTTGATACTCAGAAAAAGGATGTCACACCAGAGCAAAGGCGGATGGCAAAAGAAATGAACTTTAGTTTGATATATGGCATGTCAACCAGGAGAGCTGCCATGAAGTTTGGAATAGAGAAGGGAGATGCAGAGAGCCTGCATGACTCGTTTTTGAAGATATATCCTGAAATCTTCACATTCATGAACGCTTCCTGCAAGTTTGCAGCTCAAAACGGGTATGTGGAGACATTGATGGGAAGGAAATGCTTTCTTCCACTGATCAAGAGTTCAAACAAGATGCTCTCCAATCTTGCCCGTAGACAGGCAATTAACGCCCCTCTGCAAGGAAGCAATGCAGATCTCATCAAATTGGCAATGGTCAGAATCAATGAGAATGCACCGTGTGATTTCCACATTCTGCTTCAGGTACATGACGAGCTTGTAGTTGAGGTGGAGGACCATCTCATTCCCACCACAGTGGATTTCGTCAAAGCCACCATGGAAGAAGTTGCCTCCCTTTCGGTCCACCTCGTTGTTGATGCTTCCATCAGCAAAAGCTTGTGATAGCTCCATGTGGTGAGGACTGCCGTAAGGAAGACCCTCTCATGCGTGTGGTTATGTTGTTCAACAATAATGGACACTTTACCATAAATACTCCGCTGACAGCAAAACGTACCACAGCTGCTGACATCTAGTTGAACCCTGCCCATCAGCTATTTTAGCCGCCGTGACCAAGCAGCCAGACGACATCTTATCTGCTTCTTCCTTTAAAAAGTACAGTTCATGTGTGGCACATGCGTGGTTGTGAAGAATCTGTGGAAAACCAGGTTTGGTTGAGATACAATCGCAGAATATCATATGGATGGGTGGTCGAGTGGTTGAAGGCACCGGTCTTGAAAACCGGCAAGGGGGCAACTCCTTCGTGGGTTCGAATCCCACCCCATCCGCCAGATATGGCGAGTTGGACGTGCTTCGTGGAATTTTGTAGCATTATCTAAGAGCGCCGGAATACCAAGGGATACACGATGTTTGCGCGTATCTTGTAAGTTTTAAAATTAGCCCAAAACACGCTGTTTTGTCCTCTAAAATGCTCTAAAACTCCACTGGCTGCGCACCTCAGATTTTTGAAGTCCGCACCCGAAGCTGAAGGCATTTTGTATAAATTTTAGATATACTTCAAGCCCTTGAGAATCAAGGCTTTCGAGGTGGCAATTTTGTTCGAAAATGATGATCGATAGCAAATGGGATTAGAACTCAAAAAACTACAAAAAAGCTGGGAAAAATCAGGACTTTGATGGATGTTTTTGGCAACTCTGCTAGCTTTTGCAAAACGTGGCTTGGTCATGTTTTCGACGGCAAACGGAGTTGTTTTTGCGATATGTAGAAGATGTCGTTTGTACTAGAAATTGTTGGAAATGCAGGGGCTGCTGGCATACAGAGCAGCTGTACGGGCATTGCAGCGGCTGATTTCCTTAAAATTTTATGGGCTAAAAGATAATTTGCAATGCCCATAAACATGTGTTAGCCTGGACATAGTAGCTAGGGAGGCTACTTCTTTAAATCCCCTAAACTAAAGATGATGGCTCTTGACTAGCAAAATCTATTTTTGAGAGAAATCTTTGGCTATCAAACGAGCCAAATTTTCTCCTCTGTGATTGAATCTAAACTCACATTCCTTTAGATGCAACATAAAAGACT
>JAIRMJ010000014.1 GCA_031258785.1 Holosporales bacterium | reverse complement strand
GATACGCTTAAACTAGAAATATATGACATAAGGTATCGTTTTTAAGAAAGAACATGACTATGATCCGGCAAATTTTAACAACGATAACACTGGTTTCGGTGATTTGTACGGCCGGAGCTGCCTCGATAGAAGATCTCTTCTGGAAATTTCTACCGCACAACACCATTGTGTCCACGACAGGTAGTATACCAGTGCGCACTCACAATGAGCATGAGCCCCGCGAAGTCCGCACATTACTCGGCAAAGACGGTTCTATATATACAGGAGAAACTAAAGGCGGGATTGCGAATGGGCAAGGGCGGACTTATCACCCAGACGGCAGAACTTTTGAAGGTGAGCACATAAATGGATACTCGAAGGGGTACGGTGTAGCTACCTACCCGAACGGGAACACAATAACTAAATCGGAGAAATCAAGGTTTTTCGGCGACTCCCAAACCGGTACCGGCGTGATCCTTACAATCAATTATGATGGAGTAAATCCTAGAGTAGAAGTGCATGAAATAGAAAATGCAAAACTTGGCAGGCAATTACTCGAGCAAGAGTTGCCTACAAAAGATGAAGCACCTGAGTGGCAAAGCTTCCGTGAGGCAATGTATGAAAACTTCGAGCAAATGAATGAGGAATTTAGGAAAAAACCGAACCCATCTACGGGCAAGGCCATGTACATTAATCCACAGCAGCTCACGATTGCTTTTATCAAAATGCTTGGCATGGTCAACGCACAGAGACGGGCATCCAGCTCGTCGATTTCCACAGGGTCAGGCTCCACTCCACCGGCAACATACTTAAGGGAGTCCCGGATGCAAATATCTCTCAATGAGTTGTTTCCGCTTTCACCGGGACTTAGTACGGATGATTCGCCACTACTCCCACTACCTGATCTATATCAACAGTGGACAGATGAGAAATACCGGAGAACAATGTCGTGGAGGATCCCACATCCGCCGAGACAAAACCAGTACCAGCGATCTGATCCACACCGAAAATTGTCAAATTTTAAAGATCAATGTAAATCTGAGAAACATGAGCTGAGGCCAGCTGTGCACCGCTATGCAGCAATTCAGTTGCAAACAGCTGCTGGAACGACTTTATCCGGTCAAGGATCGGAACTGATGCGGTTAATGGCGCCCCTGATTACAGAAACGAACCCAAATCCAGCAGGACAAACAGCGACACCAACAAATTCTGTTTCGCCTCCGCCTAGATTGAAGCCACATCCTCCGCGGCCAAGATCGATTACACCGAGACCTACGGGCGCAGACACAGAGGAGCACCAGAGACCATCAAGGGATTACAGTCCGCTGCCGTTAGATACCACTCTGTGGGGAAATCTGCATTTGCGCAAGCCTCAGCGAAGCGGCTTGTCTCAGCCTACGATCAAACCTTATACAACTTTTGGCCCCCCTCATATGGGCGATCCTACACAAGTGATTGTATGTAATCAGAAGAATCCAGGGCCTCTGCCTTATTTCAAACAAGCAACAGGTAATAATTCAACGAGTCATTCATCTAACGACAGCATCGATAAGACAAGCTTACGGGCAATTCCTAACTGTGAAAACACCGAAAAAGGGATCTCAGATAATATTGAAGCTGAAGAGAACACACTGAATTCAGCACAGGGCTATACATCCAATCCATACTTTCCGAGCTCAAATCATGCCAACTTGGCTCTCATAGAAAACATTTGGGGTGGCGATCGGCCAAATCAGGGCGATAATCTCCATTCATGCATCGCAAGTGATCCATTCAAGACCCCGCTTGGAGCTGATATAACAACGTGGGAAAAGATATGGAATATTCTGTACAGGCCTGGTGGTTCAGACAACTGACAACGATAGCACTCGGCACTCTTTACATTCACAGCAATAGCTTTCGGTTAATGTGTTTGTCTCCATCTCTTTTTCGCCTAAATGGAGCGCAATAACATGCTGACTCACTTCATGCGATCTAATACAGGTCACACACCACTGTGATGTCTTCCGGATACCATGGGCTGACCAACATGATCGAATAACAATAAGATGCCCTGGGAACTTTCTCGTGACTCAGTAGCAAATGGTACCCATAGGATGCGAGGTAGATTTAGCGTGATTGGACATCTTCAATAGCGCAATCTAGGATACGGCATGAGCGTGATGAGATAAGATTTTGAAGCTGGCGCATCAGTAATCCTGGATAGCTGCCGGATCCAGGAAGGATAACAGAAGTCATCAGCGTTATTTTTAAGATGCTGAAGCGTGATGGAATCAGAGATACTGCACAACGTAACAATGATGAACGTGCAAAAAAGCAGGATTTTCCCCAAATATGCCCAAAATGTGTGGTACAATAGAAGAGTAAGTGTAGGAGCCGATGGAGTGAACGAATCATGAGGAATCCAAAAAATTATATCAAAAGGACTATATGCGCGGCGGTGGCGGTATCACCAATTGTCGCGATCATAAATTTCCAGATAGCAGCCTCGGAGGTAACTCAAGAAAAGGAGGCTACAAGCGAAAATGCAAAGCTCGAAAGCGAGGTGAAGGCAAAGACTGACGAGATATACGGGAAACTACGGAAATTTAAGGATGAGTCGAAGACAACTATGGAAGCAGTTGGAGAATTTCTGGAAGAGGTCTGTGATACAAAAAAGATTTCAAAAAGAGCATGTGGCGCCTCAACGCCAGAAAGCAAAAAGGTGATCATAAAATACCTCAGGTGGCGATTATCTAGTGAAACCGTTAGGAAGACACTTCAAGACTGCGAAATGGCCCCAGAAAAGACTGTCACTAAGAAGAAAAAGAATATTTTAGTAAACTGCAAACTTGTTAACACCAAACAAACAGAAGAGACCGTAGAGCTGATAGTAAATTACACATTAGGCAAAGGTGGAGTGCCTGGAAAAATCATAGAGATAAAGATTGTGGCAATGCCTATAATCGGCAGCATGAGAGACATGCTAAAGGGATATTGCGACCAGAATAAACTCAATCTCAGATCAATGAATCCAGAAGAGCGCGTCAAGGTTTTCGAGAAATGTATCAATAAAGCAGTTGGAGAAACCACGTAGTCTTCAAGACACTCCAAATAAAAGGCAAGAGGTGGGAGATATGACTGAGATGAGGCTCGAATGGTAAGCACTGAATTTTCCGGAGAACTCGTAAACGAGATTCCAACCGGCAAGATAGTCATCAAATACAGTAACGGAAAAAAGAACGGGATGACGCGATTTATTGCCTCTGACGGAAGGATACAAACGGAGATCCCATACCTGAATGACGAGATACACGGCGAGCTGAGGCAGTACTACGATAGCGGTGGAGTTATGTCCATCATCACATATATGCATAATGAGCAAACAGGTCCCATGTCCACGTTCTTTGAAAATGGCATGAAACAGCTAGTCACAGCCTTTGCTGCTGGTAAGATACACGGCCCATACACCACATATGACGAATACGGTGACACAATAAGCGAAGCTGAGTACGTGAATGGAGTCAGGCACGGGCGCAACCTCACATATTATCCTAAGATATACGGAGGTGGACTATATGAACTCTCGTACTATGACAATGGTCTGCTTGAAGGAGATAAGGTGACATTCTACGAGACTGGCGAGATCATGGCAACCACTCCGTACGTTGACGGGAAGGCCCAAGCGTATCCGAGGAATTTCTCCAAAACCGGAGAAGAAATACACTAGAGCCACGTATCTTTTCAGCAAAATCTCGGTAGGATTCTAATAAACATGTTTAAAGAAATTCAATACCTCCGCCGTGTTCTCGTTAGACCCGAGCACATCCCTGATAGCATCACACATCAACAAATCTTCATGTTTGTGTCCAGACTCCTCCATGGATTCATGGAAGAAGCTTATTATTTCCAGAATTTTATAAGGATTCACGAGCTTGGTAGGTATCCCATAACCAATTAGAAGTTGCTTTATCATTTTGGGACTAAGCTCTGACAAATCCTCAACGTTGCGTTGCATGGGAGTTAATACTGTCTCTGGGGAGGCACCACCATCTCGTCCTCGTAGAAGTGAAGCCGATGCCGGCGGGCTGATGTCGATTGTCTTCCAAGTCTTCTTGGCACTTGTCTTCCTACTTGGAGACAGCTCTTCCATCTTATCACGTATCCAGTTTACAAACATTTTAGGAGTTTTTACAGTGTTCTCGGCAAATTCCTTAGCAATTTTTTTGGAATATGCCAGTCTACCCTTGTCGTTCATCAACTCAAAGTTGTTCTCCTCACTATCACTATCACTTTTAAGCCTCCTGAGAATAAGATTTTCCACGTGCTCATCGTAGTATTTAGACGAAGTAGAGTGATGTAGTGGAAAAAATTCGGACGCGTATGCAATCCCAGTCAGGCTGGCGATTGAGATGCTCACTACAAATGCTTTTGCACAGGTCCGTACATACGGAGCCCACACAATACGACTCTGTTTTTCTATAGGGCTTTGAGATAGATTCTGAATTGCTTGTGATGTGTATGCCATGGAGATCCCCAAAGTAAAAGTCCTTCTTTATACGACACTAACATGACAACGCCAGACCAACTCCACAATGTAGTGGATTTATTCAAAAAATATAATAAAGTGATAAAAAATTCCCCAATTTATCATCAACAGATAGAACTTTGATTGCAAAAATTCCACAAGGGGATATAATCGATGTCTGGCCCTAAACGGCGTCTCCTCGCCTTTGTCTAACAAACACGGCCTGTCCTCGTTCCAACCAGATCTGTAAATCGGAGAGATTCGCCAGCGCGTCCGACGCAAAGAGCCTAGGCCCAAACACCGAGTTACCGTGCTGAGCCATAGGTCAACTTCTTTAAATGAGTTTTATCAGCGCCTCTACTGATTGACAGCGATCAACTTCTTTCTGCCGCTGTTGCCGAGCCCTGTCATCCTCGCAATGGCGCTGCGTCTTCTGGCGTATCCCGGAGCGACCCCTGGATAATCCGGGGGAAGGCCCCACCGTTCTCTGTATTGTTCCAGAGTCATTCCATAGACTGTATTTAGGTGCCGTTTGAGCATCTGGAGTTTTTTGCCGTCCTCCAGACATACTATGTAATCCTCGTGTATGGATTCATCTACCGGCACTGCCGGTGTCAGGGCCGGCCTTTGTCTCAGGTTACTCGCGTCCCTTGAAACATCAAGTACAGTGATAAAAATTTTTTTTACAACCTCTGGGATTCTCTCCACAGGAACGTCATGACTCGCGAAATAGGCAGAAGCCATCTCAGTGGTACAGGTCACAACCTCTTTTGCCGTTAGTGTTTCTGGCATTTTATTCTCCATTGTCAAAATTAACGCAATCACATTATACAAATATCTAATATACTTCGAGAAAATATGCAACTAAAAAATTACTGCCTCACAATTTTTTGCGCAATAAATCTTATATAGTTGAATTCATAACACAATTATTGACTTCATCTCAGAAATTTTGGACAAATTTGCAAGATTTTTTATTTTTGCGAAGCTGACCACATTTTTTCAAACTGGAGAAGAATAATCCATACATGGATGGAACACACGCAGTGCCATCTACCTCCAACACAGTTAATCATTTGATTAGGCGGCAGAAATTACATACACTACGGTGTGGATCAAGCGCCCGCATGCTGGGCGAGAGTATGTTCGGTATAGTGAGAGGATTTCTTCGCTTAATCCTACTTGTAGTATGTGTGGCAAGTGTGGCAAGTGTCGCAACTGCTGAGATAACGCTGATCTCGAAGAACATCTCGTATGATCCAGCAAGCGGAGTAATCAGGGCATCTGGAGGAGTAATCGTAACGCAGCTTATGGAGGACGGTTCTGTGCGAGAGCTCCACTCTGAGAACATAGAGTATAACAAGAAAACGGGGAAGATAAAGCTGATAGGAAAATCGATGATAAAGGAACCAACCGGGGACATTCTGTCCACCGAGAACGTGGAGCTCGACGCTGCAACGAAGAACGCGATAGTGAAAGCTCTTGTCGTTGTCTTGAAGGATAGTGCCAAGATTAAGGCACAAAAAGGAACTAAGGTTAAGGACGTTTTCACGTTCGAAAATGCCACGTATTCCCCATGCAAAGAGACGTCGTGCAGTGTTCCTCTTTGGGATCTGGTGGCGGAGAAAGTGATCTATGATAGGAAATCGCAGAAGTTTATCTACAAGAACGTGAAACTTCGGATAAAGGGCACACCAATCTTCTTCACGCCATATTTCTCTCACCCTTCGCACGAGGTCAAGAGGAAGACTGGGGTACTCACCCCAATCCTGAGATACCACAGCGATACCGGCTTGTATGTCGGCATTCCGGTGTACATCGCGATAGCGCCGGACAAGGACCTGCGAATGACCCCTTATTTCAGTACAAAAGGACGGTGGTTGGCCGGCTGCGAATACAGACAGAAGTTCGTACATGGCGACTTTGATATCTCTGCCAGCGTCCTAAAAAAGAAAACAGGCAAAAGAAAGGGAGAAGAGGTCACCACTGGCGAAACTACAATACTTGACACAACAGCGGAAACTACTGAGGCGAAGCCTGACCCAACAAAACATACAAGATGGCACGTGGACGCCACGTATATTTCCACCCGATTTGATAAAAAACGCCTTACGATAAGACTCAACAGATCCAGTGATGTAACATATAAAGCGATCTACCCGATAGGAACAGCAAGACACATAGATAATGATTGGTTATCTGAAAAGTACAACGATTCCAAGGCGGTATTGGACTCATACGACCACAACTATTTTCTCAAAACTGAAGCTCACTATTACCAAACATCGGACAAATATACGGCACCAGTCCTGTGCCCCCACATAAATCTTAATGCAAGGAAAACAGGGATAGCGGGTGGAACCGTGGCATTCGACAGTGATGTAGCATACCTCAACAGGAAGAAGGAAAAGTCTCTTGAATTCTCGAAGGAATTCTTCAGGATATCGAACAAACTGAGCTGGAGCAGAGCAATCAACGTCAACGTAGTTCTTCTTGAGATCGATTCTGGCTTTAGGGCAGACATCTATAGCATCAGCGAGACAAGACACGCTAACACGTCAAAAAGCCGTATATTCCCTATCATAGAAAACCAAGTGAGTGTATCAGTCCCATATACATGCCGCCTCAAAAATACCAACCAAATGGCTATCTTTGGTCCCAAGGTGGCACTCAACAGCGTCGAAACTAGCAGAAAACGCGCTAATCTTGAGCAGAACGAAGACTCAATATTTGATAGCACAAGCGATCTGAACTTGTATTCGCTTCGCAGATATGGCGGATATGACGCTATAGAGCATGGAGAGCGTGTTTCTGTGGGATTCGAGAGCTCTGTATATGACAACGAAAGGCGGTGGCTTAACATCTTCGTAGGGAAGTCTCAGGCGATCGGCAATAGACAGAAATCAAAATTTGCTGGAAAGAACACTACAGTCGGCAGAATTACTTTGAAGCCGAACGACAATTTTGCCTTCAGGATGCGATACGTGGGTCTGCCGGCAACGGAAAAACCGCGTCTCTTAGAGTTGGGAGCGGAAACCACCATCATGAACGTGACAATAGGAGCTGGCTATTTTTATGATGCAAAAGAAAGCAGCTTACAAAAGAACGGGATCTCTCA
The DNA here is from genome assembly GCA_031258785.1 of Holosporales bacterium. GTDB lineage: Bacteria > Pseudomonadota > Alphaproteobacteria > RUG11792 > RUG11792 > JAIRMJ01. The sequence continues at coordinate 66,948 of JAIRMJ010000014.1, read as the reverse complement.
GTTTGGAGTTAACTGCGCAGTGAAAATCAACGCACTCTGGAGCTTGTCCGCCTCACAGGTCATAAATCTGAAGAGAAAGAACGGGAAAAAGAACTTAGCCTGCGGCGGCGCCGTGCGATACGAAGACGAATGCTTCGAGCTCAGGCTAGGCATCTATAGGACAAACTTCAAAGAAGCCGACATCAAACCAAAGACAGGAGTAGTTCTCGCGATAGTATTTAAAACGCTCGGCGCTCTGGCGAAATCAACCGGCCACTACTCATATGAGGGCCAGATCGGCAACGTTGCTTAACTGTACACATAATTCAGAGAAAATAGTGCGCAGTAATTAGGTGACACTGCTGCAGCCCGGACTGGCAGAGACACTTGTACAAATTAACCTAAAGTGAGAATTTACCCAAGAGTCCACTCGCATTACTCTGCACAAATAGCGCATATAAACTAACTATGAAACCTTTTTTGCCTCTTATACTTAAGGTTATTCGAGTATTAACATTTTATTAACTATTTTTATTTAGACTGTATAGTGCAGGCATATTCAATATGGATATGTACTTTAAGGAGGCTTTATGTTTACTACAAATAAACTCGTCATGAAGAGAACTTCACGCGAATTAGCGTTGTGTTTAATGATTTGCAATAGCATATGTTTAAATGGAACTACTGCAAGCGCGGAGACCGAGCCACAACCGCATAGCCAAGCTATCGAAAATTCATCGCGATCAGATACATATACTGATCCCGACAAGGAAACTGAGAGAGACCTTTTTCGGCCGATAGCCAAGGATGGAGCGCCCTGCCATTTACAAAGCTGCGTACCAAGTTGGCCTGTTTCTCCAGCTGTCACACCAAGCTCATACACAAGCCTTATTCCAAGCTCACACAGAAGATGCATTTCTGTAGCACCGAGCGCTTCATCATCACGGAACGTATCTCCGAGTACTTTGATATCGAAGGCCAGCAGCTACGACAGATTCATGACAGATTTTCTTCAAGGATCTCAAAACTCGGATTTGGTCGTGCAGTCTCAGATTGTGGAGCTTTGCGCAGCTTTCAATCAGCTGACCCATAAAATTATGCAGAACAGCTCGCCAGATATCATTGATATAATATTTATAATTAAAGCGGATGGCAAAACTCAAACCATCACACTGACGAAGTTTCTAAAAAAGATTGAGACACTCATCGGCTTTAAAGTAGGACAGAGATTGCCGACCATTGACACACAATCTCTGAACATTAAACCGCGACTGCATCATTTTGTTGATACGTTCGTTGGAGAAAGCGCTGGCTCAATTCTAGCAACTGCAGCAGCATTGGGCAAATCTCTCGATGAGGTTATGTCTGTATTGATCTCGGAAAAGTCAAAATTGCTCGTACCGTCCCAACTTGAAACCACGTGCGCTTGCATAAGATTTTTTAAGCAGCTACTCAGCCTTTGCTTATCTGAACAATTTGATATCCAAATGCAGACTAGCGAAGATTCCGGTAATCTGTCCTCATTATCGTATGATCAGTTTAAATCACTAGAGTTTTTATCCAGCTTATTTGGAGCCAGTAGCACTAGTGACCTTCGGACATGCTGCGAAACTATCGGAGCAATGCGTAACAATGATTTAGGTAACGACAATCTCGCTGCTATTAACGAGTCTGCCGTAAGAAACGCGGACAACAACGCCAAGCAAAACGTGCGAAGAGCGACAGTAACGGAAGTTTTGGAAAATTTCATGGCGGTTGTGCCAGAAATTGCAAAGGTAGCCGGGGCATCCGTGGGCAGTGTAGAACAAACACGAGCTGATGAGTTTCTCGCAGCCTTTCAACAGTTAGTTATTACACCAAAAAAATCTGCTAATCGCCATTATTGCCCATTCTTCGAGCTACGTGATAGGTTAATAAATAGAAACGTAATCCCGAGAGATTTGCTGATCATCAGCCTATCATCTGGCACGTACGACGGAGAACTTATCATCCCACGAGCGAACTATAGTGTTAAACACACTCTGAATGGTCCACAGATTATCAATTTAGATTTCAATTTTGTACTTCCACACGAGTTGTACAAGCCACAAAAATACCAAGATACACTCGCCAGGATAGACAAGGCTATAAATGGCGTATTCCCATCAGATGGACAAACCGATCTACAGAACCTTGCATTTGTGCAGGCAACAACCCAACTTTTGAGCGATTTTTTGGCGAGTTGTACTGGACGAACGGTATTAGAATTTTATCCTCACGCAACTATGCCGGTTACGTTGCTGCAGAACAACTTCCAATCTGGCAATTCTTCGAGCAGTGCAGCTAGTAGCACACTATCTACCACGTACATTCTCGGTGATCCCGGCAGCTCGCAGTCATTGAGCACACTCGATGAGACAAGCCGAGAAGTGGCAAGTAACGGGAGTAGCAGAAAATCTGGCATTTCAACTGACAACTCTGCAGATCACCGCAGGTCAGTCGGTTCCCAGATCTTGGAAGCCAAATCTACTAGCAGCTTCAACACATCTAACGCTACATACTCAACAGAAAATTCCGGATCACCAACAAACTCCAAAACTGTACCTGACCTACAGCAGAATGACAAAATTATTGAAATTCCCCAGTTAAGTCCCTTGCTTATCGCCGGGTTGAACCATTCTACATCAACAATTGGTGAATGGCTTGCAGACCGCGACCACATTCAGCAGGAATTTTTGCACACTGTTTCTAATTTCACAATAAATCAAACTCTGTCTTCCGTATTGGCTTCATCACTCAGCACAACAGTTGAGCATTCAGCAAATTCCGGGAGACTCCGCAGCGCATCAGTGTCAGCTCCACACACATACAGCATCCACGAACCGCGAAGAAGGGCATCAATCAGTGCCAATATGGTAACTATTGGAGTAGAAGATAAAATTACATCAAAAAAATCAGCGATGTAAGCGGCTCAGAATGACTACTCCCTAGCAAACTGATTCGCAATCTCGACAGCATCCTTCATATTCGTCGTCAGGTACCCATATATGTTCTCGTTCTTGTAATCTATATGTTTTAAGTACTCATACGGATACTGGCGCAGATTTGTTAGGATCACTGGAATCCCATTGGTACCGGAAACAAGATTGCGGATCAGCCTTGCGCCAGTGGCGTCTATGAGGGGAACGTACTCGAGGTTTAACACTATAACTTCCGGTTTCCTGCAGACCCTTTTCAGTATGTCGTTAATAGCCGGCGCCAGACCGAAGAACAGTGGCCCTTTAATGTTGATGCACTGTATTGAGTCACGAAGCTGCAGATCCTCATGCTTCTCGATCTGTGGCTGACTGCGGGCAATGTGCGAAACCTGGATCTCTGTTCTCTCTATGAGCCTCTTAACGAACAAAAACATTGCTGCAAGCACTCCAATCTCCACTGCAACTGTGACATTAATCACGACGGTCAAAAACAATGTGATCAAGAATACATATGTGTCGCTCTTTGAAGCTCTAAAGATGTAAATTGTCTGGCGAAATCCTATCATATTCCACGCGATTGTAACCAACATACCAGCCAGGCATGAGATCGGGATATATCGCATGTACTCCATGAAGAAATACATAAACGAACATACGAACAGGGACTGGAAAATTCCTGCAAATGAGGAGACGGCGCCCGCCTTGATATTAGCTGCTGTACGCGCGAGAGCTCCAGTGGCAGGGAGCCCACCAAAGAACGCAGCGACGATGTTTGAGATCCCTTGCCCTATCAACTCGCTATCTGACTTGTGGCGGCTATTTGTTAGACTGTCAGCTATCGTGCAGCACAAGAGCGACTCGACGCCGGCTAGAAAAGCAATTGTGATTGCGGATGGAAAAAGCATCTGTATCATGTCAAGGTTCATGCTTGGCCAAGCAAACTCAAATCCTGTCCACCTAAGCCCAGTAAAGCGCGTGCCTATTGTCTCTAATGAATCGCCAAAGATCATAACAGAGACGATCCCAATAGCGATCGCGACTAAAAATCGTGGCCACGACGGCCTGTATTTTTGCAGTAGAAAAATAACCGAGATGACAACGGCTCCAAGCCACACAGAACACGGTGAATACTCGGAGATGTGTCCACAGATGAACGCTATCCTGTCCATAAAATTTCCGGACTGGTCAGGCGTCGTTATCGCAAGCCAATCCCGTAATTGTGTCGAAAGAACGGTAATCCCGAGGCCTGCAATGAATCCGGCTGTCACGGTATAGGGTATGTACTGTATAATCTTGCCTACCCTCAAGAGGCCGCAAATCACCAATATGAGTCCCCCCATAATAGTAGAAACTATCAGCCCATCGTATCCATAGGTTTGGATAATATTAAAAATGACGACGACGAATGCTCCAGTTGGCCCTCCTATTTGGTACTTACACCCTCCAAGCAAGGACGTTAACATCCCAGCTACGATAGAAGTGATCAGCCCCTTGTCCGGTGACGCCCCAGAAGCTATTGCAAGCGCCATCGCAAACGGAAACGAGATGATAGCAACAACTAGCCCTGCGTAGATATCTTTGTACAGTTTGTTAAATGAGTACCCATTCTTGAGTATGGACAGTATCTCTGGAGCTACGTTGTATAGGTAAAGCTTCAGCCTTCTCACATGCATTCTATCATATGCCGATCAATATACACCTCCACCATATATATGATAGCACAAAGTGGAAGTAACTTTACAGTAACGTTTAGGAAACCAGCGTATGTAAACACTCTATAGTGTATCTCGGCTGCTCCAGCCGCAATAAGCCTCTGCCGCCATTAGCTCCTTCAAAACGGCCGTGGATCCGGAACAAAGCGCTGTAGCCTAATATCTGCGGCCCTTTGATTGCGCGAAGTATCAGACAGGATCACCTTGATAAGTATGACAAGTTCAACAATTTGATCACTCAGACCGGTCGAAGACACGAGCTCTCCAGCTACTGGTATATCTTTATAACCGGGCAGTCCTGCCTTATCTTGCGAGGATCTTGACTCCATGAATCCACCTAATACTGCTATTTCTCCATCATTTAACTTCAAGACAGAAGCAACTTCACGCACCTCGGTAATTGGAATATTGGACTTTTCCGCCTCTGCGACTGCTGTCGATGTAGTCGTTGAGGATCCGGTACTAGTGGCAACTCCAGTTGCTGCGTTCTTAATCGCTATGTTGACGGCTGGATCACTTACAGTTCCTGCTAATTTTGTGATCGTTGGTCGCAGGAACAGCGTTATGGTCCTGTTATTGAGATCAATAGACGGTTGCACGAACATGATAAGACCAAGCGGCACTGTTTTGATATCGCTTGATACAGATATATTTTGCCTGTCACTGTTGTTATTAAGGTAGCTCTTCTCATAATTTAACTTGAAGTACACGTGATTTTTGGCAACTTTCAGTATCGCAGCCTGGTTATTCATCACCGTGATCCTTGGATTGGAGATTGTTCTGGTTGTCCCAAACTCCTCCAACGCCGAAATAAATGAATCCAAGTGGGAATCAGATGGATTTTTTGCCGAATTATATTTCAGTGTGATTGGATTCCCACCGCCATCATAAACTCCGTGTCCAGATTGGTCCCAAGACGAACTACTCAACGTGAGTCGGCCGCTGACCTTGTTCCAATTGATGCCTCGTCTATATTCGTTCTTCAAAATGATCTCTATGATTTTAGCCTCTATCAGCACCTGGCTCATTGTGGACTCCTTGATTTTTTCGAGATATTCACGTACGTTGTGTTGAACTTTGGAGTTTGCACGTATCGTGACGATTCCAGACTGCCTGTTTACGGAATATTGCTGCTTATCCTTCGATTCAGATCCCATGATGATTCTCAAACTACAGTCCAGCTCATTCCAGAAGTCACTCTTGGCGCTTATGGTGACATTGCTGTCAGAACTCACACCCTTTGCCTCTGAAGTGCTCGGAGTCGTCCCTCCCACCTCCGTTGTGATTGATATCTTATTTTCGCTGTCTCTCGAAAAATTTAAAAATTGGACATCGTATGCAACAGAATATGGGATATCTTTTGAGACCTTCACAATGCCTCCTGAAATTGTGTACCTCAGGTCAGCAATATCGCAGATCGCATCGAGCATCTCAATAAATGGTCTTCTTTTTGCCTGAAATATGACTCTCGCATCTATGGACGGATCCATCTGAAAGTTAATATTCAGTCTTTTGGCTGTTTCATGCAGAACTGACTTGATCGGCAAAGTCTCGTTCAGGACAAGCGAAACCTCTTGCTTCAGCTCCTCTGGAATCACGATCTGCTCAACCGGCTTTCTGCGCGGTCTGTCATCTACTGCTTCGTCTGTAACAGGAGACATCATCTTCTTCACGGAGTCTTCTTTGATACCGGATGAGAGATATTTGTGCTCTACCAACTTGTCGCATCCAACTGTGAACAATATGGCAAACGCCAAAACAACGAAATTTTTCAACCCAAGCCTACGGTATTGCGATATGCCACAATTGTATTATAACCTCAGTTTCGTATAAGACAACGGCTCGTAGGCAGCTAATTGATTATAAATTTAACCCAAATTGGATTTAAGGGAAAAATTTATGGACTGCTCGGTAAATCTTCACTGCCGTACAGATTGATGGATAGATTAACTATCGCCAGCCACTGGTTGTAGTAGCTACTATATCCAGGTCTTCATTTTTTATAATTTCCAGTGATAGAGCCCACGCGCGAAAATGAAAAAATGCAGTTGATTGCGGCAGTATCAAGCTACTTCCATCTACACTAGACGGTGGGTTGTTCCTACAAAAAATTCAATATCTCAGGAATGGATCCCACAACCACGTCTGCTAATGTGGATGCGGACGCTGCTTCTTTAACACCTTCTGTCGAGACCAGGATCGTTTTACCGCAGCCAGCTCTCCTGCCAGCCATGATATCTCTCTCCCTATCGCCGACCATAATGGATTCCTGCATGTCGATCGAGTAGTCCTTACAGGCCTGCAACAGTAGACCTGGATTGGGTTTACGGCACATATCAGAGTCATCGTGGCTCATGCACGTGTACACGTCTGTAATGACTATTCCTTTCTTGAGAAACTCCGACCTCATATACTCGTGTATAGCCTGAACATCGGACCTGGTATACACACCGCGAGCAACACCAGACTGGTTAGTGATCACTATAATCCTATATCCAAGTCGTTGAGCAGATAGGCAGATTTCAAAGATTCCATCGACAAAATCGAAATCCTCCTTTTTGTAAACATCTATGTGATCGACATTTATAACTCCATCTCTATCCAGGAACAGCGCTTTGTTCACGATCTGTTCCTCAATATGTTACATGCCGCCAAAATCGCTGCTTGGCCATCTGGATGCGTCGTTAGTGCTAGGGTTGTTAACCTCTGCAGCTGCAATACCATATTAGCCACAGCTGCCTCACCTGTTGAGAAACACAAGAAAGAGCAGTAGCAAATAGCTACTTCCAAAAATTCGCGCATATGCTCTGCATTTTGCTTTGAAAAACCTGTAAAGTCGCGGCAGCCAGACTTTATAAAGCATATGATGCTATTGATCAAAGTTGGTTCTATCTTACGTAGTCTCATCCTTATGTACGAGTCCATATCTTGTGCCGCTGAGATTGCAAACTCGTTACCTGTTCTTACTCGTATCTTCAAGCACCTGGAGCGTATTGTGGGTAGCACGGAAAAGAGCCTCGTCGTGGTCAAAATAACCATGGCGTCAGATGGCGGCTCTTCCAGGATTTTTAAGATGGCATTCGCCGCACTCTTCGACATCTCATCACAATTCCTCACAATGACGGCCAACTTTCCTGGAATCCCACGCTTTTGCGACAGAAATTCGATGATCTTACGGGTGCTCTCTATCGAAATCTCGCTCTGCTCGTCACTTCTCTTTACACACAAGCAGTTCGGGTACGTACCAGCTGAAACGTTCTTCTCGATCACTGACTCTTCCACAGCAGCATCTACGCGCATGTGTTCTATCGCGGTTCCACGTGCTCGACTCCAGACCATATCATCATCACTACCATGGTATATGATGCCAGTTAGTTCCACAGCACGCTCCATTCATTTGATAAACTCCACTGACCACTCGAATTTTATTTCTTTATGGCCACTCAAGCTAGAGATAATTTCGATTGTTGGGTAATTCGAAGAGTTTGGGACGTGAATAGTCCAAAAATCATCCGCGTCGCTCGCTGTGCAACTGAAAATGTATTCCGCCTTGCCAAGTCCCAATAGAACGCTCCTTTTACCCACCTCCTTGATATCTGTATATCTGTTAAAAACGATTCTGATTGATACGTCAGCATTTTCCGAGATACGCAGTGAATCAGCACAATCTACCCGTTGCCTGTCAGAGAAGATCGTAATCTCCCTTTTCATCGTAAATTCGAAAAATTTGCTAGAAAACCGTGCTTCTCCCTCAAAAAATACGTACGTGTCCTTCGCTCCCTTTCTGGCGAAACTCTTGGCTTTCTCGTTTAATTTTATCCTGAAGTTGTTTACAACGACCGAAATGTCCGCTCTGTTTATGAGCTTTTTATCCCCAAAGCTAGTCTCAAAATCGAACACGTTTATGCCTGGCTCAGAGAAGTTATTGAACTTTGATCTGGAGTTACATGACTCAGTATTGACGATGATCGTGGCCTTCTTGGTTTCAAGTCTATCAAATCCATACGGCTTTATCTTGTAAGTCTTAATCTCCACGACTGACAGGGCAGTATCGACCATATATCTGCTCGGCACAAACACCGAATTGTCATTTGTTAGAGTCCCAGAATGCTGTGATATGCTGCCGTCTCCAAGTCTCAAAAACCTTATGACAAGCGCCATCTTCGATATCGTCTCCGTAAACACCGAACTTGGCAAGTCAAGACCGAAATTCCTCGCAATGAACCTTATCTCTATGAGGCTTCTGAAGATGTGAAAATGGTCAACAGGGGACCTCATTCCAAACATCCCACCCTCGTCCGTATTTTCTTCAATAATCTCGCAGATCTCGTCCAAAGTTCTCTGAATCTTATATTTGTGCGGCGTCTTCATGGAGCATAAGCAGAATAGGATCGCCTTTAAGGCCATCAACCTTGAGTACGGATTGAGCTCCTCTTTATAACACTTCACAAGGTGAGAAAACTGCTCAGCGATCGAAGATAACACCTCTCTTTGGAATTTGTCGTTGGAACCAGACGCAAAAAATGAGTACGAGAACATCCAATTGACTATCCTCTCACCAATGATAGTATAACTCCACGTGTCGTGATCGATATAGAACCTTCTCTTTCTCCTGTACCTCGCTATGAATAGCGAGATCAGGTTACGTACGTACTTACGGCTGCTGTTGCCTCCCAGGGCTTGCAAATCACGTATCCAAGCAAAACTTGCTGCATACCTGACGTTTTCGTGAGATTTCCCAGTAATTGAGTCTAAGATATCCGTTGGCGTCTCGTTTCCTGCATGAACGTAGGAGGAGGAGTCTAAAATCGCTCTCCCGACACGCGAGTCTCCTGCCCAAGGGTCAGTTATGAACCTAGCCGTATCGAAGATTGTGTGCTTCCTGCTAAGAGAAAATCTATAGAAAACGCTTCTCTTTATGAACGAAATCCTATAGAAATCCCAGGCTCTTCGTAGGTGTTTCAGTCCTCTTTGCATAGAATTTTTAACTTCTCTTTTATGCAATCCAATCTACTGCAAGAACAGTTATCGAATAGATAACTTCCAACCACTAATATATCAGCTTTTTCCCTATTTGCAATAGTATGCCGGTGCTGCCCCTGTAAACATACACTGTGATATATTAATGGCAGAAAGAAAAATACAATGTTGAGTTTCCGGAACGTATAATAGCGAATTGAATAAAGAACGCGTGCTAGCCCACCCATCTTGAAGGAACTTTACTCGAGTCTGTTTGGTGATTTATCGATCCCGTCAAGAAAGCGGAAAAACTAAGTGGCAACGACGCCTGGCGTAGGACGATCCAAAAGACTTCGAAAGTGTAACAAACACAATTTTGATAACTAGCCCAAAGGTAATTACCTCAGCACCAACGCTGCATACATGAGATAGTTTGAAAATATTGACAGTCATGTGTTGGTTTGGCGATAATTGGTGTAGCGTTGCTGATTAGGATAGCGGATGTTTATATCAGATAAGTGGTTCACGTGCCTTGTTGCGTATGGTTTTGTTTTTCTTACAGGCTGTAGCAACACGGAAAGGAGTGATATATTATCAGATCAAAAAATCACGAACAGTCCGCCAGCAAGCAAAATAGGTCACTCAATTGAAAAAATCGAGGCAATTTATTTTTCTAGCTTATTTCTCCCATCAAGCCCATCAACATCCTCATCTGCAAGCTACGGAAAGGAAGTTGACATTGCGCAACAGATGAAAAAGCTGAAAAAAGACGGATGCACATGGGAAGCAAAGCTGGATGAAGACAACGCTTTCGGATGCACATATCGTTATGGAACAGGTCAGTGTGAAGGTGGAAGCGTGACATGTCAGTATCTTGGAAAATGGAAAGGAAAAGACATAGTAGCGACACGTGAAAGAACTGGCGGCAGCGGTGTTTTTTCCAACATGTACACCTATTCCATCAAAAACGGAAAAATAATAATTTATGACCGCATAGTCAGTGGCGACCGCGGATGGGGCGGCTTCCTCCATAATCCAGTGTACGATGGCTCTGGAAAAATTTACTTCTACGCGAGACTTTCGGACTCGCAACTATTGATAGAGGCGGGAATTGATGGAAAAAAGGCTTTTGCAGAAGATGAAACGCCATCCACTGGGAATGGAATATGCGGGAAATGTATGTATGATCTGTCACAAAGGAAGGGCAAAATCCTGTCAATAATCGCAGTGCACGGCGAGAACGGAAATAAGAGGATAAAGGCGCTGATAGCGCCGAAAATGCACGAAGGTATTAAAATTTTTGACGAAGAAGAAACAGAAGAAATCTTGCAGGCGCTTAAAAAGGAGTTCAGTCCGTAATTGGAGAGGCTGCTACATTGTTGTATGCCCACATAACTAAATTCCGGAATAGAAACGGAGCTATCGTAACAAGAAACGAAATGAACCACTTCTGATCTAGCGCATTCGTTTTGCTTATAGACAAATAACATTTTTACAGCATGAACGATGTGAGGATACATTAAGAGATAGAGAGTTTTTCAGATAAAGAAAGATGAGATGATGAGCAAATTGGATAGATAGCGGTTATAATCTGTGAGAAAAAAATTTTAGAGACTGTCCTAAGTCGCAACATACCTGATGCAGGTTGTCGGCATTTTTTATCCAGGTAAACAAGATACGTGAGATAGTTGAGCCTGTAACGGATCAAAGTTGACACGGATTCGGTTTGTATGTCAGTATGTATCGTGCCGCACGGCGGGTGTAGCTCAGTTGGTTAGAGCGCTAGATTGTGGCTCTAGAGGTCGTCGGTTCGACCCCGATCACTCGCCCCAAAAGCGTCGCACCAAGAGAGCCGATTTAGCTCAGCTGGTAGAGCAACTGATTTGTAATCAGTAGGTCGGGGGTCCGAGTCCCTCAATCGGCACCATGCTAGATGTCGAAAATTACGACATGGCATCTATGGTGTTGCTGACTTGTCCAGGAAGCCTGCGAATGAATCGTGGATGTTTGGCTTGTCACTGCGCCGCCACGGTAGTAGCAAGTGCCGAGAGCGACTCGGAGCCCACCCTAAGTGGTCGCTTCAACAGAGGCGCGCACCCGACACTGCACAGATGCCCAATCGTCCTTCGCTTCCAGCTATACATGGCCCATGCAGCCCACAACCACTAACAACCCTCTCTACAGCAGTTTAAAGATTATTCTTCCTAACATTGTGTTCAACCACCAGCTGGAAATGTCCCAGTACTATTACCAGCACTTCCTGGAATCGCACCGACGGTTCAGACACGGAAGCCAATGTTCACCCAGTTCTCCCGGCTTTATCCATTCTCTTTGTTTCAGTTGCAGGAATTGGCTGAAAGTTAACAGTTGTGCTTTACAGGAGGTATTTTTTAACAGCACTTTATAATTTAGGGAATCAACCAACTCCTGCGAAGAGAGTAGCATAAAAATTCCGCTAGCTGTACTCAAATTTTAATAAAAATTCAGATAGTTGGCAAATTACATAAATTTTATGCGTTTGTGTGACAGAGATGTTTTATTTTTTGTGAAACTGCCATATAATTCGCTTTCTCCAACCTAGTGCGAGGATCTGTGAGAATACGGATGCGGCATGCGCCACACATGCGCAAAGCAGTCTCGAAAATCTAAACTGCCTACTACTCAAAGCTCCATGCACCAAATGTACTATCTGGGTGATCCCCAGCAGACCAGCTTTGTGAGGTCAATGTATGCGTGTCGGTTGTCAGTGCGAAAACCGGCAACAATTTTTCGCCAGCCTCTCAATTGTCGTTATCTTGTTTTCGATAACTCTTACGAGCTTTACGCAAAAATGACATCTCCAGCCAATTTTTATATTATTTATGGGGCCACCCCTCCGGAGCCCCTATTATAATCGATCGAGTATGTTGATACACCTGCTGGTATGATCTGCCCTTGCTCACTGTATTGCTTAAAGTTTCTGAAATGACTCATTACCGAAACGGCGATGAATGCCATCACTAAAAAGTGACGATACGTGCAATAATCCAGAAATAATACGGTGCAAGATCTATAGCGAAAAAAATCTGTAATCAGAGGCATATCCCTTTCACCGCCACAGTTGTGGTACGAGGTATGATATATGATAATTTCGTCTATATTGCCCTGCAATTGAGCTTGTTCCAATTTGACTCCTAGGATGCCGGCGTGCATAAGCACCCACCTCGGATGCATCGTAATCGTTTCATGTCCAAGAATATTTGGAATCTTAAATGGATTCATCTCAATGCTTGTCCCTCCGGAACTTCTTATAACCTGTTGAACCTGCTTGCCTGTAATGTCCATGTACGAAACCAACTCTGTGTCAACTTCAGTCGACAATCTGTCTCCCCCTGCTTTTGCGCCAAAATTGATAAACTCCCCCAGATTTTTCGAAGTTGAACTGTATCCAGAACTTCGAACCGCGTCACATTCTGCTTGGATATCGAACGGGCAATCAGCCAGTGTCAAATTCTGGTACACTGGACTTAGACTTTGGCACACGCGCATTGTGGTATCTCAATTCTTCCATTTACACTTACTAGTATCTTAACAACGAAAGGTTAAATTTTTGTTAATTTGCCAGTCTTTTCTGGGTTTTTATTATTTCGGTATCCTGAGAGGTATCATCGTGTGCCGGCCACCAGATTTAACTTTCAAACCATAATTTGTCTCTCCACTATGACAAGTCATATGGGTCGATGTCCACTAGCAGCCTAATTTTTGATGGAATCTTAATGTGGGAGAGCCACTGTTTTATGAAGCTCTGTAATGGTTGACCTGTTGATGTGACTAAGATTCTGATGCGGTATCTGGAGCGCATCCTGTATATGGCAGGTTGCACCGGACCAAGGACGCTTACACTAGTGGCTCTTGGCACCACACTCAGTAGGTTCTTTGCAAAATTGCTCACGTCTGCAAGCGAAAAAGCCGACAGCAAGATACTGGCAAATTTGCCGAATGGAGGAGCATGCATCAGCTTCCTGCTTTCTATTTCGTGTTTGTACAGCTCTTCTGGATCCCCAGTAGTTACCATTTTCACAAGATCGTCATCTGGATTGTATGTCTGAACTATTACCTCAGACTCGCATTGGCCAATAACTCGCCCGACTCTACCTGAGACTTGGCACATCGTCTGACGTGCTCTTTCTGCCGTTCTAAAGTCATCTCCATAGAGCATCGCGTCTGCGCATACTATGACAGCAAGGCTCAGGTTGTCGAAGTTATGTCCCTTGGCTACTATCTGGGTGCCAAGTATGATATCGACCTCTCTATTTTTGATTTTGTCTAAAGAGGCAGTAATTTTAGCCGGCGTATTGGCTGTATCGCTCGAAAGGATCATGTATCTCGCATCAGCAAAAAATTTTTTACATTCGTCCAAGGCCTTCTCAATGCCGATGCCAACACCTGTCATACTGCTTTTGCCGCATTTTTCACATACTATTTTGATACCAGTTTTAAATCCACAGTAATGGCACATCAGGACGCTTGAATTGCGATGGTAACACAGCCACGAGGAACAGCTCGGACACATCACACGCCATCCACACGACTGGCACAGGACTCTCGGGGTATGCCCCCTTCTGTTGACGAATATCAGGATCTGTTTCTCTAATTTCAAGAATTCTCTGATTCTCTTTATAGAGTACGCACTGAAGATCTCGGACTGCCTCGGCTCCTTGAGGTCGTCTATCACAATAGCTGGCAGTTTGGCGCCGGAATACCTGGAACTCAGCTCCACGTACTCATACTTGCCGGATCTCGCATTGTTGTACGTTTCTACAGACGGCGTAGCAGATGAAAGTAACACGGGAATGCCTAAGCATTGCCCGAGGTATATGGCCATGTCACGCGCATTATAAACGACAGTCTCGTCTTGCTTGAAGGATGTGTCATGCTCTTCATCCACGACAATGCAACCAAGGTTACTAAACGGAACAAACAGCGCCGATCTTGCTCCTACAACGACGAAGTTATCTCCATTGAGAGCCTTCTTCCATATCGCCAGTTTTTTGGATTTAGAAACAGAGTTGTGCCAGATGAACACATCCAGCCCAAGCCTAGCTGCCACCTTTTGAGCCAGTTCATTTGATAGAGCAATCTCTGGAACAAGTATCAAGATTTGCCCATGGATGATGTGTCTAGCAACCTCCAGGAACACCTCTGTTTTGCCGGATCCAGTCACACCATGAATTAAGAAAACTTTGAATTCGCCGATATGTTTCAGAATATACGCAGCAGAAGCCTGCTGCTCTTTGCTTAGCTGCACATTACTGACACCGGCTGATTTGTGGCTTTTCAGACCTTTCTCCGCTGATAGCACAGATTCAATCGAAAACGGTACAAGTAGCTTTAAGACAGATCCAATTTTGTTGATGTTGTAGTCAGCCACAAAAATAGCAAACTTCAGATATTGCTCAGGCAGCTTGTACGGCAGCACGGCAGCTATACACTTTACCTTCCCTGTAAAGGAGGTCCGGCCTTTGTCGTCCATAACGATCCCGACAGACTCCCTATTTCGGAAATCTACCACCACCAACTGTCCAATTTCGAGAATTCCATCGTGTGCATAAGAATACAGATCTCCCAAATCCTTCGTTACACCAATGCTGTAGATCAATATCTTTTGCTCCAGGAGATACCGGCTCCAAACGAATTCTTGCCTGTCATATCAGCCGTTATTTTTGCATTCTTTGCGATTCTGGTCTCAACTGTGACTCCTGTGGTGTCTTTTGCGGCCCCCTGATCAACAGATACCTTAATCTTTCCGATTTGTTTGCCGATACTGATGGCATCGTGGTCCTCACCTTTGACGTGGTCTTTGTTTTTCTTGATTGTAATTGTGTCTATCCCAAGAGCTGTTTTCATCTTGCCGAGTATACCGAAACCGTCAACACCTGTTACCTTGTTCATTGCTGTAAACAGGATGAAACCCTCGCTTGTTGAGATTTCGGACGTGCTTTTATCAAATAGGATGTACGATAAGATGTCGCTCTGCGGCATGTATGGCGATGAGTAAAACTTTACCTTTGATATATCGTTCTTCTGCATAAACTGCGCCCCAACGGTTTTTTCTTCAACAGTCTTTTCTGCCGCTACTGTGACGAAGAGATTTGTGAGATCGTAGGATATCTCACCACTCTTTAGCCCGAAGCTGTTATCCGTGACGGTAATTTTGCCGCTCTTGAGAACAGCCCTAGCATCACATTTCAAATTTGATGTACTCCCTCCAATCTTTGCATTCCCGGTCCATATACTATCTATATCTGGCCCAGTTATTCTAAGCTCCGGCCGCACTTCAAATGCAACGTCAATCGGATATCCGACCCAATGCCCCCTCACGACCTCTGTGGCGCTACTGTGCTCTTTCAATCCGCCATTCTTTGATGGATCTACGAGATCAATGGCTCTCGCTGAGCTGGCAATTATCCACGATATGTCTGCCTTTGGATTTTGCGTGTAGAGAGCCCCGGTGATCTTGGCGCCACCAAGCAGGTCCCCTTTGAGCGACAATTCTCCTGATAGGCGAGCTTCTAGCCAGCTATGTTCAAATACGTTCAGATTGTCGATTTTGATGCCTACGTCCGCATTAAACCCAGTATGCGAGACAATTACACGGCCCCTACCGTCTACTTTTCCTGGATGCCTGGAATCGTCTTTGGCGTGTATCTTGTTTATGTTGACAACGTTTTGGTCGATTGCACAGGCGACGGTTATATCCTTCATATACGTGCCAAGCCGCTGATTGACATAGTGTCCATTTTTAATGGTTACCTTTCCAGATAGGTGCG
This sequence comes from Holosporales bacterium, assembly GCA_031258785.1. GTDB lineage: Bacteria > Pseudomonadota > Alphaproteobacteria > RUG11792 > RUG11792 > JAIRMJ01. The sequence goes on along the minus strand of JAIRMJ010000014.1, from coordinate 50,532 downwards.
GCATATCAGCCGTTCCACCGATTTTGAGGTTATACGTCAGATCGCCGCCAACCTCTTGATTTTCCGGTAAGGCATAGGTTCCAATGTTAAGTGTGCCATTTGTTTCCATTGTTATCTTGCTGTTCCTGGAGATCATCCAGTTATCTAGAAATATCTTAGATTTGACTGAGTTTCTTTTTTTCATGAAATCGAATGCCAGAGTCAGAACCAATTCCTGTGAAGAGTACTCTGCATTAACAGCAACGCTGTTAACCTGCAGCGACCCGAACGAGAAATTGGATACCTTTATGTCTGCCTTCTCCTTATTGTCGAGATAGACGCCTGTCCCGCTCAGAACGCCATACAAACCATTAACACCAAATTGCTCCAGGTCGATCCCGGCAAATGTAGCCGTGCCAAGTGTAAAGTCATCTCCAAACAACTTGACATTTGCCACATTCACGTTACCTTTCGGTAAAAAGAAGTTCACTTCTCGTATTGAGCCATCGGTTCCGATCGTAAATGGATCCACCCTGATACCTCCACCAAGAACTAGCTTCTCGCAAAGAATTGAGTCAGAGCCCAGTACGTACGACATTTTTCCAGTTGCGTGAAAGAGTGCCTCTGATTTGGCCTCCACGGTCAAGACATTGCCTTTCATTCTGATTTTGCTCCAGATTTTCTCGTTATGAAAAGGCAATGTCACTCGTCCAACCAGTGAATCATCCAGGTACATTCCATCAAACGCCACCATCTTACCGAAGCAGTCTGCTCTGATGTCTACCTCATTTCTTATTATGTCGTACCCAACGTGCGCCAGTACTTCATTTATCTTCACAGCAGCCATGATCTTCTCTTTGTTTATCCTCCAGGATACATCCATGGCATCAAGTGATGTCAGCATCTTTAGACCTCTAAGCCCAGACCTTTTGTTGTATGTGAAGCAGATGTCGTACATCACTTCGTCACCTACCTGCAAGTGGTCTATGGCTGCACTTTTCACCATTTTTTGGACAAATATGGGCATTATGTACCTGATATCCGAGATCACAAAGTCTGTTTGGGCCTTTAGTTCGAAGTTGGCGTCATGGACGTCCAATTTCTCGATATTAATCAGATGCGAGCTCAGTTCAACGGCAACACTGGCCGCCCGCAGAGCCATGTCGCAATTTTCTATCCTTAGATTTTTGACGGTGAAGTTAAATGGGAAAATGCCGCTTGTGTCATCGAAGTCGATCATCAGGCCACCAAACGCGATGCAATTCAGCAACCTCTTTTGTATCTCTACGCTCTGAAGCCCGCCGAATATAGCCAGCATGATTCCAACAAAGACGGCGAAGACAGTGAAAAACCTCTTAATTACATAGTGCCCGATCACATAACTTCCCTAAGTCGTCTACCTCTTTCTCGATAACGTCTAGAGCCCCTAGCCAAAACTTACTATCTGTCAGCTTTATGTTACACATTTTTGCTATCTCTTCGGGAGTCTTTGTTCCGCCACAAGCGAGTATCTTCTCATATGTTGCAACAAACTCTTGTCCTTTTTTCTCATAAAGCGCGTACAGCCCCTCAACGAACAAACTTCCAAACACGTAGGAGTAGACGTAGAACGGGCTGCTGGTGAAGTGCGTTATATACCCCCACAGCTCGTCGACACACGGGTGTAACTCGACGCTCGGCCCGAGATACTCAGCCAAGCACTCCCGCCAAACCTTGTTCAGCTCTTCGTGCGTCAGCTCACCCTCTTGTCTCATTCTGTGGATCTTTTGCTCGAATTTGAAGAAGGCTGTCTGCCTGAAGACCGTGTTTATAACATCGTCCAACCTTGAACACATCAACTCGATCTTCTTATTAGTGTCTTTCTCTTTTTCTAGTAGGTGTTTATTTGTCAGTTTCTCGGCGAAAATTGATGCTGTCTCTGAGATATTTAGTGGTGGGCTACATACTAGCTGCTTGTTTTTGGATGATAACTTTTGGTGTATTGCGTGCCCGAACTCGTGAGCTATCGTCAGTACATCGCGAATATCCCCGTAAAAGTTTAGCAAGACGAATGGATGCGTATCGACCGTGGCTGAGCATGAGAAGGCCCCAGACACCTTGCCACTCCTCGGATAAACGTCAATCCAGCCCCCATTTACCATCTCAGCTGTCGTATTGTAGAAGGTCTTAGAGAAGCCCTTGAAAACATTCAGAATAATGGAGATCGCCTGATCATATGAATATTTTCTTGTCGCCCTCGCCGAAGCCACTTTAACAGGAGCGCTCCGATCCCAGTACTGCAGCCTATCCTTGCCAAGCAGTCTGGCCTTGAGTTTATAGAACCTGTGACAAATAGCTCCTGCTTTCTCATTTACCGCGGTGATCATGGCATTCATGATCTCCTCAGATACGTCGTCCCCTAGATACCTCGGATCCTCTGGGTTCTCGTATTTCCTGATTTCTCTACTGATCTGCTTTGACAGGAGTATGTTATTGAAAATCGTAGTAAGTGCATGATAGGTTGCTTTTAATCCTGCAGATAGTGCTATTGTCGTTTCCTCCCTGATTTTCTCAGTTCTACCGTGACTAGCAAGGTTTATGATATCAGACAGATTATGCTTCTTCTTCCCAATCATAAAATCGATTTTGGACAACATCTCCTCGTGGAATTTATACCACGCATCCTGAGTCACCACGCCTAGCCTCGCGATGATGCTTTCTTCGTTCGCGGACAGTGTGTGTTTCTTGTATTTAAATGTCTCCCTTATATACGCGGCATATGGTACAAGTTTCGGGTCCTCTTTGATTCTTTTCATTAATTTATCATGATCCAAGCTCTGTAGCTCCACAAAGAACCAGCATGTCTCGGAACCACAGGCAGCATTCCACTCCCTGATCCTCTGATACAATGCGGATGCCTTTTCGTCATTGAGCTTCGTTTGATAGTTCAAAAACGCATACACGTACAACTTGTCTATCGCAAGCCATATGTTCTCATACTCCGCTATTGCTGCATGCAGATTGTCCTCAGTCAATTTTCCCTTATATTTCTCAATGAGCTGCTTCTTCGCTTGATCTGCTGCCATCATGGCATGATCTATTTCGGACTTGTTCCCGGTCTTACATAAGCAAGTCAGATCCCACGTAGTCGGATATTTCGTTTTGTTATTATCCATTTTACCGCCCCACGTCATAAAAGAAGCAACCACTATGGGCACGACGAGGTAGAACCGCGTCCTCATACACAACTTTAGGCTACCGGAGCCACGCCTACGTATGTTCTGCTATTCTTTTTAGTCTTAAAAAATACAACGCCATTTATAAGGGAGTAGATCGTGTGATCCTTGCCCAAACCCACATTCTCATCCGGCTTGAATTTCGTCCCCCTCTGTCGCACGATTATGGAGCCTGCAAGCACCCGCTCACCGCCGAAGCGCTTCACACCCAGCCTGCGACCTATAGAGTCGCGTCCATTCCTAGAGCTACCACCAGCTTTCTTAGTTGCCATTTATCTCTCCTTCGCTCAAATTCACTGAGCCGCAATATCAACTATCTTCACAATTGTCACAGGCTGCCTATGCCCGTTCTTGCGACGATAGTTATGTCTCCTCTTCTTTTTAAATACTACTATCTTGGGATCCCTCGAGTGTCTCAACACCTCAGCCTTCACGACGGCACCTGCTAGCATCGGTGTTCCGACCCGCAGACCGCCTTTCTCTGAATTCGTCATTAGAACTTCGCCAAGCTCCACGACGGAAGCCTCTTCAGCCTCCAGCTTTTCGATCTTCAGAACATCCCCCGGTCTGACGCAATACTGCTTCCCACCAGTTTTCACTACAGCAAACATAACAACTTAATTCAAATCGATAATCCACGTGCTCTCGCTTAGATGTCTAGCATAATTTGTGGATCCGGTCAACCTGTTTTCGCAAATGTGTACAAAGCTTTCAAGTTTCTTTTGAGGTTACGATCCATCATACCGTATGAAAATACATGAGATAGCCTAGCGATTAGCGCGCTACCGCGCAAGCTCTATATTCACGGTATTGAGTCACACACAAGCGCTTCTACCGAATCTCAAGGTATCTGCATGTGTCAGCGTTAGATACATCATCGGCACCGAGGAGATTAGAAAAGTTGACATCTTCTGGACTACCCATTGCAGCCGATATCAGTTGCGACATGAGGTGCGTTCCATCCTCCGAGGATGTGGCAAAATCGCGTAGCTTCTTCATTGGTCCAGCAATATTGCTTGGATCTCTCAATACCAGCTTTAAGACGTGAAGCATTACGGTTACTTCACAAGCCAGTGTAGGAACTACCTCTGGGATCTTCTCTAAAATGAGATTTATCAACGACTGGTCAGCGTACATGGCATCGAGCAACTTGGAGCAGCATTTCAAGAACTTTGCCGCCTCTCTGTAATTTGTGATATCGCGCTTCTTTTTGAGCTCCTCCCTTTCATCGCTTGCAGATGAGAGAGTCTTTTCCATGGCATTTGCACACTGGAACAAAACATCGCAGAACCCCTTCATCTTGTCGTAGCTATTTAACTTCAGGCCCTGCACCACCCCCAGCAATGCCATAGCACTTACTTTCGATTTGTTGTAGGCCTCTCGTTTCGCAGCATCGTTGTCTCCTTTCCTGCTTTTTGCTATGTCCATTAGGTAATTATTGACAACTGTTGCCAACTCGTTCCCTTTCGTGCCAACGTGGCATACCGCCAATAGAAAAAGAGCAAGCAGCTTCATCTTCGTGCCCCCGACCTCTGGTACGTGATCTTCGGCATCGCAATCGCAATGCGAGAGTTATCTGCTGTACTCCTTTTCATTTCATTGACGGTCTTTTCGAACACTTTCTTATAGTTTACAGCGTCATCCTGCGTGACGACGCAGAGGAAGGAGGTCAGTCTCGACAGCTTATAGACATGCCGTACGTACTTCAGGAGATATCTGTATACGAGTGGACGCATTATCCTCAGAATAGCCGCATTTGTCGCAAAGATCTTGGTTGTTTCACCGTCCTTTTCTGAAAATACCCCGTGCCCATAATCACTAGGATCAGCCGTCACAAATAAAGCGAAGACGTATAGCTCGCGCATGATTGACACAAGCTCGAGAGGCGACCTCTTCGCTATAAGCGCGATCCCGTTTTCGTCGAGATTTTGATACACCGCATATATGGCGTTCGTAAACCTGATTAGCCGCTTATCGTGCAGATCCCCCGTGGAACTCGAAGTCTTCTCATCTTCGCCACGTTCCATTGTAAAGCTTTTTGTTTGCAGAGTTTCGTTCACATATTGTTTGATTCCCAGCACTATGTCTGTTGACATGCTGACGAGGTGTTTCCAATTGTCCACCGTTAGCCGCTTGTTTGACACCTCCTTGGCCACAGCAACGTACTCTGTTAGTTTGTTTTCAACTTCTTCAGCCCATGCCGCCAGCGCCTGAGTGCCCCAGAAAGAGGTGACAAAAGCAAGCAGCAACGCACCAATAATTCTTCGCATAAATAGCAACGAAACCGTATTCATCCACACATCTTGCCACAAAAATGGCTGTTACGCATTTGGAAAATGGTACTCTTTTACTTTTGTTGGTGTGGGGCCGCTATAGAAAAGGTTCTCACTTCATTACTTGCGCCTATTGATCGAAGTGAGAACTCACATGGAGATTGCTGGCACTGCTTCTAATCCCGTAACTTTTCATTTAAAGCAACAAACAGAACCGGAGAACCTGATTGTTCACAAGGCACTTATCTTGAGATGCAGCTCATACATATAGCAGATTCTCTCCATCTCACCTCTTGACATCATTCTACAAATACCAATTTACGTAAAATACGATACATATACAATTAAATAAACTTGAATGGGAAATAAAGTTACGCTAAACTGTTATGTTGGTATTGCAAGATTTTTATTGCTTTGATACAAAAAATGAAAAATCTAAACAGGCAGCTGATTTCCCTTATCATGATAATTATGGTTTTGTGCTGCAAGTCGATAACTGTGGCTGGCGACCTATCTCTCTGTCAGTTTTTGAAGAAAGAGAAAAGTGAACTGTTCAGTTTGCTGTCAAATATGAAAACTACAAAAGATCACGTCCCCGTAAAGAATGCAGTAAATAATTTAGATGTGATAGTTAAATCTGAACTTCAATGTGTGCAATCAGGCGAGAGATCCAATAGTTGTGATACCCAGTGGACTAGATGTCCAGTAGCTGGCCAAGGCGTGGAGATTTTGTCGATACCCATATTGCAAAATAATCAGCAACTGCTTGCTGGTCTCCCTCTCACTCAAGCAAATCTGAATTGGATAGCTATCACTTATATCGTGAGGCAGCTGAGGCGGGAGCTTTCATCTGCTCATGAAATAGCAGGTGGAAGCGTTCAACGAATAACACAAAAATATATCAATGAAATGAAAGAAAAAAATAAAGAGAACATGAACAATCCAGCAGTCTCTGAAATTATTAACGATCTCCAGTATGATCTACTGTGGTACTTGGTAGAAATACCGATTGACGCATACATTAAGCACAGGTTTACTGCGCTGAATCTAAAAAAAATCCTATTATTACCAGATTTGCACGGTAACTGCCCGTACCCCAATGAAGAAGAAATGAAAAATGTCTCGCACATAATCGTGCTTGGCGACTGTCTAGATCACTATGCCATGGCAGCGGATAATATTTTTAATAGACATAAAGGTACCAGAACAAATGAAGATTTGATTCTGGAAATCACAGAATGGATGAGAGAACTGATAAGGACATATGAGGGTCTCCAGATATATCTCATTCCTGGGAACCATGAAATGCTCGCACACACGTACCTAAAAAACCTGATTGAAGAACTGATGAAACTGAACGAAACAGATAAAGAACCTGATGGATCTCCGCGCGTGGTGTTGATGACAAACCACAAATACACCAATAGGAGCCCCGCGGGTATGGACCAGATATGTAAACGATACCGGACCATAGGCAACAAAATAGTGATGGTGGGATACACCACATCCTGTGCGGCTCACGACAATTCTAAGCAGATCCCATCGCGGGATTCATTTTTTTGGACGCCCAAAGATATGATTGGTGGATTGATAGAGAACATCAAGGCTAGTCTAAGGAATGCAAAACATGATGAACAGCTACATCTATTCATAGCCGCGCACGAGGAATGGGGGTTATTTAAGAAAAATGTCCTTGGCAATAAAGAAGTACAGGAGGTCTTGCGCTCAGCAATAAACATCGGACAATTGGCTTCCATCAATGTTTGCGTTGCTCATGATCACAAAGAAGTGGGATACATAAACAAGGACAATATAAAAAAGAACGCGGCTAGTATCCTCCCAGGCAATGTATCGATGAGAGAGGATTGGGGGAAAACGAAAGTTAGAGTTATTGGAGGAGACATTCCGATAACAATATATGCCTCGCAACCGTTAGGTGGCCGGCCGTTTACATATGCAACTTATTTCACGCCTAAAAAACGTGAGAAATAGGAGCTCAAGCGACTACGCATCAAAAGGCTTTGACCAGCGGCTCATCGTCGCCTGGCCCATGCGGCTCTTCTTAAAAGCCTCTAGCGGAGCTGCCGATGCAGGCGAAGCTCCTATCAGAGTAGGAGTGATGTTCAGGTTTTTGATATGGATCTCTTCATCCTTGGATTTGCTTTCGTGAAACTGCGAACAAATGAAATAGCCTCTGTAGGGCACGCCCTCTGGCAGAGCCTACAAAAAGAACACCTGGCAGGATTAAATACGCATCTCCCGGGGGCTTTGATAGAAATAGCTCCGTTGCACGGGCATATTCCCTCACACATCCTGCACGCCACGCATTTTTTCTTGGAGACATTGAGGCGAACTGCACCATCACCAGCTCTGATGGCTTTTATCTTCCTTGTAACGCCCTTTCTTGCGCAACATCTCAGACCAATCCACAATGCAGCCCATATATCGCCCAGTAATGATACTTTCAGTATATTTCTAATCATCTGATATCTTTAGGGCCTCAATGAATGCTTTTTGTGGAATTTCCACGTCTCCGAAGCGTCTTAACCTCTTCTTGCCCTCTTTCTGCTTTTCTAGCAGCTTTCGCTTACGTGTGATATCGCCCCCGTAACACTTGGCAAGCACGTCTTTTCTGTATGCTGAAACTGTCTCGCGCGCTATAACTTTACCACCGATAGCCGCTTGGATTGCGACCTTGAATAGCTGTTTCGGGATCAAGTCCTTCAACTTCGTGCAGAGCGCCCTGCCCCTCTTCTCTGCCTTGCTCCTGTGGATAATTATCGATAAGGCATCCACCGGCTCCCCATTGACCAATATCGAGACTTTTACGAGGTCCCCCTCGATGTATCCAGTCGTTTGGTAGTCAAATGAGGCGTATCCCTTAGTCGCGGACTTCAGCCTATCATAGAAATCAAAAACGACCTCATTCAATGGGAGGTTGTATTGCACGACTGCCCTACTGCCTACAAATTTCAGATCCACCTGTTCGCCCCTCTTATCTTCGCACAAAGCGAGAACGTTGCCAAGATAGGGCTCAGGGACTATTATCGTAGCCCTAAGCCATGGCTCCTCGATCTTGTCAATTTTTACGACATCAGGCATCTCAGCCGGGTTATGCAGTTCTATAACGCTTTCATTTGTCATGTGTATGCGATATATGACACTGGGGGCTGTCATTATTATGTCCATGTTGAACTCTCGTTCGAGTCTCTCCTGGATGATTTCGAGATGTAGGAGGCCCAGGAATCCGCATCTAAATCCAAATCCAAGGGCAGCCGACGTGGCAGTCTCGTAGCTAAAGCTCGAATCATTCAAATGCAGCTTCTGCATGCTCTCTTTGAGCTTTTCAAAATCGGAGGCATCAACCGGGAAAATACCACAAAAAACCACCGGTATAGACGGCTTGAAGCCAGGCAATGGCTTTTCACACGGTAGCTTCTCGCTTGTTATTGTATCGCCAACTTGGCATGTTGAAATATCCTTGATGCTTGCGGTAATAAAGCCAACCTCCCCAGCAGTCAATTTTTCTGTCATCGTCTTTTTGGGGAGGAAATAGCCAACATTCTCTACTGTATGCACGCCGCCAGTTGCAATCATCTTGATCTTATCTCCAGACCTTATCTCGCCATCGAAAATCCGCACTAAAATCACGACACCGAGGTACTGGTCATACCAGCTATCAACCAGGAGGGCGCAGAAACGACCGGTCTCGCCATTCTTGGGAGCAGGCAGCTTTGTAATTATTGCCTCTATCACGTCACGTACTCCGAGGCCACTCTTGGCAGAAATCGGAATTGCATCGCTCGTCTCGAGTCCTATAACGTCCTCAATTTGTTGCTTAGCAGAATCAACATCAGCAGCTGGGAGATCAACTTTGTTCAAGGCAATTACTATTTCGTGGTTGCAGTCGATTGCTTGGTAAACATTAGCCAGTGTTTGAGCTTCCACTCCCTGAGAGGCATCAACAACAAGGACAGAACCCTCACAGGCAGTCAGCGAGCGGCTGACTTCATACGCAAAGTCCACGTGGCCTGGAGTATCGATGAGATTCAGGACGTACACGTCCCCGTCGTTTGCCGAGTACGTCAGGCGGACAGTTTGAGCCTTTATTGTGATGCCTCTCTCGCGTTCTATATCCATTGAGTCCAGGACCTGTGCCTTCATCTCGCGCTTTTCAAGCCCCCCGCACATCTCTATTATCCGGTCAGCTAATGTCGATTTCCCGTGATCGATATGCGCTATTATGGAAAAATTCCTGATGTTTGATACACTGCCAATTGACACGCCACCGTTATCTTTCCTTTGAATAACATGCCCCATATATTGGCACAGATACAGCATGTCAGCAATGTAAACCTGCTATATCCGCGCAAGGAGTTTTTTGAATAAGTTATATCTTGCAAATCTCATATGAAGTGTGTTATAAGATAGGTGCGCATGCGAATCAGGATGGTAATAAAATGAAAGCAAAGAAGATTCTGATAATCCTTATGTTGATGATGCGAACAACGTCATATGCGATGGAGGAGCCAAATGAGATATACGATGAGAGATGGAAAGCTGAAACAACAAAGATAGGGGAAACTTTTGATAATCATATAAATGAACTCAAAGCAGCACTAGCAGTGGAACAACAGAAAGCTAACAAAGCTGGGGACAAGGAGAAAGTAAAGAAAATCGAGGAACACCTGCAGTTCGTGGAAGGGAAATGTGTCCTCGACGATAAAACAATCAGTAAGGATTCTATAGATGTCATACGCGACACATACACACATAAAACACCTCCCTGGCACTTGATTAATAATATTCCAGCACTTAGCGAGGGAGCACTATCAGAGTTGCTAAAAATGTCAGAAACAGTGATGAACCATGTCATCCTACAAGTTTTCGTGCTGACAGGAATCCATCAAAGGCCAGCCCAGGCTGAGGCCTCAATGGACTCATTAACGAGCGCAATAATGGAGCGAGCTGAGGCTGCAGCCTGCAAAGATAAAAGTAAGCCAATATATCAATTGGTGGTAAATGAACGCGCACAATTAACCTTAAAAATCCGGCGCTCTGCTCAAACTGTGATTGAGTATATCAACATGCTATATCTCTACGATCTAAACGAAAAAATAAATCGACAGATATATGGTGAGAGAGGCGATCCGTGGCCAGACCTACTTTTCGAGCAATGCATAACGGATGATGGATGGACATTCACATGGAGCGGTATGGCACTTCTACGACAAAGCAGAAAAACAAAAACGATTCCATATAAATATGGCGTTCTCCTGCGATGGAATGCTAAAGAGCCTCCCCGGATCTGTCACGGGAGCTTATATGGATGTCTGCAGGAGATGGTGTTAACAGATCAACGAGAGTCAGCAAATATAACGCCAGCAGTCATTGATACAGAATGGGATGAACACCTGAGCATGCGTTACAGAGATAACACGTGCGCTCCCTATATAGAAGAGCAGATTGGATGGCTCAACCTAACTGGGTTCGTCGCTGTGACGCTTGGTAAATCGTTCTACAGCGACTCTGAGATATATAAATTAATGGATAACGACAAAGTAAAGATAATAGATCCTACGTTCACATATACCGGCCGAGTTAGCAGGATAGAGCACAAAACAAAATCATGGAGCAACAATGTTGTATGTCTTGCGGGAGAGTTAACGCTCAACAAACAGCGGATAAAATGCGACAACTTCGAAGCTACATACAATGATGAATCAATGCACCAGATCAAATTCACGACTTGTCTCCAGGAAGCGTGGAGCCCTGTAGCCCCTCTTAAAACCATCAGCCCGATCCACATCATTGCTGATGGAAAAGGGGAAATAAAAAGCTTAAACAGCATAGAGAGAGAGATCTGTGAACTACGCTATAATAACTGGAGATTCATCACGATGGGAATCGAGCTTAAGCGAGAAAAAAATGGCGGGCAATACGGAATCACTCTCAGGAAAGGTTATATGTGCGGCCCGGACAGGGAACCCACTGGCTTCCTGGGAGGCAAACTGACCATAAGGGATGGTTCTCTTACCGGGCTAACTCTCAAAAATGTAACAAACAACGAATGGGCGCTTGGCAGATTAAGGATGAGGGGATATATAACGATTGAACATAAACAAGATCTGACCCCGCACCGGATTAGCAACATATCAATGATAGATAATCTGATCGGCGTAAAGCTACGAGGTGACAAGCATTTAGGCATCTATATGCTGAATAGAATAAAAAGCAATATCTATGAACTGGTACCTCAAGACGAGGGTCAATATATAGAACTGGTAGGATCTCAGGAGCTTATCACCTCGCTAAGAATTGATATAACCACCGGGGAAATCAAATCAAAAAAATATCTAAAGTAAAAAGATCTGGAGTTTTTGGAGCGCTGAGAATGCGAGGGAGCGTACCACGAATTGGGAAGGGAAACGACTTGGCTGGACATAAATAAGAAAAAAGAAAGAAAAGCCGACCCCGAACTTATTGCTTTACAAAAGAATCAAGAAATATTATATTAAGACAATAGATATTTACTACAGGATGGGGATAGGATGAACTTTAAAACAACTTTACTAGCAATTTTAATGACAATGTGGCCGTCATCAGTATATGCGACGGCTATAGAAAACCACGAAACCGAAGAAATAGGGGAGATTTTTGATGCGCATATGGAAAATCTTAAAAAAGATCTAAAAAATGAGAAAGGTCAGTACGAAAAGAATGGGCTCAACGATGAAGCGAATAGAACCGGAGATCTACTGAAACTTGCCGAGGGGGAGTACGAACTTAGCGATGGGAAAAAAAGTAAAGAATCACTAAAAACCATACGCGATATGATTATGCAAACAAAGCCGGCATGGACACTGGTTCTTGGTCTTGAGACGCTAACTGAGCAAATGCTCTTATCTCTAGCCGAGATGGAAAACTCGCAGTTCAATGGAATTGTTCTCGAATTCATGATACTTGAGAACAGATACCGTCTCCCAAGTAAAGGTCCTCTCTCCATGAACCCTGTAAGTCTCAAAAATGAGATAATAGCCGGAATTGATACAGTAATAACTAATTATGGAACCAGGGAGCTAGGTGAAAAAATATCCAAGGAAAGACAGTGGATTGAAAAGAAAATTTTAGAAGCGACAGAAGATATAAGCCGCTGGTGGCAGGCGCTTAGGTTGGCTGAACTCATAGAAACGCTCGGATCAATAAAGATCGGCTGGCAGCACAACCTAAGAAACACAGCTAGACTAATATCTTACCCGCAGTACGTCTTTGGAATTGAATACAATGGGTTTGCTCTGGGCTACCCAGGCTCGACCAGAGCGTTTCCTAGATATTACGGAGCTTGGATTGATCCAAACTCAGAAGATCCATACTCTCCAACAATATATCATGGGGACTTGTACATCAGCCTAACAAAGCGTCAAACGATCATTCCTGATCACACCCTAATATTCGACGCAAACTGGGAGCAGGAGCTAAATGAGATTCATCAGACAGATAAAGGAACTCCTGAGGAGAACTGGGTGCTCCAACATTCAATCGTAAACGATAAGATTCTTCTCACTGGATCCGCGGTGCAATCCCTATCTCGAATCACTGATAAATATGAATCCTGGTACCTGGCACAAAGCCCCAAATTAATACTAGGCCCGGAATTCTTATTCTCTGGCAAATGTAAAGAAATAATTCATACCCGTCGAACAGGCATATCATCAATCAACTGTAAAACAGGTGAGCTTGAGCATGAACTTATCATCATCGATCCGGCTGATAGACTTAAGAAAGCAAAACCGATCAGCGAGCTGCTAGTCGAATATCATCAAGGGCAGCTCAAGAGCTTAGAAATTACTGGTAAAGAAGAAATTAGCTATCAACCATATAAAAATCTAAATCTAAGAGCTAAGAAAATAACTATCAATAACGGAAACGGACGAGGAGAAAAAAAGGTTATAATCAAAGCTGACTCCAGATGCAGCGCCACTCTACTGGATAAACCAATCAAGATACACTGTAGCAAACTGGCATGTGAGGGTCAGGGTAGTCAATCAACGGACGATGGAAAATATGAAATCGATTTCAGCGATGGAGCTATAGAAATCGCGCAACAGAGACTAGATCGAGTAAAAATAGGGCGTATAAGAGTAGAAAAGGATAAAATACAAAACAGTCTGCTCTTCTTTTGTGACAACGACAAAACAATCTTAAGACTTGGTGGTCTCAAACTGGAGGGCTTCAGGGCAATAACATACAATGAATTTCTAGAACCCACACGAATCGCAGGAATATCAAAAATATTCGGTGTACCTGTCAGCTTTGGCCTAGAGACAACCAACTTAGGATTCGCTATGATCAGACTATATGCCGGGGTCTACGCTATACATCTATACGATGAAACAAAAGACATGACGCTTGAAATCCATAGGATGAAGGACGGCACCGCAATCAAAAGCATAAAGATCGATATCGATGACCTCTCGCAAGTGCTCAGCTTGAATGAATAGCAAAATATGCCTATCAGAACTACCATGAAGCGAGATCTAATAAAAGAAATCACTGAAACCAAAGCGCTGATCTATCAGCCAAAAAAGAATGCGGCACGCTACAGAGCTTCTACCCTAAACAAGAATGGTTATGGGGTGGACTGGGGAGCTGAGCAGGTTACCGGACTAATTTCTACAGCGACAAAAAAACAACAAAAGCAAAAAAAAGAAAAAAAGCTAAAACAAAGCCATTACAGTTTCTGTTTATTTACCGTATAATTAATATGTAGACGTCAGTAGTTCATTTTTTATGCCGAAAGAAGATTTAGTAGAATTTGGTGGATCTGTGATGGAAATCCTACCGAACGCCATGTTTAGAGTAGAGCTCGAGAATGGGCACAAGATCCTTGCGCACTCATCTGGAAGAATGAAGAAGAATCGGATCAGGATTCTGATTGGCGATAGGGTCACAATCGAGATGACCCCTTATGATATAACAAAGGGGAGAATAATCTTCCGAGAGAAATAATGTCGTTCGCGCTGCACTCTGAATACGGACTAGCTGGTGATCAGAGGCAAGCTGTGGACTTCCTTGCGAGAGGATTCAAAAACAAATCAAGAGACCAGGTGCTAGTCGGAGTAACAGGCTCTGGCAAAACATTCACGATAGCGAATGTGATCGAAAAGCTGGGTATGCCCACCTTGATCATGACCCACAACAAAACGTTAGCATCACAGATATTTTCAGAAATGAAGGCGTTTTTCCCTGACAATGCGGTTGAATATTTCGTGTCGTATTATGACTACTACCAACCGGAGGCGTATGTCCCAAATTCAGACACGTATATAGAAAAAACATCAGCAATTAACGAAGAGATCGATAGGATGCGACACTCGGCTACAAGGTCTCTCCTAGAGCGAAGAGATGTGATCATCGTAGCGAGCGTATCCTGCATATACGGCATAGGCCCCATCGAGACGTATGCTGACATTGTAATCAAACTTGGTGTTGGAGATAGGCGCTCGCCACAAAAGCTATGCAGACAGTTAGCTGATCTCCAGTATCAGAGGAATGACATCGATTTCAAACGAGGTACATTTCGATCCAAAGGGGATGTTATTGAAATATTTCCATCTCACAAATCAGATTGCTTCTGGAAACTAAGTTTCTTCGGTGACGAAATTGAGACGATATCCGAGGTTGAATACCCCTCATATCACAAGCTACGAGACATGAGTAGTATCAAGATATTTTCCAATAGCCACTACACGACCTCAACCACAATAATCAACAGAGCCATCAAACAGATCCAAGGTGATTTGTTAATAAGGCTGCAGGAGCTCGAGAGAGATGGGAAACTCCTGGAAAAGCAAAGACTTGAGCAGAGAGTTATGTTCGATATGGAGATGCTCAAAGCAACTGGCATGTGTTCCGGAATAGAGAATTACTCAAGATACCTCACTGGACGACAACCAGGTGAGCCTCCTCCAACACTATTGGAATATTTGCCGGTTGGTGCGCTCCTGGTTGTGGATGAGAGCCATGTTAGCATCCCACAGGTACGTGGCATGTACCTCGGAGATAGAGCAAGAAAACAGACGCTCTCAGACTATGGATTCAGGTTGCCATCTTGCATGGATAACAGACCTCTAAAGTTCGAAGAGTGGGACTTCATCAGACCTCAAACTATCTTCATGTCCGCGACTCCAAGCGCATTTGAACTGTCAAGAGCCGGCGAGGACCACGTAGTAGAACAACTCGTGCGCCCCACTGGAATATTGGATCCTATCTGTATAGTGAGGCCATGTGACGGCCAAGTAGACGATTTAATCGCAGAAATCCAAGCCACAACCCGCAATGGATTCCGCACCCTAATCACAACTCTCACGAAAAAGATGGCTGAACATCTCACCGAATATCTAGCGGAGTACGGGATTAACGTCACATATATGCATTCTGACACAGACACCTTGGATAGGATCGAAATTATGAGAGCTCTGAAGGCCGGAGAATTCGATGTGCTAGTTGGAATTAATCTGCTACGTGAGGGACTGGACATTCCAGAATGCGCCTTAGTGGCCATTTTAGATGCCGATAAAGAGGGGTATCTGCGTTCTCGCACGGCCCTTGTTCAAACAATCGGAAGAGCGGCCAGAAATCCAGATGGAAGAGTAATCATGTATGCCGACGTAGTAACTGGCTCAATGAGGACCGCTATGGAGGAAACAGAACGCCGCCGCAGCATCCAACACGAATTCAACATTAAGCACAATATTCAGCCTAAACCTATCACAAAAAGACCCATGACTACACCGACGGCAATTGCAGCAGGTAGTGATGGGATTATTCCAGCCACAGCAACCTCTGCGAGACGCAAAATTGCAGAGTTGGAAAAACAGATGTTGAAGGCTTCAGAGAATCTGCTATTTGAAGAGGCAGCAATGTATAGGGACGAGCTCCAAAAGCTACTTCACAACACTTCTGCTGATGACACAGACACCAATAGCAAAAAGCTGAAGAAATATCGCCACTCACGTGGCAGCTCTCGCTAGCAACCTTTATGACATACTGCGCAAAAACTTACGATTTTTGCCGACGAAAATCGTAAGTTTAAGTGTAGGAACATCATGGATGACACTTGGATAGATCTTCACTTCCACATATATTTTGTTCCAGGGAAGGACGTGTGCTGCCGACGCATTGAATGTAGTATATGTATATGGAAGTACGCTGATTATCGAAAAGACTGATGTGGACGTGGGAGAATGTGCCAAAAGGCATTGCGGTTTTGGGGTACAAATGGTGTGTAGCGGTTGAAACCCGGAGTTATTCCTCGTTAATTCTGGGATGTTGGGGCAGCTGCGTCGAGGCGCACGTATCCAAATGCTTCGCGTTTTTCGTCAGTTGTCAAGAATGTAGCTTCATTGATTTTTTTCCATTCAGACTCCCGTCTTCTGGAGAGAGCTGGAATTGAATCCAGATCGTACCACAAGCTATACTCCGTCTTGAAAATTGTTTGAAGCCAGTTGGAAAGTTCCCCAGTAATTACATTGAGGAGTGGAATGAGGGTTTCTTCCCAGAAGTTATATCTTGCTTCCTTGTAGTTCGAAAACGTGGCAGACGACATACACCCTATCAATATGCTTGGGACGCCAAATACAAGCGCTATTTCCTTGGCGGATAGCTCTTTGCCTGATATAAAATCCAAATCCTTTGGAGAGAGGCCCATTTCCTTCCAGTCGAAGCTACCTTCTAGCAGGAGTAATTTGCCGGCATTTCGGCCACCTTCATATAGATTTCTTAGATTGTTCTGCAGTTCCTCTCTCTTTTGGCGATCAATTGGCGCGTTATACATAAGCGCACCAGATGGACGTCCACCATTCTGCAGAAATGACGTATTTTGTTGGGCTATTGCATTATGTTGGTTGATCGAACCCATGGCGACTTCTACAGGACTCATTCCATACCAATCATCAAGTGGATTGAATAGCTTGATGTGCAGCAGCTCGCTTCCTCCGGTCTCTTGATCGACTTCGAATACCTTTGTAACATTCCCAGACATATACTCGTACCCCTCGGGGATTGCACTCTTGCCTGGAATGATCTTTACCCTGTCTGGTCGCAGCAAATGCAGTTCTCTTGGTATACCCTTCGTATCTCGTACAACAGTAATGTAACAATTTCCAGATAGCAGAAGATATGAAATCGCCTCTTCTATGAAAGTGGTCTTGTATTGCCTTGAATTTGGCCTGCCAATCAAGTCCAAAATGGGATGAGTATATAAAACCTCGTCTATTTCGTCATGGCCATTGGTTTTGTGAAGGATCCACTTTACAGAGGCAAGAGCCCTTGCGATTAATTGCACACACCTATACACGACAATGTTCTTTTTATAGCCTGTCTCCGCCAGATCGTCATAGTCCGTTGAAGACATAATATTTGCGGTTCTATATGAAACAAGGGCAGATTTCGAATCTCCAATCTTACCATTTACATAATTTTTAAAAAATCTTGTTAGCATGATCCTTCTCCTTAAATTGTTTTGATGGTTTCTAATATGGTATTTTGCGGCCATCTTGGCCTCTTTTTCAGCTCCTATGTCACGGAGGCACAGGGCCGAGTATGAGTTTATGCTACCACAATCTAGCCACTCAGTCAAGAAGTTTTTTAGCCCATGGCATCGCTATTCTAAAAATGTCCCTTTTCCTGCATGAAATTAGATTCGCACTCCAGGAATTTATGCATATATCTTCTAACTTACCATTTCCATCACTGCAGTCTTCAAGGCTCTCTATCCCCGACATGCAGTTATATCATTGCCATACACTAAAATTTGCGATATAGTGGACGGAACCGCTGCCATGTCGGTTGCTATAGCACGATGGGATAGCGAAGGTGGTGTTTTTTTAAAGCAGGAGATAATTGTGAAAATTACAAAAATAAAAACTCTAGGCGTGACGCTTGCGGTCATGCTCGGAACAATCGCAATCATGGATCCATCAGTTCAGGCTCAGGATAATGTGCAGGCTTTTTCACCGAAAACGAAAAATCTCATCAGAGAGCACGCGGAATGTCTAGGAAGCGATCGCGACCACACAGTAGTCGAGAGGGCAAACGAATGTATCCAAATTGCAGAGCAATCAAAGAGGGAGAGAAAAGGTGAGGACTGGCCCGACGAAATTACCGCAAAGATTGAGCAACTCAGGCGCGACCTGGTGACGCGAATCGTAGAACTCAACGCTCTCGCGAAAGCACCGGAAAACGATCTCTTCAGATGCATAGACGGGGTGAAAAAAATAGTGGTCTGTCAAAAAGCAATCATTGAATTTGACGATAAGCTAAAAGCATTAGGTTATCCACCAAAGACAAGGGAATCACTTATCATGACAGAGCAAGATCGGAAGGATAAGAATATAGTGAACTATCTTAATAGCAACGTACTAGTGGATCCTTACAACGACTTAATCAGCGACTCAGGCAGATCAGAAATGGAAAAGCGCCTCTGGGAGATGTTTTTGCATTATTTCTGCGATTAACCGGAAAAAAATCATCCAACGAAGCGGTCACGCCCCAGCATCGCCGGGGCACGATCCAACCAAAGCATCTAGGCCAAGCGAATCGGATTTAGTCCAAGAGCTAAAAGAGATAAATGTGCAAAAATCCCTGGATCAGGCTCGCTGGCATAGGCCAACCATAGTGGCCTTTAGCTAAGACACTCGGCTATGCGATTAACAACTGGTGCGATTTCCAATATACCAGCGACAACACTGCCGCGGCGGGTGTTGTGGCCGGCTGGATTTGCGAGAGCGGTGTTTTTTTAAAGCAGGAGATAATTGTGAAAATTACAAAAATAAGAGCTCTAGGCATGCCGCTTGCAGTCATGCTCGGAGGAACGATAACGATCGGTGCAGAGGCACAAGCTCAGACAAAAGATGAGGCAAAGCAATCAGGAGAAGTTCTAGGAAGGTACATCGCCCCGCATACCACAGATCTCGCACGGGGAGGAATCTCGAAATTGATATATCGAGCAGCAGCGACAAGAGATCCGGAGCAGGACATAATGGAGCCAGATGGGTACGATTTTTCATACCTAACTGATGCAGACACCAGAGTACATCTGGCAGCATATCCTCTATATCGAACAAAATAGCCCAGAATACAGCAAATCGGGCGGCGGCGAGGAATCCAGAATACAGCTTGAAATAGCTACTAAGAACTACAAAAATCAACTCGAGCAAGCAATGCAAGACTGGCAAACAGAGGTCAGACTTGGTACAAGTCGGAAAGCAGTACGGCAAAGAATGTGGAACATACAGAGAGAAGGCTGTCACGCACTGGAGGAGATAATGAGAATGATTATTAGGACTAAAGAGCGCCAGTGTACTAAACAATCACCAAATGAACCAATGGATAATGGCGGATTATACTGGGTAGATACAATGTCAGCTCTAAGAGAGACATATAGGACTATTCGTGCGCTGCTCATGGCAAATAGTTCCTACGGTAAGGAAATCTCGACTCACATCGAAAACCCGACGAGAGCAGGCGGTAAAACAGTAAATGAATGGCTAATCAATGACACGGGAAAGGCAATGCCGTGGTGATAATGGCCGCTGTAACCACACAGCGGGCAGCTATCTGATGAATACCGGAATGCGACGCGCACAGACAGAGTATCAAAAAGAGGCTGGGAAACCCCTGAAACCCAGAATCGATAAGCAGGACCTGCCATATCTGCTTTGTAGACACTGTTAGCCATCCCCTGTTTGGAACTTCCAAAAACCACATATTTTCAGTCCAATGTGCTATAATCATGCAATTGCATACAAGGACCGAACTACCGTGACATGGAGAACAGAAAAAGTATAATCACCATCCCGATTGAAGAAGAGGTTCAGAATTCATACCTAGACTACGCAATGAGCGTGATTGTTTCTAGGGCGCTTCCGGATGTCAGGGATGGGCTCAAGCCAGTACACAGGCGCATTATATACGCCATGAACGAAACTGGTAATTACCACAATAAGCCTCACAGAAAATCTGCCAGGGTTGTCGGAGAAGTGATGGGTAAATATCATCCACACGGCGATGCAGCAATCTACGACACAATGGTGCGGTTGGCGCAAGATTTCAGTTTGCGTGTGCCGCTCATTGATGGCCAAGGGAACTTTGGCTCGATGGATGGAGATTCCGCTGCAGCACCGCGCTATACGGAAGCGAGGATGGCTGCAGTCGCACACGAGTTCGTTTCTGACATCGATGATGACACAGTTAACTTTCGACCCAACTACGATAGCACCACCATGGAGCCGACTGTTCTTCCGGTAAAATTTCCAAATCTGCTTGTGAATGGAGCTGGCGGGATTGCCGTTGGCATGGCGACCTACATACCGACGCATAATCTCGGGGAAGTCATAGACGCCTGTTGTTCCGTCATAGACAACCCAGAAATCACAAACGATGAATTAATGCATAGCTGCATACCAGGGCCGGATTTCCCAACTGGCGGAATTATAATGGGAGATAATGGCATCAGAGCGGCCTTCAATACGGGGCGTGGATCCGTTCTTATCCGCTCCAAGACCAGCATAGAAAACGTTTCAAATAACAAGGAAGTGATAATTGTACATGAGATCCCGTATCAAGTGAACAAGGCAAAGTTGGTCGAAAAAATAGCTGAGCTTGTCAAAGAGAAGGTCATAGACGGCATAAGTGACATCAGGGACGAATCAAACAAAGATGGTGTGCGCATCGTCATAGAACTCAAAAGAGACGCATCTGGCGAAGTTATCCTGAATCAATTGTACAAGTTCACACCGCTGCAGACGAGCATTGGCTACAACATGCTGGCCCTCGTCAAGAACAGACCAGTAAAGCTATCGCTCCGAGGAATCATAGATAACTTCATAGAGTTCAGACAGGAGGTCATCGTCAGAAGAAGCAAGTTTAATCTGAAAAAGAGCCGCGAAAGAGCACACGTGTTACTTGGATTCGCCGTGGCTGTGGCCAATATCGATAGAGTCATAAAAATCATCAGGCAGGCAACTGATAAGGCTGAAGCGAAGGAGAACTTGATGGCTGAAGTCTTTGATGCCGAAAATGTCAAGTCTATGCTAGAAATGGTGAGTGGTGGAATCGAGAATGCGAGAGAATACAGGCTTACAAGCGAGCAAGCTGACGCCATACTGGATCTACGCCTCCACAGACTAACTGGCCTTGAACGCGACAAAATCCAGAGTGACCTACGTGAAGTAGTGGACCAGATGAGGGAACTGATGGAGATCCTCGGATCGAAAGAAAAGATCATCCAGATCGTCAAAGAAGAAATAATCGAAATTAAAGAGAAATACGGCACTCCACGCCTCACACAGATTGAGAATATATATGAAGATGTTGATATCGAAGATTTAATCCAAAAGGAGGATATGGTGATCACACACACGTTTGGGGGGTACATAAAGAGGGTCCCACTGTCAACGTACAGGGCTCAGAAAAGGGGCGGCAGGGGCCGTAGCGGCATGGAGACCAAAGAAGAGGATGTCGTACAGGACGTGATCATAGCAAATACGCATGATGACGTTCTCTTCTTCTCATCAACTGGCAGAGTATACAAAATGAAGGTTTACAAGCTGCCCCTGGGTTCTGCTGGCTCAAGAGGGCGTGCCTTGGTAAACACATTGCCAATTGAAGAGCAGGAAAGTATATCCACCATCCTTGTGGTAAGGACAAATGAAGATAATAGCGATAAGACACTCATCTTTTCGACATCATTTGGCAATGTCAGAAGGAGCAAATTCGATGACTTCGCAAACATACAATCTAATGGCAAAAAAGCCATGTCCCTGGATGATGGAGAGAAGCTTATCTGTGTCGCTCTCGGAGGTACCGAATCTGACGTATTTCTGGCGACTCGCAGCGGTATTTGCAATAGATTCCCGGTAAATGAACTCAGAATATTTGCTGGAAGGGATTCTAACGGAGTCAGAGGCATCAAACTAAAGCAGAGTGACGAAGTGATATCGTTGGCCATACTTGACAAATGGGAACAGAACATTCTGGAAGAAAGAGAAAAATACTTCAAAAATGCAGCCAACCTGAGGAAACTCGCATCGAAAGGCAAAATTGTAAATGGGCTAATTAAGGACAGGATGGAAGAACTCGCAAAGAACGAAAAATTCATACTGACAGTAACCGAAAATGGATTTGGTAAGGTTTCGTCGTTCTATGATTACAGGGCGACAGGCAGGGGAACACAGGGATTCACGAACATCGCTATAACTCCGAGGAATGGGCGAGTGGTGGCGTCTTTCCCCGTAGATTACGAGACCCATATCATGATGGTCACCAACACTGGCAGGATAATGAGATGCTCAGTTGATGAGATTAGGATCACGCGGCGCGTGGCGCAGGGAGTGATACTGTTCAGACTGAATGATGGCGAAACGATTACATCTGTCTCAACAATAGACGAAACCCAGGATGAACAACACGAACAGTAAAGTAGATCGCAATGCAACTGGGCTGCAAGGGGCAGATAGATGCTGTCTGCAATAGGATTCAGGTACATACTCAGGAAGTTAGTGGTCTCGTTCCTCGTAATAGCCCCAGTGGTCATCATCATGGGATGGATAACACTGGCCGTGAAATACGTGGGGATGATCGTCACAGACAATGTAACTCTATCGATATTCTTCAAACTGGTCATTCTAGTCTTGCCCAGGATAACGGAGATTGTACTGCCAATATGTGCACTAATCTCGTCAATTATAGTTATCAACAAAATGCGGGTGGACAAGGAGCTTATCGTTTTTATGACGTCAGGAAGCAGTGCTGCATCCATTGCAACACCAGTCATGGCATTTGCAACAGCAGTGGCGGCCATCCTCCTTTGTGTGCAGATCTCTCTTGCTCCATATGCCTATAAAGAATTTGAGGCAGCACAGACGGATATCAAGAATCAAATATCTATGTCCATCATCAAGCCCGGGATTTTCAATATGGTCGGAGACGCAGTCATCTATGTTGGAGCCAAGAATGAGGTAAGCATCGAAGAAGTATTCATCTTGCACGCTCCAAAGCATCTTGGCACACATACAAGCGTGATTACCGCTAAGAGTGGACACTACGTGCAGGAAAATGAGAATGTGTTCGTAGTGCTCCATGCAGGCTGCAGGCAGGAACTGGACGAGAAAAACGCAGTTATCTCATCGTTAAGATTCGCAGAGTTTACTTACGATATCACGCCATTTTTTAGACGATATTACACAGGTGGGCGCAAAGCAGCCAGCAAGACGCAAACCGAACTGCGGCAAGCAGCTCTGACTACAACAGATCAGGAATTGAGGCGGAATTACATCGCGGAGTACCATTCACGCCTCACAACCCCTCTCATCCCCCTACTTAACACATTAATCATAGTGTTAACCACAATAGTGCCCGGTGAATACAGTAAACGCAGATTATACGCGGCCAGGAGCTTCCTATTCGGGATAATTGCTCACATAGCCATCATCACAATAATAAATATCTCGACGAAGCAAACAGCCATCATAAAATATAACTACATGGCGATATTCGCAGTCATGGCGGCACTGATAACTGCGATTTGTTGGCGAAAGTCTGCATGATGGTCATATTGTCGAGATACATAAAGAAGGTCTACATGCGCTGCTTCTGCGTGGTGATCCTATGCTTTTTCTTCATAATCTCGATACTTGAGATTATGGAAGTAATCCGCAAGTACTTTTCAAATAGCATAAATATCTCGCATTTGGTCATTACTGAACTTGCTGTCAGGCACACTGTGGTCAGCACGTTCTCGTTCTTCCCCACTGTAATTCTGCTGTCCACGATAATGTTCTTCATAATCATGCATGGGAAGCTAGAACTGACTGTGATGAAAGTTTCTGGGATAACGAGTTTAGGTATCATTAGGTCGCTATTAGCCATTGTGGCGCTCCTGGGTGTATTCTACATCTCGGTTCTTGATGAATTTTCAGCGTCCTCGGTCAAGAAGATAGCGTACCTGGAGATGAGATTAAAGCAGAACTCCAGAGGAACGGACAAAAGCATGACACTAACAAACAAAGGAATCTGGTTTCGTGATTCCTATGAGGGCAAGTCGTACATTATCTACGCGAAACTGTTTGATCTAAAAGTATCTGCACTCCGCAACATCGGTGTCTTCCAGTTTTCCAAGAATCACGAACTACAATCTACTACATATGCCAGGACTGCCTCTATCTATGGTGGTAAATGGCACTTCTTAGAGGCACGGAAAATCGATATGGATGGCAATAAAAGCTTCGCTCCAATCGAGGAGATCCCGACGAATCTGACGCTCTCTGATATTCAACAAATGGTCGCGAATCCAAACAGCATCTCATTCTGGAGCATCAAAAAATACGCGAGTATGCTTGAGAGTGTCGGGCTGTCCAGCATCAAACACGTAGTCACCTGGTTCGTGCGCCTTTCCTCTATTCTGCAAATGTTTGCATTTGTACTGTTAACAACAGCATTTTGCCAAAACTACAATCCAAGGAACAACAAACGATACTCATTAAAAATCGCTGTCTTGATAGCCGCCTCCTTCCCAATCTACTTTTTCAACAACATTCTCATTGCATATGGCGAGAGCGAACAAATACCAATCAGCATAGCAGCCTTTGTTGTCCCATGTCTTATAGCACTCGGCAGTTGCCTGATCCTGGCGAAGAGATGAAGGAGCATGTATTACTAACCAGCGAGTTTGTGTTGCTCTCATCATGATCTCCATGAAAGGCTAGCTCCTGCCAGTAACGATATCTTTAGCTCTTACACAACACGCCGCGAATGCATCAAACAACAACTAAAACCATGTGTCAGACCTTTGTGCTTTTACAAAGTAGCTGATTCCTTGTATAAAGTTATAAAAGGAGACAATGAGAAAGACACATGCTTACCCTGCAAGGCGCAAATTTTAGCATTGCTGGCAAGTCCATTTTAGAGGGAGTTGATCTTCAGCTCAGCGGCAGGCAACATATTGGCCTTGTGGGACGCAACGGCAGTGGCAAATCGACCTTATTCAAGATTATTTTGAAAGAGCTAGAACCTGATGGAGGGAAAATTAGGGTAGAAAGCGATAGACTCATCCTTTCTGTGAGGCAGGAGATGCCTGATGGAGACATGACGCCGCGCGCATTTCTGTTATCTCAGGATGTAAGACGGGCAAAGCTTCTGAAGCAGCTTGAAGAAAACTCTGATAACCCAGAGTTATTCGCTGAAATTTACGATCAGCTAATTCGTATAAAGGCTTTTGAGGCAGAATCCAGAGCCGCCATAGTATTGAGAGGCCTTGGATTTGACGAAGTATCCCAGAACATTCCGATTCGTAATTTTTCAGGGGGGATTCGTATGCGGGTCGCTCTCGGAGCCATCTTGTTTCAAGAGCCAGATCTATTGCTACTTGATGAGCCAACGAACCATCTAGACTTGGAAACCTCAGATTGGCTGAGAGATTTCCTCAAATCTTACCAAAAAAGCTTTATCATCGTATCTCACGATCGTGATTTTCTGAATGATGTTGTAGACGCGATCCTACATCTGAAGAACAAGAAAATTACACGATACAACGGAGACTTTGACGCATTTATCGAAAATTATACGCTCAAACAAAAAAATATTGAGGCGTACAATGCAAAGATGGAAGCAAAACGCGAGCACATGCTGGCCTATGTGAAACGTTTTGGAGCGCAAGCAACAAAGGCTAGGCAGGCGCAAAGCCGCCTAAAAGCCATCTATAAGATGAAATTTATCCCAGTTGATCAAGGTGATCCGACGATTTCATTCAATTTTCCTGAGCCGAATCCGATACTTTCGTCTAGCATTCTTTCCTATGATAGCGTATCGCTCAGCTATGGATCGGAAATTATCCTGAAAAATATTTCAGGGGCCATCATGAGCGACGACCGCATTGCAATCGTCGGAGCGAATGGCAATGGGAAAACGACGTTTGCCAAATTCCTGGCAGGAGAATTACGCCCTAAAAAAGGGACACGTGAAGCCAATAGCAAGCTAAAGATCGGATTTTACAAACAAGATATCTTCGAAAAGCTCGATATGGCAATAACATTGTACGACTACATAAGGGACTCCTCTTCTGGACTCATAGATAGACAGATACGCGCACACCTGGGACGCTTTGGGTTTCAGGGAAACAAGGTATTCCAGCTTCTCAAAGAGCTCTCTGGTGGGGAACTGGCGCGTCTCGTTTTTGCAACATTGACACTAGACGCTCCGAATCTGCTCATATTGGACGAGCCGACAAACCACCTAGACATTGAAATGCGAGAGTCGCTTATCACAACGTTGACCTCTTACAATGGGGCAGTAATCTTGATAACGCACGACAGACATTTTTTGAACAGGGTTGCAAATTCAATCTTTGTCGTTGCCAATGGCTCTGTTTCTCAATTCGACGGAGATGTGGAACAGTACGCAAAGACCGCCCAGGTTGGTAGAAGGTAGAGGCCTAATATAAAGGACATCATGGCCGGCCGTAAACACAATGGGATACGGACAAAGTTGCAATTTTTTTCATAGCGAAAGAACCATAAGTCAGATAACACGTGACGTCACGGGGTTGGCAAATGCTTGCCCACCAGCAACACCTCTGTTAAAATATACAGTGGTATGGACGCGTATTGGCATGGCATGGCTGGGCACTCTCAATTTCACAATATAATGTACAGGAAAGGAGCTCAGGACGCCAAGAGAGCTAAGATGTTTGCCAAGATAGCTCGCGAAATCACAGTGGCTACCAAGATCGGTGGAGACGATGCATCCGCGAATCCAAGACTACGTGCTGCCCTTTCGTTGGCACGCGAAAATAATATGCCGAAAGACAACATCGAGAGAGCTATGGCAAGGGCGGCAACCGATGCTGCCGCAGCAAATTATGATGCGGTCAGATATGAGGGATACGGACCTGGTGGAATCACGATTGTAGTTGAGACATTAACGGATAACAGGAACCGCACAGCATCTGATATCAGATCAGTGTTCACGAAGTTTGGTGGCAACCTTGGAGAAACCGGGAGCGTTGCGTTTTCGTTTAAACAGGTCGGTAGTTTGATATACAAAACTATACCGGGCGGATTTGACAAAGCATTTGGAGTTGCAACTGAAGCTGGAGCAGAGGACGTCGAAGAGTTTGAAGGACAAGGTGAAGAGACTAATGAGCAGTACATAGAGATAACCACTCCAATGGAGACTTTTGCTCGCATACGAGAGGCATTTGTGAAGGAATTCGGAAGCCCAGTGGAATCGGGACTGATCTGGAAACCATTAACGAGCGTCTCATGTTCGGAAGACACAAAAGCAACATTGCTAAAGCTAATTGACATGTTGGAAGATAATGACGATGTACAAAAGGTTTTTCATAATTTAGGATCAAAGTAGGTGGGCGCATGTCGTTCTGCTTGTGTGTAAGCATTAATTTTTAAGTGGGAGAGGACGCAAATGGCAGAAGAGAAAAAATCTAATACTAGCGAGAAAACAACGGTGTGCGGGACAAAGGACCCGAAGATAGAGAAATGTTGCTTCGATATGAACATTCTGGACAAAAAGCTGATGACGTGCTGCATACTATGTGCACTCATCTCTATTGTTACTGTCTTCGTCATAATGAAGGTCGGAATAAACTACCACGAAGAAAAGATCCACAGCATAACGGAGGATTACACCTCACTCGATAACAGAGTAAAATCCATAGCTGAAACAATAGCATCGGTCAGCACTGCACTTGAGTCATTGAAGACTGACCTAAAACTGGATAAGGGAAACTCATCATACGTATACACAAGCCTGGCCACTATGCAACGCGATATAGACATTATAAAAACGGAGTTGCATATCAGGCCAAGCGTCCCAGATGAAGCAGTGAAGACGCTGCCAGCAGCAAAGATCGACTTCATTCAAACTCTTGAAAACATGGTTAATGACGGCGCCCCGTTTGAAAGCTTCGTAGCCAGCTGCGACGAAACGATAGACATGAAGAAGTACGCTTCCAGTGGCACGTTCATGAAATTCGCAAAGCAACACGTGAAGTCTATAAATACCTTGGAGAAGGAGTTTATCAGCGTCTCCCTGAACGTATTCCATACTCACCCTAAAGAGTCCTTCTGGGAGAAGCAGAAACGCGTCATTAAGGAGAAGATAAACAAGGCAATCACTATCAGGAAGCAGGACGGAGCGGCGATTGCTGGCGAGGCTAGTGATGAAGAACTGTTTAATCAGGCTCATGAGAAAGTGGTAGATAAAAAACCAGGCGATGCACTGGATCTGCTGGTCAGAATTAAACTGGAGAACGAGGAACTGAGTACCTTGGAAGCTGGCCTGAGGAAGAGGACGGAGTTGAACCAAGCGTTTGAAGAATTCAAAAAAGAATTCGTATCACTCGAGTCACAAGCGAAAACACCGATCGGCGAAGATCCCACGGCAGCAACAACTCCAGCGCCTATTGATGACACAACGACCGAGCAAACAGGGCCGGCTGTAGCGGATTCTAGCGGCCCTGCAAAAGCAAATGAAGAAGCCGTGTCCCCAGACCGAGGGAGCGAAACTGAAACAAGTGCTGCTGATAGGGAAAATGCAGCCACCGAAGATGTGGCGCAAGACAAAGAAAATAGTGACGATAATCTCCCAACTCATGACGAGAAGAAAAATGAGGAGGAAGCGAAAACTGAGCCAACGAGCTAACGATCGAACATTTTGTTGAGTTGCTTCTTTGTGATCTTAATAAAACTGAGACGATGGTGATTACATTGATGGATAGTCTTGGTTTTCGCCATCTGCTTCAACAGCTCAGACATTTCGCCAAATGAGAGCTTACGGCCAGCCCTGATGCTGTTGTGGCATGCGATGCTTGCTATCCCGCGTTTCATGAATGAGACGATGTCAATATTTTCGATGTTGTCGTGAGCCTCCAAGACATCATTGAGAAATCTGATTGCTTCGTCGCTATCCAGAACAGTTGGAATCGCAGAGATCAACAGCGCTTTTTGCACAATCTCCACATGGAAGCCGCATTCGCCAATATGGTTAATTATTGCACGAGCCACTGCTAACTGCGTCGTTGTGAGTTCCATGAGCTCCGGCTTTGTAATATATTGCTTATTGCTCCTGTTCAAGTTCCTCACAATCTTTTCCTGCACGATTTTCTCATGAACAGCATGCTGATCGATGATAATCAGTGCGTCGCTTGTCTTCGCTATGATATATGTATCGAAAATTTGTGCGATCGGTTCTCCAAAGAAATTCTCATTATCATCCTCGATTGATGGTGCGTATAACGGATTGCAGTCAGGTATCTCTGGTGATACCCCGGGAGACGCGTACGTTGCTAATGGAGCCGATTGCGCTACTCTAGCGGCGCCGTTCGAAAACACGACCTCATCGTCCTCATGTGGTAACGAATATCCCCTGTTGGTAATCGGAAGCACTGGAGCAGAAGCCTTAGATGAGGCGATGGTAGATGTTTTAATCTTAGTGAATGGCACAACTCTTGAGAAATCAAAATCCACAGCCACTCGATCAAATTTAGACAGGTGTTTCTTCACTGAGTTGGTCAGAAACTTCTGAATATACGCGCCATCTCTGAATCGTACCTCTGATTTTGTGGGAGATACATTGGAATCTACGTGAAATGGATCGATTTCAATGAATACGACAGCGATGGCAAATCTACCCGAAGGAATCAGCTCCTTGTATGCATTTCTAATGGAGGCAGACACTATCTTGTCATTGACAATTCTTTTGTTTACAAAGACACGCTGAAAATTCCTGGAATACCTCGTATCCATTGGGTGGAACAGGTAGCCGCTCACTGAGAGGTTTTTCTCATTCTCTGCAAAATAGATAGCTCGTTCGAAAATCTCTTTCCCAAAAATGGAAGCTATCCTGCTCGTAACTGAGTCGTTTTTGAATGAAATCACAGTCTTTTCGTCTGTCCTTAACACAAAATTAACAGATTCGCTCGTGATAGCGATGTTTTCGATCACTGAAACGCAGTCGTTCAACTCAGCACTGTCGGATTTTAGGAACTTCAGCCTAGCAGGTATCCTGGAAAACAGATTCTCTGCAGTGACGCGTGTTCCATTCAGTACAGGAGATGGGAATACGTCTGTCTCCTCAGAGAAATTCACGCCTACACCAAATCCATTGGATTCTATGGAGAAATTACTAACGGATGCAATTGACGGTAGCGCTTCTCCCCTGAAACCGTAGCTCCTTATATCAAACAAATTTGAACCATTCAGCTTCGATGTGGCATGCCTTTTTATCGCGATCATCAGATCATCTTTCTCCATGCCTATTCCATCATCATTCACCACAATTTTGGATTTTCCGCCATTTTTCAGGAAGATATCGATATTCTTTGCCTCAGCGTCAAGCGAGTTCTCAACAAGTTCTTTCAATGCAGAAAATGGTCTTTCAACGATTTCGCCGGCCGCTATCTGATTGACTATCTCGTCACTAAGTAGTTGTATCCTACCCATAACACTAACAACACCACGTGCCCCAAAGCAGCGTAAACTGCAGCGAGGATGTCGTCCACCATTATACCAAACCCGACGGTATTATCGTTTCTCGCCAATATTTTTTCTAGCTTTTTTATTGAAAATGGTTTGAGTATGTCGAATCCCCTGAACATTGCAAAATTGATGAAAAGCGCAACAATTGGCTTAGCCCCAAGGAATGAGACTATGGGATACACCATTGAATATCCACAAAATATCCCGCAAACCTCATCTATCACAACGTATTTTGGGTCCCTATCAATCTCGTGCCTGTACCTCACAATGTACCGATCACATCCCCATACACCGACAACGAACGTAGTAACAGTAATTGCCCAAAAAATGGCGCATGAATTTGGTGTGGCCGCCACTATCAACACTGCCATCAACGTTGCCACGAGAGAGCCGACCGTTCCAGGCATTTTTTTGCTGATGAATCCAACTCCAAAAAACGAGATGATCATTAGATATGAGTATTTGCTAAGTTGTTTTCCAAATAGTGCCATGTTGAGTATCTTCTATCGCAATTCCTCTTTGAAAGAGCTCAGCACGGATCGCATCTGCTCTTTTGAAGTCACATGCTTTTTTCGCCTGTACTCGCTCGGCAATTTTGGATTTTATCCACGCCTTCATCTCTAAGGGGACGCCACAGAACCATTCTTCTGGGTCTCTTGTCATGAGTCCGAGACATTTTCTGCACGTGTTGGCTAGGGAGGATACTAGTTTTGATTTGTTATCTGTCTTGTTGATGTCGTCCACCTTCGCGCTCAAGATCGAGATAGCCTTGGGGGTATTCATATCGTCCGCGAGAGCCTTAAATACGTCCTCGTCAATGTTTTCAGTCGGTTGAATTGATGGAACATTTCGGATTGCCGTATACCAACGATCCAATATGTTCTTCGCCTGCTCCAGTGAAGCAGGTTCAAAATTCATGGGGGCCGCATAGTGAGTCATCAACAAAGCCAATCTAATGACTTCTCCATCGTATTTTGCGCATAAATCCCGCACAGTCACGAAGTTTCCCAGAGATTTGGACATCTTGGCACCGTTAATCGTTAGGTGTCCGTTATGTACCCAGTAATTTGCCATTGCCTTCTTCCCGTTCTTTGAAAGTGACTGCGCAATCTCATTTTCATGATGAGGGAATATGAGGTCCATTCCGCCACCATGGATATCAAAACTATCTCCGAGATACTTCAGAGCCATTGCAGAACATTCTATGTGCCAGCCAGGCCTGCCCTTTCCCCAGGGACTCTCCCACCCTAGACTGAATTTTTCATCAGCAGGTTTCCATAAAACAAAGTCCAATGCACTCCTCTTCAACTCGGAGACATCGACCCTTGCCCCAACGAACAAATCATCAGTATTCTTCTTAGACAACGCTCCATATTGCGCAAAAGACGAGACATCGAAATAAACATGACCACCAGTTATGTACGCACTTTTGTTATCTATCAATGCCACAACAAAGTCGATGATCTCCCGCATATTTTCAGTTACTCGTGGTTCATGATCAGCTGGCAAAACGTTCAATTTCTCCAGGTCTTCATGATAGGCAGCAATGGTCTCGCTCGTTAGCTCGGTTATACTAACGTGCCTTTCAGTGGCTGCTGCATATATCTTGTCGTCAACATCTGTGATATTTCGAACATATGTCACTCGTTCATAGAGGGACCTTAGGACCCTATATAAAACATCAAAGACCACGGCAGCACGCGCATTCCCTACATGCATGAGACCATACACAGTCGGTCCACAGACATACATTTTGATTTCATTCTCGTCAATTGGGATGAATTTCTCTAACTGTCCGGTGAGGGTATTATATAATTTTAAGCCATTGTTCCCTCTTAGCGGAACACCTACGGAAGATTCAAATGAGTCCATCTGTATCCGACAATCAAGAATGTGCCTAAGGTAACTTTTTGGAGACACCCACGAGGGCGGGGCGGAGCAGTCTTTCATGGATCGTAAAGCCATCTTGCATGACCTGCACAATCGTTCCAGGCTCCTTTTCTTTGTCCTCTATCTCCATCATCGCCTGATGTAGGTGAGGATCGAACTTCGCATCGAGCGCTACAATCTCAGTCACCTTATAGCGCCCGAGAACCTTGTCCATTTCTGATAATGTTAGCCTTATCCCTCCCATCAAAGCATCGTGGTTATCAGTGCCGCTGTTAATGGCGAACTTCAGGTTGTCCCTTACAGTCAACATATCACGTGCAAACTCCGTGATACTGTATCGCACGATCTCGGCCTTTTCCTTATCGGCTCTCTTCTGCTCATTCTGTGCCTCTGCAAGAGCGCGCAGCAACCTGTCCTCCAGATCAGCCACTTGCTTCCTCAGAAGCTCGACTTTGTCACATGTTCCGCTGTCGCTGGAGCCTTCGTTCTCGTCGTGTTTCAGATCCTTATCTTTTTCCTGCATAAAAATAACAAAAACCAAACAACTATCCTGGATAGTACCACATGCGGCGGAATGTTAACATCAATATTCGCTGTGCATAAGACAGCGTTCCCAAATACGTACCACATCCCTTGTATCCCCAACAATAATGCCAAGGGCTACCAGCGATAGCAATAATAGGGAAACCGACCACACCAGTATGATAAAACGTACCATGTGGATGGACCCCAGAAGACCATAGCATAGTTAATATATCGAGCTGTCCTGTGACTCTCCGTAACTCCATCAATCTAACCATTTTTTGGTACAGCATGACCGGCTAACAGCTTAGTACGAGACAAACAAATGTCAATAAGCGGAATCAATAGCTGGACAGCACTAGTACTCACACTCGCTGTCGTCGGTATTGTCGCAGTGTCTAGATCATGTCTGGCAACAGATCAATATGAAAATGATTGTTCATTTGCAAACCCATTCAACCGGAACAACAAATCTACGAGCTTCCAAGGTTTATTCTTGGATCAGAACAACTCATTTCAGGCCGATAGCAAAGGTCGGAACTTTACTCAAATTTCGTTCATTGGAAACCCCACAGGTTTCGGAACAATGTTGCAACTCGCACTTAAAGTATGCCATCCACGCTAAGAAATGATAGAAACAAATTGAGTGCGGTGTCATTAACTAAACACCTGGCGAACAGACCATGAAGAAATATACGCAAAAGATGTTGGTGGCTGGGACAGAATGCATGAGACAGCGGTAGCAGGGGCCACCTACGCATGGTATATGTGAAACCCAGGTAGTGCTCCTCGCCTTAAGGCTTACAAGAAAACGCGAGCAGCCAGGATTACGGCGGAATATCTACTGTGGCGGCGATAATACAGCACGTCTATCGCGATCTGCTCTACACACATAACCAACCGTGATGAGACAGACAAGGGCGCTGAGTGACATGTATAATCCGGGGCCACCAACCCACCTGAGGTGACTTACCAAGAACTCATTCACCATTAAAGCTGTTCCTCCGAAAATGGCTGCGCTGACGGACCATGCTAGGCTACTGCCGCTATATTTAGTGCCAGTCTTAAATTGTCTCAACAGAATCGTAAATGCTGTAGCGGAAACTATGGCATCTATGATGCAGTATATCAACTGCCCCACCAATGTATAAATGAAACTACCGCTTACGGCCATGTGCATTATCAGTGGACTCAGGAACAATGCGAAGAGCAGCCCTGAAAAACATAGCTTGTAGCCATTCATTCTGTCCGCCACACAGGCAAATGCAGGTATTAAAACCGTAACAAGCACTACGCCAATTGTTATTGCAGTTGCAGCCTGTTCGGCTGGTAGCCCACCGACACTTACAGCCATCGTCTTGAAATATATGTTGCCAGTGTAAACAAAGACGGAAATAAACACAGAAAATGCAGCTGTACAAACCAGGCCAGCTTTGTTGTGACGCCAGGCAGCAGATATCGGGACCTCAAATAGTTCGTCGTTTTCCTTTGCCTTACGAAAATCATCTGTTTCCTTCATATCGCGGCGTAGATATATTGCCGCCAAGGCAATGAGAGCACTCAGCAGAAACGGGATGCGCCACATAAAGCCACCACTGCAGTAGGATATAATGGTAGCTGCTAAGCTACCCAGGGCCATCCCAGCTGCTGATGCAAATGAAGCCCAAGAGCCGGCCAAAAATGGACGCTTTTTGTCGTACTCAGTAAGCAAAACAGCTGCTCCGTTGAATTCTCCCCCAACGGCAACTCCTTGAATAATTCTAAAAATAATCAGAAAGAGGGATGAGATGCTGCCAATCGAATCATATGTTGGCAATACGCCTATTCCACAGGTAGCTATCGCCATCAAGAGTAGCGAAACTATCATCGGCGTTTTGCGTCCATACTTGTCACCGATATGCCCAAAAATAATTGCCCCAATTGGACGCATGATATAGCTGGCCGCAAACACCTCATAGATCTTCAGCCGCGCTAATGTGGCATCATCCGCCGGGAAAAACAAGTGCGACAGAAAGTCCGCCATATAAGCAAAGAACGTAAATTCCATCCACTCCAACAGAGTCCCAAAGCTTACTACCGCTACGCTTTTTTTCAAATTCATTTGGATCACCTCATTTCGTTGTATCTATAAGCTTCGGGCACTCCACCTTAATGTCCAGCTTGTCAAACAGAGTTTTATCGACTCCTGGAGCCACATTGTCAACCGTCAGCAGTTTTTCACTGAAAAACAACGCGTTTGCACCGGCAAATATGCACAATGCCTGAATTGCCTCAGACAGAGTATTCCTTCCAGCCGCGATTTTTACGTACGACCTCGGCATCAAGATACGTGCCAAAGCAATGAGTCTAACAAAATCAAAATCGTCTATTTGGCTTGAATCATCAACACGGGTTCCCGGAATTTTTACCAATTTGTTTATCGGTACGCATTTGGGAGGAGTTGGTAAATTAGCCAGCAGAACCAGCATCTTAATCCTATCTTCGTTTGTTTCGCCCATACCAACGATTCCACCAGAGCATACGTTAATCCCGGCTCTCTGTGCGATCTCTATGGTCCTTATGCGATCATCGATACTCCTTGTGGAAATTATGGTTGGGTAAAATTCAGGTGAAGTGTCGACATTGTGGTTATAGTAATCCAGTCCGGCTTCCTTCAGTCTTGCCATCTGAGATTCAGTCAAAAGGCCGAGAGTAGCGCACGTCTCCAACCCAAGCGCCTTGACTGACCTTATCATCTCGCATATCGCCTCAAATTCTGTATCAGACGATACGCACCGCCCAGAGGCGCTCATGCAAAACCGACTCGCCCCGCGTCTCTTGGCATTACGAGCAGCACTTATCACAGTTGCCAGGTCCAGTAGCGGTTGCTTTGGAAGCTTAATCCCATTCCGAATAGACTGGGCACAGTATGCGCAGTCTTCGGAGCACCCTCCAGTCTTCACGCTTAGGATGTCACTGATCTGTACAGACTGTTCATCGAAATTCTGCACATGAACCTCGTGCGCCATCCGCAACAACTTGAAGAATGGGTAGTTGAAAATGCTCGAAGCCCCATCCGCAGTTGCAGAAATGTTTGCAAAGCTCAATGCTACTTGCCCAGAACGCTCCACTCAATGCCGTATTGTATAGCACGTTGTTATTGTCAGTTGCGAGAAGAGTCGTGAGTCCAATCCATCACTGTAGATCTATGACAGACCATTTACATGTGAACATGATGAAAAAGACGCAAAGAGACATTTTTTCTGCAGTAAGCTTGTTCGTTGCAAAGAAGGTACTCATAGTTACTTTTTGTAACTGATGACCCGCTGACACATTGGAAGGACACTTGCGTCGGCGATCCGATCGGCTTCCAAGCTGGTTTTTTTGCCGTTCTTTGTCTCTCATCTATATGAATTTATGCGAGCTCCATAATAACGGCATTGCAACTGACTACTATTGCAGCTACAATATAGACATAGTATATGATGCAAGATGGTGCCTGGAAAATGATAACGAGAATTTTAGTAGCTATCGTACTGATGGTGCAAATGACTACTAGCTACGCTGCTAGAAATGAGATGGATGGTGATTATATCAGTCTGAAAGACTTTAGGAACAGCATAAAACTCAGAAAAGACAAAGTAGGTATAAGTCAAGATGACAAAACATTCCTCGATGGAAAACATGTATTTGCATCTGGCGACACCAGCAAGGATGCGATACGTGAAATTTACCAGATACAAAATCACATTAGGCAGGAGATATTCTTACTGGTACTGATACCGGAGTCTATGGATCAAATTCTTAATGGTTGCTTGACCTGGAACGGAGCGAATTTCAACCACTTTCTTCTGCAGTACTGTACGCACTGCGGAGAACACGGATTTCCAAGCACTAAGAAAAGCTGTATCACTGGATCAGCGCAGATGCTGTACAAGGCGATAACAGCTGCCGTCAGAAAGAGCAATAACCAAACTGCTAAAAAATTGATAGAAGCCAAAGGTGAATGGCTTTTGGAACAACTGCTAATAGCTGAAGCAGACTTGGAAGCATATAATAGAATACTCGGTATAGATGAGCAAATCTCGTCGAGGGCTACAGGAGGCAAACGGACTCGCGAAGCTACGGACATTGGGTTGGAATATCTACCTAAGCTACCTGGGGGGGGCTTTGTGGGCCTCACATGCCTTGATGTCCAGCGTCTGTGGGGGGTGGGGAGGCGCCTTCCTCTGGGGAGTGGCCTTATTCTAACAGGCGAAGCGGTGCCTTTTTACTGTGACTACAAGAAATATGAAAGAGGGCGAAACATAAAAACAGAGCTAGAAGCGTTTACAGGGTCAAACACAGAAACAGAAAAGATAGAATTGGATGATGGAGCTATTTCAAAGTACGGATTCACGCCTGGTATCCCGATACGGTTGGAATATGAAGGAAAGCAATACTGGGTTCCGCTGATTCAGGCCTCTAAAACCGACCTAGTCCCATCACCATTGATAATCAGCCACATCTTGCTTGCCAAGCATATGCCGCTCAGGAAAAAAATCACGACCGCAACATTGAACGGACTCTTCGAGCCCAATTTCTTCACTTGTACCGAAGAGACGAGAACGGAAATAGCGATAGGCCGGGTCTTGGACTCTATTATGAACGGTCTTTCGAAGAAGCGCGGGGGCTTCGATAACTTGACAGATCAATGGCAAGCTTACGGATTTGACGTAAAGGAAATCTCAGATGAAGAGCAAGATCAATTAGATCGTGAGAAGGAACGAGCGCAGATACAACAACGACTGAGCGATAATGAGGAAGAGATCATTAATATCATAAGCGGTTCGCGGGAGCCCCTCTTGATCGCCAAACATCTAGGAAGTGAGTTAAACAACCTAACTGGGCTCAGTATGCCCTTCGGCAAAAATAACGAACCAGATTTGAATGTACTGAAGAGGATGCTTGCTCTCATGAGAGTCAGCCTCCCGTCGGGACTTTCAGCAATCATAGAAGCGGCATCAAGCTCCGCGCGCGCGCAGTATGAGACATGGATAACGCAGGTAGCAAATGGCTTGCTGGACGGGCAACTCCGAACTAAATGTCCGGATGAAAAAATAACAGCGGAACTGTTAATGAGGACTATAAATGATTGGGCAAAGGCATATCTTGGCTTATATGTAGATACTGCCGTTCTCAGCACAAAGCATTACCCCGCCGACTACCTAAAATTCCTGGATGTGATGGGGCTCACGATCGAAAAGAAATACGAGGATATTCTGGAGAAAGCGGCTCAGGAACAAGCGGAAAAGCAGAAGAGTAAAAAATGAGATGCTAGGGCTTGGCAGGCGTAGAGCAACCTCTGAAGCCAAGACTTGGCAAGGGGGGGGGGGGCGCTGGGTGGCGGCTCACTCTGCATCGCCGCGAACCAGGCAAGCAAAGAACATCATGAGCGGCAATAATTTTATTAGGCGTGGAATAAAGCTAATAAAACAAAGAACCGCCTTCAAGACAGAGGAAGCCGCACCCATTAAAATAGGAATTCAGGCTACATTTACGAACACCAGCATCTCAGTCCCATCTGAAAATCTGAAATATAAACAATTGCAGAGTAAGTAATTTTGAAATACACTGGCGCCTGTAACGTTTCTGAGGTATTTAGCTTTGCCACACGTTCCTGTCCTATTGCAAGAAGTCATACAGATGGCGGCCCCCAGACCGGGAGAAAGGGTACTTGACTGCACATTCGGTGGCGGTGGGCATACTGCGGGGATACTGCGCCAGACTAATTGCTATGTACTTGGCATCGACCGCGATCCAGATGCGAATGCACGGGCTGAAATAATAAAGGAACAATTTAAATCCAGGTTTGATTTTGAGCATATGAAATTCTCTGAAATAGGGAGGCTTGTTGAAAAACATGATAAGTTCGACGTTGTGCTGTTCGATCTGGGTCTATCGTCTTTTCAGCTAGACGATGCTGATAGGGGATTCTCGTTTATGCATTGCGCAAAATTAGATATGAGAATGTCTATGGAAGGTGAATCGGCATACGATATAGTAAACGGGATATCTAGGAAGGAACTTTCGACCGTTATCGATTATTTTGGCGATGATCCGAAGGCTAGCAGAATAGCAAGAGCAATCGATGAAGCACGCGTCAAAAAGCCGATAGAGACGACATGGGAACTTGCTGACATCGTTAGAAGTGTCTACAAGCTCCCACCTGGGCAGCGAAAAAATTCAAGGACAGATGCGGCAACAAAAACCTTTCAAGCTATCAGAAATCTCGTGAATTGTGAACTGTTAGAATTAAACAGAGCCCTAGAAAATGTCGTGCATATCATCAACAATAATGCGCGAATTATCACAATCACGTTCCAAGGGCTGGAAGGGAGGATTATCAAATGTTGGGCGAAGTCAATGAAAGTTTGTATCACGCCGATAAATAAGACAGTTATTAGGCCGTCAAGACAGGAAATTGCTACAAATCCACGCGCCAGGTCTGCGATACTGAGGGGTTTTGTGTATACTGACGATGCTAGGGTAAGATCTGTTGGGGAAGGGATACAGAGAAGTGAATAAAGCAATTGTAGTATCG
Organism: Holosporales bacterium; assembly: GCA_031258785.1. Lineage (GTDB taxonomy): Bacteria > Pseudomonadota > Alphaproteobacteria > RUG11792 > RUG11792 > JAIRMJ01. Next base: position 10,538 of record JAIRMJ010000014.1, on the reverse strand, counting down.
TTGTTTGTTCTCATCTTGGTTGGAATTTGCGTTTCAAGGGTGAAGTATGAAGTTGTCTTCCTGCGCAAAAGTCTTGAAGGCATCAACAAAGAGATGGAGAAATGCTCAGATGACATCAAGATATACTCTGCAGAGTGGAGCTATCTGAACACGCCCCAACGACTAAAGGCTCTATGCGGAAAATACCTGAAAAATCTAAAGCCCTTGGAGAATAACCAGCTAATCAGCTATGAGCAATTCACGCAGAGCCACTTCCAAGAGGACTGCAACAGAACTCAGGAAGGACACAACAAAGCTTTTGTGGCATTTCTAAACGGCGTGGCAAAAGCAAAAGATGTCCTTGAAGAAAGGTGAGCTAGGAGATTGACAAGTACGTTGATGAGACTGTTTAGATCCTTATTTGACGGATTCGCTTTGTGGCGAAGAGCAAAGAGTCACTCCACTCTGATCGAAGCACTGAGAAACCGTCTCCTATTTGCCGGTGTCTGCGCCGTTCTGATTTTTTCCGGGATATCATACAGACTGGCAGATGTTATGGTGTTGAGCCAATTTATAGACTGCAGATCGAAAAATTGGACAAGTCCTGGAATCATTCAGAAGGCCGATATAGTGGACAGAAATGGAGAGCTGCTTGCCACAAGTATCACAACCGCGTCATGTTACGCAGATCCATCCGTAGTGATAGACATCGACGAGGCAGCAGCCAAGCTGAATGAAATACCTGGCATGCCTGGAATCGACAGGATAAAACAAAAACTATCAAACAGAAAAAAACATTTCGTTTGGTTGGCACGCCACATTACACCGCAGCTGCGGACCCAGATTATGGACCTCGGAATCCCTGGGGTACACATGCTGAAGGACTACAAAAGAATATACATACACAAGAATTTATTTTCGCATGTCATTGGCTGTAGCGATATCGACGGGGAAGGCATATATGGCCTCGAAAGGAAATTTTCGAAACAGCTGTTCATCAAGGATGCGACAGATAAAAGGAAGCTCGTCACGACTCTGGACCTGAGAATGCAGGCGATCGTACACGAAGAGCTTGAACGCGCAGTAAAGAAATTTGGAGCAGCTGGCGGTAATGCTATGCTAATGACAACGAATGGCGAACTCATCGCAATCGTCTCGCTTCCTGACTTCAACCCCAATAATCTGAAGAGCACGACAAGTGATGCAATGTTTAATAGGAACACTCTCGGTGTGTTTGAGCAAGGCTCAATCCTGAAAATATTAAACGTTGCAATAGCAATTGATTCTGGAGCCGCTAGCCTCGGAACTGTCTTTGACGCAACCGAGCCAATTAAGATTGGAAAGTATCTTATTAATGATTTCCGCGGGAAGAAACGCCCTCTCACCTTGGCTGAAGCCTTTGTGTTCTCGTCGAACATCGCGTCTGCCAAGATTGCCCAGGCGTTTGGCGCAAGCGTGCAAAAAGCATACATGAAGAAATTCGGGATGCTGGATAAACCGCAAATAGAAATACCAGAGGTGGGACGTCCTCTGATTCCAGCGCACTGGACTGAAGCGACTACGATGTCCGTCGCATACGGGTATGGATTGGCGGTCAGCCCACTGCAGCTACTCGCGACGGTGACGTCCATAATTAATGGAGGCGTGAGAATAGTCCCGACCGTCATAAACAGGCGGCATCCCAGAGCTAATGACCAAATAAGGCTAGTCTCCAGTGAGACATCAGCCATTGTACGGGAACTAATGCGCTCTGCCGTATGTTATGGAACAGCAAAGAAGGCATCTATAGACGGAACAAGCATCTTCGGCAAAACTGGAACGGCTTACAAGGTCAGCGGCCGCGGGTACGGCTCTGACAGCACCAGGAAGAGAATCACGACGTTTATAGGTGGGTTTCCGAGTGACGACCCGCAATATATGCTCTTAGTGACTCTAGACGATCCGAAACCATCTCAGGAAACATTCGGATATGTCACTGCTGGCTGGAATGTCGCCCCCGCGGCCCACGACATCTTCAACAGAATAGTTCCAATTTTATGCGAATCGGTCGGTAAGGCAAGCACTCCAATCAAGGTTCTGAAATACGTTAAACTGGAGAAACGATGATCTCATGGACCGATACTGGCATCGTACTATCCTCCAGAGACCACACGGAGAAATACAGACTAATCACCATTTTCACCGCGACTCATGGCAAGATGACAGCCATGTTTTCATCAAGCACTCCACGTGGACGATTCTCGATCTTCTCAGCTGTAGAAATAGATTATTCATCTAAGAGCGAGATCTCGTTGGGTTTTTGGAGGCTAAGGAGCGAAAAACAAAACTGGGTCCTCTCTATTCATTCTCAAAACCATATGTTAGTTTGCCAAAGCATGTGCCAATTGCTGAATAAAGTACTTCCGCACGGGATGCCATATGAACGCTTGTTCCGCGTAGTACAACACATAATCGAAAACATGCAGCGGTTCTCCGAAACAGATGTTCTGCTTGTATATGCATATTTTGAATTCATCCTTCTCCACGATATTGGATTCGGAGTAGACCTTGACAACTGCGCTTCTGCATTTTATAAAAACGAAAATCCTAGCGCTCTAGAACTTAACGCTCTGCTCCCAACAAATGCAGCAGGGCAAGTCCATCTACTATCACGCCTTCAGCGACTTAATGCGGCTACTACCCTCGTGATCACTGGCAGTATCTTAAGGCACCATCTTGACGGTCCAGAGAGCTACTTCAGAACAGTAGTGTGCCAAAAGGCAGGCTGCAACACAGCACACAATGTTGAGATACCGGGGGAGAAAGTCGCATAATCACGCACACATCAAGCGGACCAGATCCAGTGCTCCATGGTTAACAGATCCCAAGAGCACCACGCTGTTTCTGCAGAAGACTCACCCACCATGCGCGCACATTAACATCGATGCGGTCAGGTTGTGCTCTATTACACAGCACGCCAAAAACGGCGGTGTATCGCTCAAAATGGCAGCTCGTGCTTCTCCGCATGTTTGTTTGCTAAGATATACGTCCTAACATTAGCGATGTGATCATTACTTTGTATGTTTTCCTTGAGCGTTTTCTCGTAATCACTCAGGTCTTTTGCGATAATGAACAAGACGAACGACTCATTACCCGGAGTTGAGAAGCAGAACTTAATATTCCTGGATCTTAAGAGCCGGTCCACAAACGAGGAAACCTCACGCGAAGATTGCGAAAGAAGAGAGACAACGCAGATCGCCCTCAGGTTGTATCCTAAAATGTCGTAATTCAGCTCAGCATGGTACCCGGCTATTATGCCATTCCGCTCCATGAACTTCAACCTTCTAAGACACGGAGGAGCGGATATCCCGACGGCTTTCGCCAGATCAACATTCGTGATACGGCCACTCTTTTGCAAACTTTGCAGTATAGCCTTATCAATCTTGTCCAACTTCACGACTACGTTCACAAAATACGCACACCAACAGAATCCAATGCTAGTTCTAGTGGCCATCATTTAAAAGGTGAAACTTTGTTATTTTCTCAACTGTGGTAAGAAAAATGATACGTTCGTTAGATTGAGAAGATATTCAAAAAAGTATAAAATTTTATGGGATAATTTTTATTTTGAGTACCACCATATTATTTTGTAAAGATGTATATATGGGGAATTTTCTGACAAGTACAAAACAATGGACACATCCTTTTTTGATCAAAGAAACAAACGGTGGACACTCAAAGAGACAGCAATCCTGAAAAATGGATTCAAGGAAGGCAAATGCCTCAAACAGCTCGCGAAAGAAATGGGTAGGTCAGAGACTGCTGTTAACAAATTCTTGAGCAGATCTGGTATACGCGGCAAATGTCGGGGAGCATACAGGAAACTTTTTTTGACGTCAGCCGAGAAAATGAAGAAGTTTGAAATTTCTGCAAAGACTCTACAAAAAGTCTATAAAAACGAGTTACAGGCCGACATTTCCGATGTTGTATCATATCTTCGATCACATGGACACGTGGTCGACAATCATATTCCACGGCAATACCGCTTTCTCAACATTTCAGCAGATTTTATCATAGATGGACGACCGATATTAAAGGAAGGCCTCGTAATGCGGGCTAACAAGTTGCGTATTGAGAGTAGAGAGCCGATCTTTTCAATTCCTTCTATCATCTTGTAACTGTCTTACCTTTTCAGTCCAGCAGATGAGTACGAACGTCGGAACCGTCAATGTCAGAAGCCACACCGCACATCCGAAATTGCTGTGGAATGTCGATGAAAGCAGCAGTAACATGAAAGGAGTAATACCTCCGAGAATTGAGCCCATCGAGTCAGTGATCGCGAATCCGGTATACCTACAGTGTACAGGGAACAATCGCAAGATATACGCCGCCGAACAGCTGGCAATCGTCGCACTGAGAAACGTGTTGATAAACATATAGGAGTAAATTTTTGTAAGCGTCAGTTCTCCGGCAATCAAGGAACATACAGGGATCGTGGTAACTATCAGTATCATTGCTCCATACTTCATTTGCTTTACTAATCCAATCCTATCTGCTATCTTGCCGCAGATCGCGATGGAGGTCGATATCCAGAGGAGATCTACTGCGCTAAATATCATACTTTGTGAGATCGTATATCCTGCTTGCTGAAAGAGCCTATTCCCAAAGATCATCGATGAATATGCAAAGGCTGTGTATAAGGCGCTAACCGCAACACTCACGAGCGCCTCCATTTTGTTGTTTGTAAACAAATCCTTCAATGGCGATTTCAGGATCTTGCTGCCGGTGGAGATCTCAATAAATTCATCTGTCTCTGGAATCTTCATCCTGAACAAGAACAATATCAGTGCCAAGAAGCCCCCTATAACGTACGGCAGGCGCCATGCCCAGTGTCGTGTCGGGTCCATTGTAACGAACCAACAGATTACAGCAGCCACACTTCCTCCGATACATCCAAATGAGATTATTCCTGCAGATGAGCTTATACGTTTCTTTCCGGTTTCGTAACTGTGTATGAGAACTCCCGCGTACTCTACTCCTTTAAAGAACCCCTGCATCATCCTCAAGAGTATCAGTGCAAGTGGCGCAACGATTCCTATCACACTGCATGGCGGTAAGAGTCCTATTACCAGCACTGGCACTCCTATTCCGATTATGCTGAGTAACAACGTATTTTTGCGCCCAAACTTGTCCCCCATTCTGCCAAATGTTATCGCTCCAAGTGGACCAGTTACAAAAAGCGCTGCATATGCCGCATACGATGAGAGCAATTGAATAATTTGATTATCACTGGCCCCGCCGAAAAAAACAGGGGCCATTACAACTGCAAGGAATCCGTTAATAACGCTGTCGAAGCTTATAACAAAGTGACCTCCAAGGATCGTTTTGTTGTAACTCATACTTTCTGCCAGTCCACAGCACGCCGTGGTAAATTATAGGTGTTTTATGTATAAAATCAATGTAAAAAAGAAAACAAAACTCCGGATAAATAATTGTAATAATATTTCAAAATAACCCTCATGCTAGCAATCCTTGTGTCTGCGCACTTGCTCATGAAAATCTTCTTTGGAAAATATATTTGCCCCTTGCAAGATACCAGGGAAGGCAGCATATTCAGACCGAAAGTTCCCACTCTGATCTTGTTTAATTCCTGAAACCTGTTGCGTCTAATCACGATGTCTGGTAGCTTAGGCTTGTATAGAACCAACGAGGGTCATATAGCTCAGCGGTAGAGCACTACGTTGACATCGTAGGGGTCACAGGTTCGATCCCTGTTATGACCACCAAATCCCTCCGGGCGGATGCCGAAGTTTCTTGTTTCCCTGATACTGGTACTTGCCGGTACTTGGTATATATTATATAGCCCCAACAGAATCGAGGATCACTCGATTTTCTACACTAAGGGCACAAACCTGTACGAAGTCGTGCGAAAGAACAGAACTCTTGATGGTGTGGCAGTTGTATTTTACGTAATTGAGAACGTCCATAAAATCAAGAACAGAATAGCTACAGGAGAGTACGCAGTGAAGAACGGAGATAGCGCCATGACATTGCTTTCCCGCATGCTGAGCGGTGAAAGGGTTCTGAGAAAAATAACGATACCAGAAGGCTATACTGTACGGATGATAAAGGAGGCATTAATGGCCAACGATATGTTATATGGCGGAATTGACGGGGAAATTCAAGAAGGATCGTTGATGCCTGATACTTATTTTTACTATTTTGGCGACACAAAAAAATCTCTTATTCAGAAAATGAAAAATCAGATGTATGTGGTTCTTGATAGGCTTAAGTCGAAGAACGAAACATCTCTCTCGATAACTGAAGCAGTGGTGTTGGCATCCATCATAGAGAAAGAAACAGCACTTGATACGGAACGCCCGCTGGTATCCTCAGTGTTTCATAACAGGCTTGCTAATAAGATGAGACTTCAGAGCGACCCAACACTAATATACGCAATGTCAGGAGGGTACGGTAAAATAGATAGACCATTAGCCAGATCCGATCTTGCTTTTGAGTCACCGTATAATACTTATACAAACAATGGATTACCTGCCACTGCTATATGCTGTCCTGGAGAAAAATCCATCATAGCAGCGTTGAAACCAGCAAAGACGGACTACTTGTACTTCGTGGTATCACCAACTGGTGGTTCGCACGTATTCTCCAGCAACTATGCCGCGCATCTGAAAAACGTGCGCAATAAATCGGCGGCGAGAGCCGACAGGTTATCTTAGTGATACTCTCAGACGGGGGTCGGTTTCTCCTGTGAGCAATATTTTCCTATGAAGCGTGGTTGTTGATCAATCTGAACACTGTTTCATTTTCATAACGTGATAACAAGACACGATTGACATGTTGCCATCAGACGAGCTAAGGTGAGTGCATGAATTTTAACGGCAGTATCACAGTCCTAGATCATCCTCTTGTTCATGGGCATCTTTGCGTCATGAGGGATGCAGCAACAAAAGCTCGTGATTTTGTGGCCTCTGCACGCGTCGTGTCCATGTGCCTGCTTCTTGAGGCAACGAAATGGACACGTACAGCTAGTACTATAATTAAGACCCCACTGAGTGAAACAGCATGCATGACGATGGCTCCAACAAAGGTCTGCATTGCCTCGATTTTGAGGGCTGGGCTCGTTATGTCTGGAACAGCAGAGGAAATTATCATAAACACTGTGACGTACCACATATGGCTGCAGAGGAGTACAAAAACCCATGAGCCAACATATTATTGTGACAATTTGCCAGATTCATTTGCCGATAGTGGCATAACTGAGATCTTCATATGCGACCCGATACTGGCGACCGGTGGAAGCGCTTGTATGGCGATCAAAATGTGCCTTGCTAGAGGAATTGCAGAGGAGGATATCAAGGTCTTATGTATTCTGAGTTGCACAGAAGGCTTACGTACTGTCTTCAAAACTTATCCAAGTGTTTCGATAATTACGGCATGCGTTGACGAAAAATTAGATGACAATGCACGTATTATTCCGGGCCTAGGAGATGCCGGAGATAGAATATTTGGAACCTATACACCCCACGTGCGTCCGGCATCGAAAACCCCGATCCTATAGACCAGCACCAAAGCAACTCCAGAAACGACGTTAATTTCGATCGTTTTCTGAATGGTTCTGTTAAAGCACGAATTAGGACCAGGGAATCGCATTTGAAATCCATCTAATTCCCATTTCAAGCCTCTAGAAAAGACGATGCATTCCGGAAACCCGAGAATTGATATTTTGGTTTCAAGTGGTAACTCAAGGCTTCTCTGTCCTTCCACGATGAAACCTACGAGCTCATCTTCGTAGATCATTGCTTTCGTATCAAGGAATATGTTGACGTTATTCAGTATATGATCCAGACAACCTCCACTTATCCCGCATACTATGGATGGCGTAAGTTTGTTATCCTCAGCATACTTGATAGCCTTTTGAAAGTCTGTTGTATCCTGATCTTCGACCTTCAAGTGCGGAACGAGAGCCAGTATTTCAGCTTCGGCGCTGTCCATGTCTCCAACTATAAAATCCGGGACTACTCCGGCTCGCCACAGAACATTTGCGGCTCCATCAGCTGCTATTATTGGCTTCTTTCCCCTTATGGACTCGAAGAACTCTGATGATGGCAGTGCTCCATGCAGGCAAATTACTGAACCGTACCGGTTCAGTTCAATGAGTCTGGAAACACTGTCCCTTTTGGTCATACAGTCGTTTTTGCAAGATAGAAATGACAGAAATCACAAGCGCCAGCATGTTGCTCCATATGACATATGTCGTTTCCTCAAGAGTTCCATAGACCAGCCATGACGCAGAACATACGAGGCAATTGATTAGCATAACCATCGAGATATCCCTTGTCGATTTTGTTCTGTAAGCTTTATACACTTGCGGCATTTGTCCTATTATCGTGGTTACGAGCGCAATCGTCCCAAATGTGCTACTGACAGCTGCCATCAATTCCATATCATTCCACGCTACTCGTCTCTGGATTTCACCTCGCTGGCTTATCCTCCGACCTCATCAGTCTCGTCAGCCTCATTTTGTTTCAAAGCCTCTCCAAGAATGTCTCCCAAACTGGCGCCACTATCCGCATTACCGAACTGCTGCAACGCTTCCTTCTCTCGTTGAATCTCAAGGGATTTTATTGATAGGTTCACAGAGCGTGTATTCCTATCAATCCCCAGCACCATCGCCTCCACGTTCTCACCAGAAGCAACGGAATCCGGTCGTCTGTTAAGTCTATCGAGGGAGAGCTCGCTGCTCTTGATGAAGCCATTCAAGCCATTCCCAAGGGCCACTTCGACACCAGCATCGCGAATCGCCTTAACGACGGCAACTACCTTGTCGCCCCTCTTGAGCTGCTCAACTGCCTCTCCGATCTCGTCCTTGGTTAATTGCTTTATCCCAAGGCTGATCCTTTCTTTCACTGGGTTCACATCGAGAACCACTACTTCTATGACTTGTCCTTTCGTGTAATTTCTAAGCTTTTCGTCCTGACTCCCTGGCTCCCACGAAACATCAGATGAATGCACCATTCCATCTAAAAGATCCGTTACCCCGACGAAGATCCCAAACTCTGTGATGTTTTTTACAACCCCCTCTAACTTTGTACCTACAGGATGCTGCTCTGCGAATGTTTTCCACGGATTCTCTTGGCACTGTTTTAGCCCAAGGCTGATCTTCCTTTTTTGCTGATTTACGTCTAAAACCATGACATCGACCTGATCCCCAACGCTGACTACCTTGCTGGGAATTACATTTTTTTTCACCCAACTCAATTCTGTCATATATATCATTCCTTCTATGCCATCACCTAGTTCGACAAAAACACCATATTCCGTTATATTGACCACAACCCCCTGGTACTTCCCACCGATCAAGAACTTTTCTTCTATGTTCTCCCACGGAGTCTTGACAAGTTGCTTCATGCCAAGTGATACTCTCCCAGTTTCCCTGTTAAATTTGATTATTTGAACGTCTACGCTGTCCCCAACTTTAACAAGGCTCGCGGGTGAGGCTACTCTTTTCCACGACATGTCTGTTACGTGCAGTAGCCCATCTATCCCGCCAATATCGACAAACACGCCATAGTCTGTTATGTTCTTGACTATCCCAGTTATAACCATTCCTTCTTCGAGTCTTGCCAAGACCTCGGCTTTTTTCTCATCTCTGGCTGTTTCTAGGACTGCTCTACGGGATACAACTATATTGTTCCTGGCCTTGTCCATCTTTAAGATCTTAAATGGTTGTTTGATGCCCAAAAGCGGGGTGATATCTTTCACAATGCGCAAATCCACTTGACTGCCTGGCAGAAAGGCTGACGTACCATCGATATCGACCACAAAACCTCCCTTTGCCCTGCCTGTAATGACCCCCTCAATAGGTTCTCCGTTTGCAAGATGATTTTCAAGATTCTGCCAGTGCGCCTCCTTTTTGGCTCTCTCAATACTTAAGATGGGCTCCCCGTTCCTATCTTCAAACTTTTCAACAAAAACTTCAATTGTGTCACCAATCGATATCTCATCTGTCCCCTTCAGTGCGATCACGTCGCTCAGTTGTAAGCGACCCTCGGCCTTCAGACCTACGTCCACAGTTACCTTATCAGATTTTATGTCGACTATTGTTCCAAGTATGACTTTGCCTTCCATGGAGCTTTTGACTTCCATGGCTTCCGCCAGCATATCAGCAAAGCTGACTTCACTCTCTTTTTTCATATTCACCCTAAACTCGTCTGGACTATCAAGGTCCCAGAAAAATAGCCAAACAACTGCCATGATTCTACCAAAAAACGCGGGATACTGAAACAAAAATCATAAGTGTATGGATTTGCCCAATCACGCACATGTTCCGACGGACGTGCGAACGTAATGTTCCACGTGGAACATTCATATATTTTTATCCAATATGATGGGAGAGTAACTCATGATAGCGGAACAATGAAGGGATATAGATCGATTAGTGGAGGGAGAGCAAGAGTGAGGAAAGCACTATATATGGCATCTATCAGTGCTATTAAGAGTAACAAGGTACTGAAGGAGTTCTATATGAGGTTGAGAGGAGAAGGAAAACCTGGGAAGGT
>JAIRMJ010000017.1 GCA_031258785.1 Holosporales bacterium | reverse complement strand
TCGGACACACTTAAATCGTGCTGTACGAAGCTTATAGTGGGAAATTTTTTTAGAATGCGGGCAGTTGAGAACTAAATCCCTTGATATGTGCCTCACGAAGCTTTTGCAGGAGCTCTAATACATCTGATCCCATAATCATTTCTCTCTAATGAATACACTATCACAGCCAGGTTATATCACTGTTTCGCTTTGACGACAAGTTCTGGGGCAACCCCAATTTTTTGTGTGGCTAGTTTCTACGATAGGTCTTTTTACGTTTTTTCAAGTACCTTGGTCGTATACATGAGAAAGAATCCCAATCGGCGAAATCATAGATTATGCGTTTCCGCTGAGTCTTCTTCTTGAATTTTTTATACAGAATCGAAGTTACAATAGCTACTGCTCCGGACCAACTGTGCGATACGCCGAATTGTGTTGTCACCATGCGATGAGGTATGACTCAGATTTTGTCATACCAATCATCGCTATATTTCAATTATCAGATCACGGAAGAACTAGTTTGAGAACTAGCTGTTGCTGCCACTGACCACGGCCTCAATCTTATCCGTAAGCTCTTTTACCATATTTATGTTGTTGGAAAGGCTTCCTTTCTCCTGTCCCAATTCAGCGTTCTCTTGTTGTCCGGTTGCCTCGGTACTTTTATCAGCTTTGGGTCCGCCGTCGTCGGTGGAAGTATTGGTTGATGATGCTGACGTGTCTGCTACTTCTGTCTCAGAAGTTGCCTCCTGAGCTGTAGTAGCTGCTGTTGGTTCTGGCGCTATTGGCGCAGATGATGCTGTCACCTCAGCGGATGCCGGAGTTGTTGCAGCTGGAGCGGTATGTTCTGGCGTTGTAGAGCCAGCTGCTTCAGCGGAAGTATTGGTTGATGATGCTGACGTGTCGGCCACAGTTGTCTCAGAAGTTGCCTCCTGAGTTGGAGTAGCTGCTATTGGTTCTGGCGCTGTGGGCGTAGATGACGATGCTGTCACCTCAGTGGATGCCGGAGTTGTTGCAGCTGGAGCGGCATGTTCTGGCGTTGTGGTATCTACCACTGGCGCGCTACCGCTGGTAGCTCCCGCTGTCTCTGGGGTTGATGCATGAGCTGTAGTAGCTGCTATTGGTTCTGGCGCTGTGGGCGTGGATGACGATGCTGTCACCTCAGTGGATGCCGGAGTTGTTGCAGCTGGAGCGGCATGCTCTGGCGTTGTGGTACCTACCACTGGCACGCTACCGCTGGTAGCTCCCGCTGTCTCTGGGGTTGATGCATGAGCTGTAGTAACTGCTGTTGGTTCTGGCGCCGCTTTAGATTTTTCGACCAAAACTTCGAGCTTCTCTTGTGTTTTTTTGACGTCTTCCTTTGTTTCCTTAACGCTAACCTCAATCCTTTTTACGATTTCATCGATGGTTTCTTCTCCAACTGTCTCAGGAGTCGTCTCTTGCTGCTCTTCTTCTTTAGATTTTCCCTCCTTAGCCTTTACTGCCTCAAGATATTCCGGATTTGGAACAAGTATCTTGCTTCCGTCCGCATCTACCATCTCATGCCCATTTTGATCAATCTGCGGAATAACCGGCTGGATTCTCTCGCCAACCTCATTCCGTATTAGTTCGGACTCGTCGTCTTGTGATTGTGGAACAGGTTGGATACCATTTTTATCGGTTGCCAATATAGCAACATTGCTCTCTATGGATACGATATCATTACTTATTGTTTCTAGTTTTTGGGCTCTATCTTTCACAAGTTGGTTTGTTTCGGCAGTGGTACCGTCCACTTTTGCAAGATAGCTGCCAATTTCGCTTATTTTTGTTTCTAAACCATTTAACCTGCCGCCAATCTCTGCAAATTGCATTTCAGTGCTATTCAGCTTTTTATTTGCTTCCTCAGCAATTCTGCTGGATGCAGCTTCAGTTTGTTGATTGATACTTGTTTCTGATTCAACGACTGGTGTTGTGGTAGCGCCTGTAGTTTGAGCGACTTCAACTGGAGTATTGGTTGCATCCACCACTGGTTGCGTCGCAACTTGCTGCACTACTGGCGCCGTGGATTGTATTGCTGCTTGAGTGGCGGCATTATCCACGGGCACTGTTGTTGGAGTCACTAGCGGAGCCTCTGTCGTAGTAGGTGCTGTGGCATATTGCACAACCTCTGGCGTGGGCTGTATTGCTGCTTGAGTAGCGGCATCACCTGTGGGCGCTGCCACAGTTTGCGTCTGCTCTGGCAGCGTGGTGGTTTGTTCCACTGCGGCCATTTGAGGCTGGTCAACTGCAGGCTGCACTTCGGGCTGACTCGTTTGCATATTGCTCGGAGCATCCTGGCCCTTGAACAGATTGTCCGCTACCAGTCCAGTGCTATCTGTTGCTGACTCAGCATTATCTTGAGGAACCTGCTGGAGCTCCGGTTGTGAGGAAGTCTGCGCCTCACCTGAGGTGGGCGCTTCCTGAGATACGACTGCTGATTCCTTAAATAGGTTATTAGCAGTTAAATTACTTTGATCCATCACCGGCTGTTGCGCTGATTGTTCCTGAATTATACCATCCTGTCCAGGGATTGACTGTGACGCCATATTATCATTAGCGACTAAATTGTTCTGCTCGCCTGTTTGCTGTTGCAGCATCGGAGTTCCAGCGTCGACTGATGGCTGATCTTGCAGAACATCCTGTCCTGGCATCATTTGTACGTCTGTGCCGCCCCCTAGGCCACCTTGATCATTCGTTTGTTGCTGTGCCGTCTGTCCGTCAGCATTCTGCTCTGGGGTTGGCTGTGTTGTCTGGGTGTTGCCTTCACCGCTTCCAAATAGCGCATCAAACTGGTTGTCTGGCTGTTGTGGCAATTCAGGAGCAGCAGTTTCAGGCTGCTTTTGTTGCGGTGTGCTGACGTCTCCACTTACAGGTGCGCTGACATCTCCACCCACAGATGCGACTTCACTAGCAAGCGCATAATTAGCGCTCATCTCCAAAATAAATGGAGCGAGACAAACAACTAGTAGTTTTCTATTCATCATAAAAACCCCTCTCTCATACATGCAAACAGGATATAGTTCCAATTAACTTCTTCTTTTATTATGCAAATAAAAAATTAAAAAAATGTTAACTCCTGCTGGATTTTTTGAACTTTACAAGAAAATATAGCCGAGCTGCACTTTTCAGCCATTAATTACCCAATTTACTTTTATATTTAGTTGCATGGTTAGTTGCATGGTTTCGCGTATCTGGTGTTTAACTGTATTTTTTCCCTTCAGTACACGGGCTGTAGGTTGTGGATAACCCACCACTGGTTATCACACATATCCTTGCCTACAGCAACGGCTACATCAATGAATCTTCCCCATACTCCAACTATTTATTATCATACCGGTTGAAAATATATAATAGTGCCTATTATTTCACGTGAAACATTTTAATTTATTGCTGGTTGCCGTTTCTTTTTGGATGAGTTGGAGAACTTAACAGCCAGTTGCAACAGTTATATAGACTTGTTTGGCGGCGGTGGCTCTTGTTTCGTGTGGCTTAATCTATTATCTGGCGCTTTCTTGACCTGGGCCACCTTTGCTGTTAGGCTAGTGCATGCCGTGGTTATTTGATACGAGCTATGCTTTTTGATCACGAATTAGCGTGGACCGATGAGCGGATTTACAGGACTATCTATGAAAACTCGCTGAAAGAGCCAGCTGGGTTTTGGGAGAGTCACATCAGCGATATGTTTTGTAACACGCCTCCGTCCGGTATATACAATGTGAATGCTAGCACTTGGCTAGATGGGTGTGTCTCCAATGTCTGTTATAACTGTGTTGATAGGCATGCCATCTTAACTCCAGACAAAACTGCTATCATCTGGCATGGCGACGAGGCCGGTGAAAGGACAGAAACGTCGTATGCGGAACTTATGCAGCAGGTAGTGAAGATTGCCTCTGTTATAAGGAGTTTCAAAATAAAAGCTGGGGATGTGGTGTGCATTCACATGTCGATGGAGCCGGCTGCGATAGCGGCGATGATGGCTTGTGCCAGAATAGGTGTCCTGCATCTCGTCGTTTTTACTGGGTTCTCTCCTGAAGCACTTGCGTACAGGATCAAATCTTCCAATGCTAGGGCGATTCTCACGATGCAGGCTGCCGCACGTCGTGGTGGTAAAGAGACCGACATCATGGGGAACGTAAGGGCTGCTATTGCGATTCTGGATGAGTCAATCCCAGTTATTCCACTGGACAAAATCGATGAATTCGGTGTAGAGATTAACGATGCGATCGAATGGCAAGGTGACAGGAGCAATCTGTTCGTATTGTACACCTCTGGCTCTTCTGGCAACCCCAAAGGCATAATACACTCTGCTTTGCCGTACATTCTGTACGTCTCCACGACGTTTAAGGTGATCTTTGGGGCATCCAGCAAGGATGTCTACTTCTGCACGTCTGATATAGGGTGGATCACAGGGCACAGCTACGTCGCATATGCACCACTGTTTCACGGGCTTACGATCGTCATGTTTTGCGGAAGCCCGACGTACCCGACAGCTGATAGGTACTGGAGTATAATCGAACAGGAAAGAGCTTCCATTTTCTATTCATCTCCAACAGCCATACGTACACTGCAGATGTTCGAGAGCGGCCTAGTCAGACGTCGCGATCTATCGTCTCTGAAGGTTCTAGGAACCGTTGGAGAGCCAATAGATGAGACCGCCTGGAAATGGTATTTTGAAGTCGTTGGACAAAAACGATGTCCTATAATAGATTCATGGTGGCAGACGGAGACAGGTGGTATAGCAATTGCTCCACTCAGGAATCTCAATCAAAAGCCAGGCATTTCTGGTAAACCATTCTTCGGAATAAAACCAGAAATCTTGTCCGCTGGAGGCGATATAATCGGTGACTACAATGTCAGTGGACAGCTCGCCTTGAGGAGTACGTGGCCTGGGATGTGCCGTTCCGTTATGTATGAATGCAAATATGTTGAGCAACAAAATGTGGCATTTTGCGAAAACGTTTTCGCGAAGATGTATTTCAACGAAGGTATGTTATTAACTGGTGATACAGCATCATACGACGAGGATCATGACATAAGAGTTACAGGGAGGATGGATGATGTGCTTAATATATCGGGGCACAGACTGGGTACGGCCGAGTTCGAGGAGGCTATAAACAGACTCGATGAGGTAGTTGAGAATGCTGTAGTAGCAGTTGAGCACCCAGTGAAAGGGCAAGCTGTATTTGTGTTTATCGTACTGCGAGAGCAATCCCTGGACTCTTGTGCCATAGTTGGAAAGATCGTGGACATCGTGAAAAAATCAATAGGTCCAATTGCCAAGCCGGACTTTGTGACGTTCGTAAGTGGGCTTCCAAAGACTCGTTCAGGGAAGATCGTACGTTCTTTGCTAAGGAGCCTGGCATGTGGCTGTCCGTTCGATAACATAGACATATCATCTGTAATCAATCCAGATGTAATTCTAAAGCTAAAAGTCGCCGTCAAAAATGCCCTGGATTGTCCAGATCTTTGTTTGCTTTCAAAGTGATGTCTGACACAAAGACGAGCTAGCCTTGATAAGGTATCATCTTGGTGTTACATTAAAATGTCTGATATAGTTCTCGATTCTCTTTGTCGCTTCTTGCCACCCGATAATGGCGATAATCTCGAAGACGCTCGGCGATACGAGTCTTCCACACAGGGCTCCACGTAGGGCTTGGGCAATCTCAACTAATTTGATTCCGGCGGCGGCCGCCATATCGCGAATATCCTGCTGAAGTGACTCCTCGGTTATTTGCGAAGAGTGCGACCCTAAAATCTCGCAGACCGCCCTCAGTAATTCGAGATGCTTGCTCGTAGCGTACTTCGCACATTCTGAGGCATACGCGACGGGAGACTCGGTATATATCTTCGAAGAATTTGCTAAATCCACTATTGTCTTGGCGCGCTCCTTCAAGCTATTCATGCCCCTTAAAATCTTACCTCTTTTGTCTTCATCAAGTTGCAGCCCCAAGAACGGCTCCATGTAATCCAAGAGAGAATCATTTGCCATTTGTCTGATATAGTGCGAATTCAAGTTCTGTAACTTGGCCATATCGAATCGTGATGGAGATTTCCCCACGTTCGTCAGATCAAACCATTCAATTGCTTGTTCACGTGAAATTATTTCGTCGTCCCCGTGACTCCAGCCGAGCCTCACGAGATAGTTAAGCAAGGCACTAGGGAGGTACCCTAGGCTGTAGTAGTCATTTGCGCTCGCTGCCCCGTGCCGCTTTGATAATTTTGCTCCATCTGGCCCATATATCAGCGGTATATGCCCGAATTGCGGAATCCGCCAATTGCATGCCTTGTATATCTGGATTTGACGGAATGTGTTTGTTAAGTGGTCATCTCCCCTGATCACGTGCGTTATGCCCATATCGTGGTCGTCTACAACGACGGAGAGCATGTACGTTGGACTCCCATCGGACCGCAGCAAAACGAGGTCGTCTAATCTGGAGTGATCTATTGTCACATCCCCCTGGATCATGTCGTTTACTGTCGTTGTCCCCGTAATTTGTGTCTTCAGTCTGATAACTGGCTTCGTATCGGGTCTATGTTGCATCCCAGTATCACGACACTTTCTGTCATACGAGTAGGAGCCGCCGGCTTTTATTGTGATCTCCTTTTTTTGTGCAAGCTCTTCTTGAGTGCAGTAACAATAATATGCATTTCCGCTCTTGAGCAGCTCCAGAGCTACCTCACGATGGCGATCTATTCTCTCCGATTGCGTAACTGGCTCTTCATCCCAGTCAATTCGCAGCCAGCGCAAGATTTTGAAGATGGCTTCTGTATTTTCCTTGGTTGAGCGCTCCTTGTCGGTATCTTCAATCCTCAATAGAAACTGACCACCACAGTGTCGTGCGTAGAGCCAATTGAATAGGGCGGTTCGGACAGAACCTATGTGTAGTGCACCTGTTGGGCTCGGGGCGAACCTAACTCGAACTCCAGCCATTTATCGCTTTATAGCTCAGATTCGTCTGCCGTGTCTGCCTCATCATCCTCGCCTAGAACAGCATCCAAATCTCTCAAATTCTGCAGATCCTCTTCATCGAATGCCTCGTACTCTTCCTCGTCATCCTCTTCCTCCTCATCTGCATTTTCCATGGACATACCCGCTGTAATCCCGGATACGGCTCCGTTTTCAGATGCATTCTCGAGGTCCTCTTCGTGTTGCACCATTTCATCAAACATGTTCTTACCCTCGATCAATCGTTTCTTAGTAAGCTCTTTCAGTCCATCAAGCGAGATCGTCTCTTCAGCTATCTCTCTGAGGGCTATTATGGTTGCCTTGTCATTGTCACGTGGGATAGACGGCTGTATCCCCATCTCAAGGTCCCCAGCTCTCCTAGCCGCCATCAACACCAGCTCAAATCTATTGTTCACCTTTTTGATGCAATCCTCAACAGTAACTCTCGCCATTACGTCACCTTCGTATAATGTGCAAACAACATACGGTGGATCATACCACAACCTATAGATGTCTTGAATCGTTTTGTGGATTATTGATGCCAATCAGTCGTTAAAACAAATTAACAAACAAAAAATTTGCCAACTGGACTTGATATTTTGTTGAACTAATACTCATGTTTTGGTAATGTACAGGGACAGTCCATCTAACGGCAAGTATGTATATGATACAAAAAATCACAAATTTTGCAAAAATAATATGTTTAAATACCACAAAAGTAGCAGGAATTGCTTTATGCTCGGCGGCAAGTCTGCATGCAACTTCAAGCAGTGAGTCGATCTCCAGCTTTGGAGGGGAACCAACACTGTGTACGCAGAACACAACTGCCATGCAGGAAAATGTGTGCCCGATCGTATTTGGAACTGACAGGAACTATTTGCCGCTGACGATGGTAGCCGCATTGCAGATAATGGCTCATGCTACACAACAGACCACTATAATCATGCTTTGCCAAGATGTCTCCAAGCGGGTGATGCTGACACTGCCTAAAATGAGTACTGATCTCTGTCATATATACACTGCCGCTATCCCGGCAGATATACTGGCTGAAGCCAAAGGACTTGTAAATGGATGGCACGTGCTTGTGGCTGTTAGGCTGTTCTACCCGCAAATAATCTCGCTAATCAAAAGTGGTAAAATAAAAACTATCGGGCCAGAAAGAAAATCCTTGGAAGGCCTTGCGTTTAAATATTTTCTTCATCTCGATCAAGATATATTTTTATACGGCGACCCCCTGTCAATGTTAAAAGAAAACAGCTTGTATTTGGAGTTCGCTGGGGTGGAATTAACAATCATCGTCGAAGATAACGTAGAGACGCAAAGAAAAGAAAAGAAGCGTAGAAAATCATGTTATATGCGCGAACACGGAAATATAAGTGGAGGTTATGTTCTCTGGAATATAGAGGTTCAGAATAAAAATAAAATTGAACCTGATACATTCATAAACAGGATTAAAAATAAAATAAAAGAAAAAGAAGCAAATTATTGGATGCACAGAAACTTAGAGACAGTCAAAATTTACGAAGCGCTAAAAGCCGATAAAAGTGGATTCAAGCTATTACAAGACATTAGTAAATCGACCGATAACGAGGAAAATCTCAAGAAGGCGCTGGAGGAAAACTCTGAGGATTCTAGCAATGAGAAATTGATAAAAGCATTCTTGCGGACTTATACAAGGAAATACCGTGATGCTTTCACCGAATATGGAAAGTTCGCTTTCGGGATACAACGCTTCTGCGAATACCTTCCGGAGCAAGCAGAGGACAAAGACAGCGTCTACGCGACAAACAAGATCGTCCCACTAGAAGATCTAGCAGATCCCGAAAGGAATAAAATGATAAGTGCGACTGAGGAAGACGTATTCTACTGTTACCATGGTATGGATCTCAAATACAATTTTCAGGCTAAATACATCCTCCCGGAAATCGACAACTCTCCGAAAGGATATTGGGAATACAGAATCCTTCAATTTGGTATCTCTGACCAACTAGATCTCATGCGACAAGCCACAAGAGTAGGCCCGGGGTATATAGATACGATCCTCACAGCCACTAAAGAACTTGTGGTATTTCACTTCGATGGAGGTTTTAAGCCATCGAGCCCAGAATTTTACCACCTCGCCGTGATATACCCTCACCTTAGGTCCTTTGTGACTATTTATAAAGATCACTTAGCAATAGCTATGATGTGTTGGAGGGAAAGCCGCCCACCGAGTAATCAAGAGCTAATGGCGATCAAAGCGGATCTTAACGAAAGCCATACGGCTATAGTCAAGCATGCATACCAGATCGATTACCTGAACCCGACTATCATAAAGCAATGCACGCTAGAAAACAGCCTAGCGGGTAATGCGGAGGTGACGATGATTGAGGATATACTGGAGAGAAAGCGACTGACAATCGATCGTATCGATATTATTGAAGTCTGCTTGGGGCGTATAAGGAATAGGCTTGGCTTACCAGGCAAAGGGCAATTACTCGACACTGAGGCGGCGATGTTAATCGACAGAAAAATAGAAGAATGTCGCTTAGAAGTAAGAGGCAACACCCTTTATATCGTAAACCGAAATGATCATGGCTTCAGTTGGCCAAAAGATCTGCACAAATAAGGCATGTATTTAGAGGCGCCCCGAAATTTTTTGTAAATTTTACTCATAAAAAACGCGCTGATGTATCTGGAATATATATGCGAGGGCTCATATTGCTCATGCAAAAATCCGCCACCTCTCAAGATCGAAATTGCATGAGGACTGACATCTTTTCAACCTTTGAGGCAAAAATGGACTGCTAAACGATCTTTCGTGTTATGATGTCATGAATATGTATGATCCCGATTGGTTGGCTGATATCGTTTAATATGAACATATTTGTAATTTTTCTTTCCTCCATCATGCGTAATAACTCTGAGGTTAGGATGTTCTTATCCACCGTGATTGGATTCTTTGTCATCACTTCATCCACTAGTTGGGACAGCAAATGGTCGGATATATGTCGTCTGAGATCTCCGTCTGTAATCATGCCGATCAGAACATTTTTCTGATCGACTACTCCGATGCATCCGAGCTTTCCTTTGGACATTGTGACTATGGCGTCCTTCATATTGCTACCTGTTTGCAGGAGCGGTAGTTCCTTTTTACGCATGACATCGTACACAAACGAGAGGCTCCTCCCGAGAGAACCACCAGGATGTAGCTCCTTGAATTGCTCTTTTGTGAAGCCACGCCGTGACAATAGGGCAACAGCCAGTGCATCACCGAGCGCCAGTGTTGCCGTAGAAGAGACTGTAGGAGCGACGCCAAGAGGGCACGCCTCCAACAGATCCGGAAGATAAAGTGCCACGTCGGCGTTTTTCGCGATTGTAGTGTCGTCACCTTTAGAAATTGCCAGAATCTTTATCCCGAGTCTTTTGGCAAAATCTATGACTGGGAACAGCTCTACCGCTTCTCCGGAGTATGAGATCAGCAGTAAAACATCAAGCTTATCGAGCATCCCAAGGTCCCCGTGTTGTGCCTCGCTTGGGTGAAGGAAAAACGATTTCTGCCCAAGGGATGACATGGTGGAGGCTATCTTCCTGCCTATGTGACCGCTTTTCCCTATACCAGAAACGACGAGCCTGCCATTGGATTCAAGTATCAGGTTAACGGCATCGGCGAAGTTTAGAGGGAAATTGCTAGCGAGTTCCGTGAGGGCGTTCGCCTCTTCTAATATGACTCTCTTAGCTTCTTCAACAAAATCCATTTCCTTAAATTCCACGTTCTTATGATTCATGTGAGAAAATGTCGTACCTTTCTCCAACCATGAGGTCCAGCATGACCCGCGCCTTTAGAAAATCGAAACATTTTATGGCTAAGCATGTTCTGTTCTCGCGCTCAAGCAGCGCATCAAGGACCTGTTTCAATTTGTGAAGATGCAGGACGTCGCAAGCGGCGTATTCTTTTTGTTGCTCTGACAGCTGCTCCTTGCCCCAATCTGTGCATGTTTGCTCTTTTGAAATCTCTATTCGCAACAGATCACGACACAATTCCATGAGGCTGTGCTTTTGAGCATATGTCCTGGTTAGCTTCGAGGCTATCTTGGTACAATAGACGTTCTCCGTCATTGTGCCGAGGTACTTGTAAAACATCATCACATCAAACCGTGCATAATGGAAAATCTTCAAGATTCGCCTATCAGCTAGAAGTTTTTTTATGTTGCTGGCATCAGTGTAATTGTAGAACTGGATGAGATGGCATTCTCCGTTCCCGGACGAAAATTGCGCCACACATAACCTGTCTCTGTTCGGACACAGTCCCATCGTCTCTGTATCTACCGCAACCGAATCGAGTCCGTTTAAGAACTCGGCTGGCAGGTCATTTTTGTGCACACTTACCTGCATACTACACTAAATGGTAAAAACCGCACACATGTGGATCATAGCATATTAGCTGATTCGCTGGCTACGGCTCATTCTCTAGACCAATTGACGTTTGAAAGTACAATGCTGCTGTGCCTTTGCTAATATCCACTACTCCTGCTGTGCTCCTCCCATGTGTGGCACATCGTGAAGTGCTCCATAGATTTCATTGGGTTTTACCTACTTAACTCACTTCTCTCTATATCGCCATCTTAAACTATTTTTTCTTATACATGCCCCGCATACACACCCAAATTTTCTTGCAACTTCCCACATTGTTGTGCAAAAATGAGCGTGTTGAGCGCCCATAGCTCAATTGGATAGAGCGTCAGACTACGGATCTGGAGGCTGAGAGTTCGAGTCTTTCTGGGCGCGCCACTTGGCGGTATTTTGGGAGTTTGGTCAAATGAGAGTTTTTGTAACGGCGGCTGTAGTGCTATTGAGTGTGTCTATGCATGGCGCGCAGGCACAGCAGAATCAAGTATACCAGGCGATGGCAGGAACTTCCCCGCAGCAGCAGGGTGAACAGCTTCAAAGAGAGTCGACATCGAATGCATCGGGCGTCACAAGCAACAAGTTTTTGGAATACTATTCTAAGCAAGGTGCGGACGTCTCAGTGTCTGGGTTTTTTATGACGCCAGCTGGGCTGGCAAAGAGGAACTTATCCAGTTCCGATTTAAAGAAGGCAGTGATCGTGTTTTTTGGGGATTGGTGTCCCCACTGTGAGAGGTTTTTAGGTCGGTTTTCTGGCCAACTACATCGTCTAACAAAGAAAGGGATCAAGATCATCTTCATTGGTGTGCCATCAGTAGAAACCCTCAAAAAAGAGTGGAAAGATCCAACCAATGAAGAATATAAAGTCTATGCTTCAAAATTACAGAATCACAATATCAAGATAGCGGACAATGTGATGCTGTGTGCGCTTGGTGATCGTGTTACATTAGGAAGAGAGTCCATCGAAGGCCTTCCAGCTGTTCTTGCTGTAAAGGACGGAAAGGAACAATACAGAGGGGTTGGGCAAGACGGTCTGGAAAAACTCGACCTATCAAGAGACAACATACTCGAACAGTTCCTGGCTATCTGGGATGACAACAAAGGGAAGGATGAGGATAAGAGTGAGAAGCAGGAAGAGTCGAAAGAGAAGAGAGGCGGTAAAAAACAGAAAGCAGGTGGAGCTACGCGCTGGAAAGCTGGCGGTGGACGCAGCGTAGTGAATCGTGCGAAAGCCAGTGCTGCTACTGAAGCTTTGAATGGAGACTTCGATTTCTGTAGGCAGTTTATAAATAAATCCGAAGCTCCTTTCACTGTACCGCAGCAGCAGACTCAAAGTCCAGATAGTTGCTGGCCTCAGGGGACATCAGTGGATTCAAGAGTTCAGGAACCAGCTGCAGAACAGCCTCAATCGCAGGATGCGTGTGAGAGAGTGCCCAGAACGTACAGGTGCGGGAGGAAATAAACTGCTTGGAGGTACCACCAAGCTTATATGAGAATGAGGGCGCCTATCAGATGAAAAAGATCTCATTGTGGCTAGGGAACTAAGAAAACAATTCAAGCGCCGGTTATCTATCTTCTCTATGGGACAGGTAATGCTTGGATCTGTAGTAGTGGCGCGTCTCGGATATCTCCAGATATATCAAGCTGAACATTATAAACTCCTCTCAGATAAGAACAGGATCGTAGTTAAACAGGTCTTGCCAATAAGAGGGAATATCCTAGATTCCGGGGGCGAGGTCATAGTAAGAAACAAGTTCTCATACTCTGCAATCCTTGATATAGCCGAAATTCAGCCAGAAGATAGAATCAAAGTTATCAAAACACTTGCGAATGAAGGTTTAATCAACAAGAACAAAATCCCGGAGCTTTTGGCAAATGATTATAAAAAAATAAATAAGGCAAACAGATTCGTGTTACTCCGGGAGAACATGAGTTGGCAGACTTTATCAAAGTGCTACATCCTTTCATCCAAGATTCCAGGTCTCACAGTTGAGAAAGCTCACGCAAGAGAGTACCTATACCCGCATGCATTTTCACACGTGACAGGGTATGTTGGTGCACCAACGAAGTATGATGTACAGCAGGCAGATTCTACTGCTCTTATGCTGCCAATGGCCAAGGTTGGAAAGAATGGTGTGGAAAAGAGCTATAACACGGAACTCTTCGGCAAGGTAGGTATACAGCACATCGAGGTAAATGCAAATCGCCAGTTTGTCAGATATATAGACAAAATGGACGTAAAGGTGGGTGATGATATACGGCTAACAATCAATTTGTCACTACAGCTTGAAGTGTATAATATCTTGTCACAACACGGAAGTGCAGCATGCGCCGTGATGCGTATTGATACCGGGGAGATATTGGCGCTTGTCTCGTATCCTGGCTACGACACCAACATATTCTCGAGAAAAATTGATGCCAAGACGCTTTCAAGTATATACGAAGATCCGTATAAACCGAACATAAATAAGGCAATCAGCGGATTATACGCGCCTGGATCTGCATTTAAGATGATTACTGGACTTGCCGGCCTACGTAAGAAGGTTATTACTGAAAGGACACGTTTTAAGTGTGAGGGTTGTTTGGAGATAGGTAATCACAAATTCTATTGTTGGGCTGGGAAGTACGGAGGGCACGGGTACGTCAACCTGCAAGAGGCGATAGCTCAGTCGTGTGATTTGTACTTCTATAACGTGGCACAGCTTGTGAAAGCAGAGGATATCGCAAAAGTGGCAAACGACATGGGGTTGGGACTACAAACTGGAGTAGACATGCCAGATGAAAAATCGGGTCTGATTCCCTCCAGGGCTTGGAAAAAGGGTAGAAAGCACCAATCTTGGACCACTGGAGATACGGTTAACATGTCAATAGGACAGGGATTTGTCTTGGTAACCCCTCTACAACTCGTGAAGATGACCGCAATGTTGGTTAATGGCATGAGGCCAGTCGTTCCGCACCTTGTCAAAGGCGAGCGGGACAAGCCAGTACGTCTAACATCGTACGATTCTAAGCATATACAGGTAATCTTGGATGGGATGTACGACGTGGTGAACTCTGACTATGGGAC
The DNA here is from genome assembly GCA_031258785.1 of Holosporales bacterium. Taxonomy (GTDB): domain Bacteria; phylum Pseudomonadota; class Alphaproteobacteria; order RUG11792; family RUG11792; genus JAIRMJ01. The sequence goes on along the minus strand of JAIRMJ010000017.1, from coordinate 5,751 downwards.
AGCCAGGAATTGCCCAATCGAAGATCCGGCATTCGAGTATGCAGGAAAAACTGGCAGCTCACAGGTTTTTCGTATCTCCGAGGAGCAAAGAAAACTCGGCAAAACCATCTCAGAAGATTATTGGAAAAAAGAGCATGCTGTCTTTGTTGGATTCGCCCCGGCGGATGATCCACAAATCGCTGTAGCTGTCCTTATTGAGCATGGAGGAAGCGGAGCCAAGGTAGCCGCTCCAGCAGCTCGTGACATTTTTCTTGCGGCGAAGAAACATTTGAAGTGGTCTTAAGATTTGCGAATGTGCTTAGATAGTATTATATCTTGGCCATGTGCGTGTTCATATTATGTATTTGGCCCTCGACCTGTGAGAATTTGATGCATTGATGTGCAGAGCTGACCCCAGGTTCAAGAGGAATATCATCGACAGTTACAAACGTCCAGGAAGATTACACAAACTTAACATAAGAAGCATGATCTTGGCCTATCTCAAATCATGAAACTTCCGGAGAGAGGAGGATTACACCATGATGAGTTAGAATCTTTCATCATAGATGCAACAGAGAGTACCGAGGAGAAAGAGTACTACAACATACTATCAAGGGTTAGAGTTAAAGTTGAGAATGTACTGACAAAGATTGGGGTGTTTAGGATTATGTCAGATAGGTACAGAAACAAGAGATAAAGGCTCAATGAGAAGTTCAAGATTATAGCTGGGATAGTGAATCTAAAGAGTGGATTTGTGATAGTGTAAAGATTAGGTAGCTCAATCTAAATTTGGTAATGGTCTGTCTCATATGTTATGAACATATTAAAAAGAACAAAAATTATGTTTACTAACCTGGAACAAAGTGATAGTATCACCCTGAAGTTCAGCAGAGCTTCCAGCATCGTGTATACAGAGTTCACTTTGATGTGTCTTTTGTAATCCTCCCCAAGCTTAACACGGTGCTGCATTTTTTTATGAGATCTGGCGATGAAGATCCTCCACGTGTGCTCTGGCAAAGGACTTGGAGGGACCAGAACTGTGTTTTTGTCATACCAGGAGCTGTTCGAAGCGGCAGGTGTGTATGCTACTCCGGTCGTAAGAAGTGGTGCCGCTGTAGAGGCCCAACTCAAAGGTACCGGCGCAAGAGATGTTGAAGTTTTGGATTACTTCAGGAGATATCCTATTAGGTGGCAGAAGGCATACGCCAGAATGCAGCATCTGGCGGAGACCCACGATGTCATATGGACTCACAAGCCTGTGGATACGTATATATGGAGACAGATAGCCCCAAACGCCAAGATAGTTATGGTTGTGCACGGTTTTCAGAATACCAATTTAAAAAAGGCAGATTGTCTGATTGCAGTGTCCAATCCTGTTCTTGCTCACCTAGAACGTAAAGACTTGGGCAATGTGTTCCTGATAGAGAATTTTTTGGCCACTCCGGTTACGAAGCATGAAATCGGCTGGCATATCCCGATTAAGATCTCATCGTTTGGGTTTTTTAGGAGGAAAAAGGGCTTTACTGATCTTATCAAGGCAGTTAGCATTCTCGAACAAAAGCAGGAGTGCAGCCGCAACTTTTCCGTCAATATATATGGTGGCGGGAGGTTATCAGCCACCCTGAAATTGATGAAATTTTGGCTAAGGCCAAAGAACTTGTCTATTAACAAGTGGGCGGATGATGTCCCGGCATTACTGCGAGAGACTGACATTGTCGTTATTCCGTCGAGAAGTGAGAGTTTCTCCATGATTGCGATTGAGGCTATGTCGCAGGGGTGTCTTGTTGTCGCTACCAAAAGTGGTGGGCCAGAATTTATCATAACCAACAACGTAGATGGCATATTGGTCGAAAAGCTGGATCCAGCCGGGTTAGCAGAAGCAATCTTTAAATGCCTGCAAAATCCGCAGGACTTCACGCAAATGAGAGAAAAAGGCAGACAAACAGTGGCAGCGCGATTTACGGTCGAAAAGGCCATGTCATCGCTTAAAGAAATTCTGGAAGCAATCGCTGATTAAGTTGTGTGAAACGTGCTGGCATTTTAGTAAACTGTCAGCATGTTTTTATACTAATCAGAGGGTTCTATGTTGGAGTGTGCCAACTCTATAATAATCTCGTGTGGTGTGTTAGCAATCGCATTTGCTATCTGGAAGATCGTAGCAGTGTTCAAGCAGCCACGTGGTAACGAAAAAATGATTGAGATCGCGGAAGCGATTCAAGTTGGGGCGAAAACGTATCTAAATAGGCAATACTCCACGATAGCCGTCGTTGGCGTGATAGTCACCGTATGTCTCGGGGTATTGCTAACTAAGTTCGTCGCAGCTGGATTTGTGATAGGAGCAGTCCTTTCAGGAATATCTGGATACATAGGAATGAACATCTCCGTAAGAGCAAACGTGAGGACGACAGAGGCTGCCAAGACGTCTTTAGCAAAAGCTCTCTCTGTTGCATTCGATTCTGGCACAATAACAGGCATGCTCGTTGTTGGTACCGGGCTTCTCGGCGTTGCAGTGTACTATTTTGCGCTTTCAAGCGCACATGTGCCACAACGAATCATTACTGAATCTCTGGTAGCTTTGAGTTTTGGGGCGTCTCTGATATCGATCTTTGCGAGGCTAGGTGGGGGTATCTTCACGAAGGGAGCAGACGTTGGCGCTGATTTAGTTGGCAAGGTCGAGTCGAATATTCCGGAGGATGACCCGAGGAACCCAGCTGTAATAGCGGACAATGTGGGGGACAATGTTGGTGATTGTGCAGGAATGGCCGCTGATCTATTTGAAACGTACGTTGTGACCATTGTGGCAACCATGGTCCTGGCCAGCATACACTTCACGGAGAACAATCAAGACTTACTGATGAAGTATCCTCTTGTTATAGGAGCAGTATGTATCATCGGTTCGATCTTGGGAACTTTCTTCGTTAAATTGGACAAAAAGCAAGGAGTAATGAAGGCCTTGTATAAAGGACTTATTGCCACTGGGCTGATTTCGGCAGCTCTGATATGGGGAGTCACAAATGCTATGTTTGACTCTTTCCAATACAAAATATCATACCTAGCAGGCTCATTTACGCCACTGAATCTGTTGCAATGTTCTGGGATAGGTATCTTGGTAACAGGGTTCCTGGTATGGATTACCGAGTACTATACGGCAATCACACACAGACCAGTACGCAGCATAGCGAAAGCATCCGAGACTGGGCACGCTACCAATATAATCCAAGGACTTGCGGTTTCTATGGAAGCAACAGCCGTTCCCACACTTGTAATATGCGGCGGCATCATAGCATCATATATATGCGCCGGCCTGTTTGGAGTCGCTCTCTCAGCAACGACGATGCTGGCATTCGCAGGCATGATAGTTGCACTGGATGCGTACGGCCCAGTGACGGACAATGCAGGCGGCATAGCTGAGATGGCACAGTTACCGAAATCAGTGAGGAGCGTTACAGATACGCTTGATGCAGTTGGCAACACGACAAAAGCCGTAACAAAGGGCTATGCCATTGGGTCGGCTGGGCTCGCTGCGCTTGTGCTGTTTTCAGCATATGTCGAGGATCTGTCATACTATTTCCCGTATCTCCAGATTGAGTTTTCGCTTCAGAATCCGTACGTCTTGGTTGGCATGCTACTCGGAGCTATGCTGCCATATTTGTTTGGGTCATTTGGCATGAAGTCCGTGGGAAGGGCAGGAGCAGCGATCGTAGTCGAAGTACGGAGACAATTCAGAGAGATAAAAGGCATAATGGAAGGCAAGGTGAAGCCCGATTACAAGATGGCTGTTGATATTCTCACAAGGTCAGCGATCCGCGAGATGATAATGCCGTCCGTGTTGCCGTTGTGCGCCCCAATTGTTGTCTATGTTGTTATCAACGCGATTGCAGATAAGACTGAGGCCTTTGCTGCATTGGGCGCGACGTTGATAGGCACAATCGTCGCTGGACTGTTTGTGGCAATCTCGATGACATCTGGTGGTGGTGCGTGGGACAATGCCAAGAAATACATAGAGGACGGCAATTTCGGAGGGAAGGGCTCCGAAACGCACAAAGCCTCTGTAACTGGGGATACAGTTGGAGATCCGTATAAAGACACAGCAGGCCCCGCGATTAACCCGATGATAAAAATTATAAATATAGTGGCGCTGCTGCTTCTGGCGCTTCTTGGAGCGGCTACGTAAGAATATATAATCAATAAAAAGAGCCAGGGCGCACGTGACGAAGCAGACAACGAGGTTTGTATGTCAGGAATGCGGAGCCGTACTCCCGAAGTGGGCAGGGCAATGTGATGTATGCAAGGGCTGGAATTGTGTTGTTGAGGAGGTCATTCGACAAGTCCAGCCAAAGCAGCCTAATGCTGAAGTTAGCGACGACTTCTTTTATTCGCTAGACGCAAATGAGGCGCTAGGACAGCTACAGACATCGCAGAGACACAAAACACAGATTGCGGAGTTGAACAGGGTTCTTGGAGGCGGGTTTGTAAGCGGCTCTGTCGTTCTCCTCGGTGGAGCACCCGGCATAGGGAAATCCACCCTACTATTACAGATCCTGTCACATATCGATGATATAGAGAACTTTGTGTACATTTCAGCCGAGGAATCAGTCAGGCAGGTTATGTTGCGGGCAAGCAGGCTCAACTTGACGAATGCCAACCTCAGGATAGCGGCAGCCTCAGATATTCACCAAATTCTGGGGGCTATCAGCAATCTCAATCACGGCAGTGTAGCCGTGATAGACTCGATCCAAACGGTATCGTCAGAGCTAATCCAGGCTCCTCCTGGAAGTATCTCGCAAGTGCGGTTTTGTACGCAAGAGCTGGTAAATTTCGCAAAAAAGAACGACGTAATTGTGATCATTGTGGGGCACATAACGAAGGATGGGACGATTGCCGGCCCAAAGACGCTCGAACACATGGTCGACTGCGTTTTGTATTTCGAGGGCGACAACTCACATGATTACAGAATTTTGCGTGGGGAGAAGAACCGCTACGGGCCAACAGACGAGATCGGCATCTTCTCAATGACAGGAAAGGGCCTCGAAGAGGTGAGCAATCCATCTGCTGCATTCCTATCAGACCACAGCGGCAGCGTGAATGGGGTAGCCGTTTTTTCTGGTATCGAGGGCACGAGGCCGATCTTATCTGAAGTGCAGGCTCTGGTTACCAATACGACGATTGCCGTCCCCAGGAGGTCTTCAGTTGGCTTTGATTTTAACAGGCTAGCCATGCTTGTGGCTGTCCTATCAAATCGTTGCAAGCTGCACTTCTCAAACAAGGACGTGTTTCTGAACATCGCTGGAGGATTAAAGATAACAGAGCCAGCAGCTGACCTCGCGGTAGTTGCCGCAATAATGTCCGCCACACTGCACAAGCCACTTCCAAAGGGCTCAGTATTCTTTGGAGAAGTCGGACTGTCCGGAGAAGTAAGAAGTTCTCGCCTTACATTCGTGAGAGTCAGAGAAGCACAAAAACTCGGATTCTCAAAGATCTTTTGCTCCCATAAAACAGAAGACTTTGAAAAAACAGAAGGCCTCGAAGTCATGCAACTTAAGGCGATTCCAGAGATCCTTGGGATGCTGAGATAGGACAACAAGTCTATATCGCCAGCGTCGCACTAGGCTGGTCAAAAAAGCTTTTCAACGCTGTTTGCGTTCTCAGGGTCCGCCCCCATCACTTCGTGTCAGCAGGCTTTATCACACCATCTGTGTCCAGTATCCATTTCGTTTTGTCATCATTGTCTATGATGATCACGGGTTGCGTTGGTTTCCCAAGCGTATTGAT
>JAIRMJ010000034.1 GCA_031258785.1 Holosporales bacterium | reverse complement strand
CAGTGGCAGTTAAATCCTCTGCAAAGCATGAAATTATTTTGTTTCTCTTATTGGTGCTCAACCTACTGTATTTCCTCATCTCCACAGCATACTCCTTCTGAGATGCTAGTCAAGAGCCTATACATATAAGTTCAAACGCTGTGACAAGGCTTTCTCACGCATACGGGGCAATTGCTTGCCCCGCTCCACAAGAGGAAATATTATATGATAAAGAAGAATACCACCAACGCCGATGCGGCGGATGCGCCCACGAGCCGAATGAGTTGATATACCGACTGCAGCTCAGAGAACTAAATCGGGCTCAGATAGACCTGAAAACAGAAGGATGCAATATAAAGTTGGAAGATGGAACGTCTCTAACTGAAAATACAGAAGAGATAGAAAAAGAGGTCTTCCCTAAGTACATTGGGAATCTCTTACTGCCCAATGATGACAATGTAACATTTCATCTAGGGGGCGAACTGAGGTCCATAAAGACGCCCCTTGTAGCGGTCAGTAATGATGGCGGAAAGGTCGGCGTCCTCACTTTCAAAGACAACAGACATGAGAGCCACATAATCCTAAGAAATGATCAATTTTTCGTGGGGCCTATTGAGGCCCTGGGAGTAGATTACGGGGACAGGAAAGTTCACATATATGTGCTAAAAGAGAAACTGGCTGGGGTATCTTGGGCTCTTTCGTCGGACAGTAATCCTCAGTCTGCCGCAATAGAGGATGAAATGGAGTACGGAGTAGTAAAAGAAAGCAGCAATCTTCTGAAATACTCCCTGCAGTTCTGAAAATCTACACACTCCTAGAGCAGAAGATAACGTGGGATGGCCATGCGATCCCTTCACATAAATCTTGAGGAAAGCCAGCGCATCGTTTATCATCTCGCCATATGACTATCCGCGATACTTATGCGTATCGTGACATGGGAGAGAGATGCCGCTTATTTATAAGATGCCTGCGCTAAGTCCAACGATGAGGACCGGGAATCTCGTATCCTGGGTAAAGAAGGAAGGTGAATGGATCGAGCCTGGAGATGTTATCCTCGAGATTGAGACGGATAAAGCGGTAATGGAGGTGGAGGCCGTCAATAAAGGCACTCTTGCCAAGATCATCGTCTCTGCGGGTACTGAGAACGTCGCTGTGGACACCCCGATTGCAATAATTAGTCAGGCTGGAGAGACGGACGAGGCGGTACTGTCCGCTATAGCTGAGATTGCCGGGGCTACTACCTCACAAGATGTTTGCATACAGGAGAAACAAGAGGTCATCGATATCATCCCACGTCGCAGCACTGTAAAAGCGAGTCCACTGGCCAGGAGACTTGCAGATATTAGACATATTGATATAAGTCAAATCGTCGGCACTGGCCCTGGTGGCAGGATCGTTAAGAATGACATAATAAATGCTTCGCGGTCTGATGAAGGCCATGCGGAACGGTCCACTGGGATTTCCGCCATCCGGTATATCGATGAGGATATGCCGAAGATGCGTCGTATCATTGCTGATAAACTCACGCGATCCAAACGAGAGGTTCCGCATTTCTACATGACATTGGATGCCGATGTGACGTCATTGCTTAGCATCAGGGACGAAATTAACAAGAGCGGGCAGCTGGGCAATAAGTTAACCGTGAATGACTTTATCATCAAGGCGACTGCGCTGGCGATGAGAGACGAGCCCAACGTAAATATCATTTGGATAGATGGCAGGATTAGGAAGTTCATGGCTGTCGATGTAGCGGTGGCAGTTGCTGTTGATGATGGACTGTTTACTCCCGTGATAAAAGATGCTGACAAGAAGGGAATCGTTGAGATATCGAATGAAATGAAAGAACTGGCAGATCTCGCGAAAAAAAACAGATTGACCCCGAGTCAATATGCCGGCGGAAGCATCACGATCTCTAATCTTGGTATGTACGGTGTGAACTCATTCTTATCTATAATAAACACGCCACACAGTGGAATTCTATCGATAGGAGCAGCAAAAAAAACTTTCACTTACACAGATGACGGTGGGGCGTTAGAGAGGCGTTCGATTCTGACAATTGGATATGCTATCGATCATAGGGTTATAGACGGCAGAGCGGCCGCCTTGTTTCTGAATGCTTTGGCACGGCGTCTGTCTGCCCCAGCGGTATTGATTCTATAAATTTGATCTCTTTATTCGTAAGCTGACCCGCCACAGATGACTGCCGCACTCTGCGACATTATGAGGCTATCTGCGGCGAATCACGTAAAAACGTGCGTGACTGCTGGTACAACAAGCGAACGCATTACGCAAAACGGAGAGCCAATAAGCTTGGTGGCGCGGGCACGTGCCTTTTCTCTCTCCGTTAACTTCATAAATAATGGTACATTTTTAGGCTGCCGGGACTGGCGAAGTCTCTATTACTTCAGGGGCTGCTGCTACCTCGCCTGATTCCAAAATTTCCGCCACTTCAGGGGATGCCGCCTCAGCTGCCGCGCCCTCTTGTGGTTGTTGTTCGTGTGTAACGGCTACATCAGAGTCACCCGGAACAACAGGCTCGGTCGAGGCTGCTGCCTCATCCGCAACTACAGGTTCTGCTGCTTCTGCTGCATCAGTTGGTGCCGCTGCCTCTGCCGGAATTTCTGGAGTAGCGTGTCCTTTGTGTCCTCTATGACGTAGTCCGTCACCCTTTTTCACCGGTACGGCTGGACGTTCTTTATATATGACGCCGCCATCGCCTCCCAGTTCACATTTCGCCTCTGGATGGCTGGATAGCCAGGCAGCAATGGCCTCTTTAAGTTTTGCTGCCCCTGCAGGAGTGACTCTAGTATTGGAAATGTTGATGCTATTCAGATGCTGGATCCCTGCACCGTTGATTAGTGCAATCAACTGTTCAATGCCGCTATCAGAAATATTTGTTCCGGCAAGATTCAAGCAACATATGGCTGAAAGTAAACCGCCAATAGCTTGTACTGCACCGTCTCCGACCGAAGGATTCCCGGCAATATTCAAAAGAACTGTGTACTGTGAGTCCTTTGTAGCTGCTTTCCCGTGGGCAGCATCATGTACTTTCTTGTTGTTGACAATCGCATTCACCACTTCTTTGACCAATTCATTTGAGAGGTTACTATTCGATACATTGATGTATCTGTTCGATGAATGCGTCCCGTAAGCCTGGGTCTTTTCTATCTCAGCGAGACATTTCGTCACTCCAGCGACCCCATTCTCAGCAAAATCAGATGTGTTGCTGAAATCAGATATCACATTTTTGTCCTTCATCGATTTGGCACAAGCCTCATCGCAAGTTCTGACCGGTTCCTCCGGGACTTTAAAAGATTCAAAAGCTGATTTTGATCCATGTTGTTCATGCTTTTTAGGCTTGGCGGTATCGGCTACGACTGGGACTGCGGCTTCGTCGCCATCTGTTGCAGCAACTTCTTGCGTAACTGCGGGCATTTCAGCGGCTGCAGGAGCATCGGGTTGTGCGGCGGCCGCCGCCGCGCCAGACTCATCTGAAGCGACCAACGCCTCAGCTTCGCTGAGCACTGCAGCGATATCTGCATCAGTAGTCGCTGCCACGACGGCTTGCCCTGCAGATTCAGAAAGAGACGGATCTGTCGGCTGTTGGCCAGCTGCAACCTGCTCATCACCAGCAATTACTGATGGAACGTAAGCGAACAGCAGTGCTGTTAAAATGGAAACGATCCTTTTCATATTACTACCCCCTGTTAAATCTTCATTTTTTGTCGAGTGCACCTTTATAGTAATATTCTAGTTTAATACTGTTAATAATTCGTTAATAAGGAAAAATATTTTTTGTTCTTTGTCCTTGCGATATATAAATGAAGTCGTTCATCTCTGATTTCGTGAACATGTTGCGGTAGTCCAAGATGATGGGCTTGCTCCCTGGTTTCTTGTTCATAAGCTCGTGTAGCTTTTTGAAATCGATAGACATAAACTCACTCCAATTCGTCATGATAACAATTATGTCACTTTGAGAGGCTGCTTCGTAAACCGATTCTACGAGGTGAAAATTTTTATTCTCAGCAATCTTTGGAGGGATTTGCGATATCTCCTCAGAACCTGGTTTATACAACGGATCATAGGCGTAAACCTCCACGTTCTCACCCAATAGATCCTGGATCACTGTAATACTAGCTGACTCTCTGATGTCACTCGTTAACTGCTTGAACGAGAGACCAAGGATGGACACCTTCCTCACGGAGTCGCCGCTATCGCTATCGTCGCTGATAAGTCTCATTACATTGTCTTTGATTCCTGTCACCCTGATTTTATTACTTGTAAGGGCACTATTAATAACATGCAGATCCATTCCCAGCGAACTGGCAGTGGCAGCCAGTATCCTAGCAGTCCTGGGATACGAAGTGCCACCTATCCCCGGAGAAACTCTGAAATACTTCGACCCTATTCCATTGTCAAACGAGATCCCCTTGATCAACATATTTATGTCCGCTCCGCACCTGTCGCACAGCTCCGCCATTTCATTTATAAATGCCATTTTTGTTACAATAAAGCCAATTGTTGCTGCCCTGATTAATTCAATCGTTTCGTAATCTGAATAAACAAACGGGATGTTCAGTTTCAGTAGAGATGAATACACTTCAGACACAATCGCTCTGGCTTTCTGTGAATCAGACTCTAGCCCTATCAACACCCTACTCGGAGACATGAAGTCGTGTATGGCGGACCCTTCTCTGAGTACTCCTGGATTCGCTATTATATCGTAATGTTCGCCTGGCACAAGGTCCGGCCGCATAAAGCGCATATTCTTCGCAATAATGGAGCACGTGCCAATTGGTACGCTGGTCTTAATAAATATGCCAGTGTACCCATCACTTTTAAGTGATAGCGCAACCTGCTCCATTTTCTTGTGCAATTCAGAGAGATCGGAATCCATGTCACTCTTTTTTCCGATTGGAACTGACACTACGATTGCATCAGATTGCTGAACGTACCTTGGCAAGTTATCCGAGAAGACCAGCCTTTTCGCTGCCACATGCTTTTTCATCATCTGTGAAATTCCTGGCTCATGGGCAGGGGCAGTGTTATTCTTGAGTTTCTCAAGACGTTGTGGATCGTCTTCCTCCACGCACACTCGAAATCCAAATTCACAGAAACACACAGCGGAGACCACTCCTACATACCCGCTGTTTATGACAGTTATCCTCATTTAAATCTGAACGTCCGACACTCAAATTTGTGCTATGATACCACCCTGTGTGTACGCTGTGCAATATGTATAAGAATTTATGCAAACTGGTGTTTTTTTTGTTTCGACTCCGATTGGAAACTTAAATGACATTTCAATAAGAGCAAAACAAGTTTTGGAGAAAGTCGACTGCATACTGTGTGAAGACACCAGAGTTTCATCTAAACTGCTCAGTCATCTTGGGATAAAAGCTAGGCTTGAAATTTATAATGACCATAATGCTCAAACTATGGTGAGCAAAGTAATCACCTCGATCAAGGACGATAGAAAAACATATGCCTTAATCTCTGATGCTGGCACTCCGATGATCTCTGATCCAGGCTATAAACTAGTCAATGCGTGCATTGCAAATGAAGTAGGCTACACAGTGATCCCAGGCTCTTGCGCTGCCATCGCAGCTTTGACGCTATCTGGTCTCCCAAGCAATAGGTTTTTGCTTGCTGGATTTGTGAATCGTAGGCAGTTTTCAGAGTTAGCGCATATCGATGCCACTTTGATATTTTTTGAGTCTCCACAGAGGCTCACTAGAAGCCTAAACGATATGGTAGAGTACTTTAATGATAGAGTGGTGGCCGTAGTTCGAGAGATAACAAAAATTCATGAGGAGAGCATACGAGGTTCGCTGGTTTCCCTGATATCGCACTTCACGTCTGAGCCACCAAGGGGAGAGTTCGTCATCGTTGTCGCTCCACCGGACAACGCCAACGGAGACAGCAGGCTCGCGGAGCTGTCACCGCTGGTTGATCAGCTCATCGATATGGTTCCCATAAAATTATTGAGTACCATACTGTCAAAAAACGCTAAAATCAGCAGAAGCGTTGCATACAGGTATTTGTCGAATTATGTCAAGGACAGAGAAAAATGATCAAATCCACAGCTTTTAACATTCTCTTTTGGCCAGTCTTTAGCGTATATATAACGTTGATGTATCCGCTAGCACGCATATGGTCTACGAAGAAGACGTGGAAATGGGTCTACAAACCCGTAACAAAGTGGCTCATGTTTTGTCTTAGAGTTACTACATCCATTCGATACACAATCAAGAATTTTGAAAAGATTCCAAAGGGGCCTGTTATCATCGGCTGCAACCACCAATCTACGTGGGAAACGTTTATATTCTCTCTGCTCTTCGACGAGCTGGCGATAGTGATCAAGCAGGAACTGCTGCGCAAGCCAATCGCAGGGCTGTATTTTAAAAAACTTGGATGCATCCCAGTTAATCGTGCATCCCCAATACTAGCGATAAAGACGATTCTAGAACATGGAG
>JAIRMJ010000032.1 GCA_031258785.1 Holosporales bacterium | reverse complement strand
TCGGACACACTTAAATCGTGCTGTACGAAGCTTATAGTGGGAAATTTTTTTAGAATGCGGGCAGTTGAGAACTAAATCCCTTGATATGTGCCTCACGAAGCTTTTGCAGGGGCTCTATTTTCTTGATTAATATAATACAACGATGGTACAATAGAAATTGTGGATTATTTATATGAGGTAAAATTAATGAACAACAAAAAAAGAAATTATCTAATGGCGTCATGTGTACTTTTAGCATTCTGCGTGCGAGGATCAGCACTAGCGGAAACCGTTGATCTGATGGTAAAAGAAAGAGGTTCTAAACAGGTAGAAAGTATGCAAGTGGACTTTGAGAACGGTGATAGATATCTGATATATGAATACATGAATGATTCTGCCTTTGCTGATGACCTTCGTAAGCTTGATAAAAAAGTGGAAGAAGGTGTCCTAACGAAAATACACGACACCGTTATAACCGATTTATTACATGCCGCGCTTAAATGCAGGAAAGAAGGAACTCTAAAGGATGAACCGTATCTAGGGAATAATTTTATAGAGTCTTTACCTGGATACCCAAAGGAGGTCAACCCTGGGGAAGCAACTGAGGAGGAAGTCGCTAAACAACGGAAATATGCAGCCCAGGTAGAAAAGGAAGCGAAAGAGGTTGTGCAGGAAGCAATAGAAGCTGGACTGCTCAAGGGAGACGTCGTTCTTACCGGCGACTATTTTGTAGATGGACAGCCGCATACCGGTGCATCCTCGCAAATCTATTATATCAGCCCTGCAATTAACGAAGTGATAGAGAAAATGAAAAAAGATATCGCAGAAAGAGCTGAGACAGCGATAGAGGGCCAAAGTTAGCTGTACGGTCCTCCCAGTTGTTCGGCAACGAAGATTGTGGTCGGTTCCAGGGGTGTTATGCTATTGAAAATGTAACCTCTGCCTTCCGGCTCAACATCGGCCGTCTGTCGGGCATCTGTATAAGCAGATCCTGTACCAAGGGTCTTTATGCGCTATGCGCTCCAGGTCCAGCTGTTTTCTATATTAAGGAGCCTGTACTGAAGTGCCTCTGCTAAGTGATATTTTTGGATATCGACGGCCTCTTCCAGGTCAGCGATAGTCCTTGCGACGCGCAAGATTTTCTGACACCCTCTGGTGGATATCCCGGAGTGTTCGACCATCTTCCTGAAAAATTCCATAGCCTCCCTTTTTAGACATGTATGGATGTTCATGTATTTGCCCCTGGTTTTTCCATTTAGATACAAATCTGAAACATCAAATGCACCGACTCTTTTCTTTTGCACATTTCTCGCATTCTCCACGCGGGAGCGCATCGTTTGGGAACTGATCCTATTTTCATTGCCGAAGAGCTCAGAGATCTTCACGCTGTTTATGTATATTACTATATCAAACCTGTCGAGTATCGGGCCAGAGATTTTGTTCCTATACTCCTGAGCGCATTTGGGGGCCTTTGAGCACTGCTTCTTCATATCGCCATAGAATCCGCATTTGCACGGGTTCATGGCTGCTATCAGCTGTATGTTTGCAGGATACGTTATGTGTTCCTTTGCTCGCGAGATCGTTATGTCATTCGTTTCAAGAGGCTGCCTAAGAGCGTCTATAGCTGCTCTTTGGAACTCTGGAAGCTCATCCAGGAACAAGATGCCGTTGTGAGCTAGCGAGAGCTCGCCAGGTTTTGCGTCTGAGCCGCCACCAACAATAGATATGATAGACGCAGAGTGATGCGGTTCTCTATATGGTGGATGGTATATTAGCCCGCTTTCTGGAAGCAGTCCAGACAGACTGTATATGCACGTGGTTTCCAAAGCCTCAGCAGGAGAGAGTAGTGGTAGGATCGTGCGAGCCCGGGCAGCCATCATTGATTTCCCAGATCCTGGCGGACCTATCATGAGCACGTTGTGGCATCCTGCTGCGGCGACTTCAAGAGCACGCTTAGCAAGGGGCTGACCATATACGTCCTCCATATCCACGCCATAATCAAAATCGCTCTGTGTCTGCGTATCAACCGTTGAGGGACATATTATGGAGGCTCCGTTGATGTGATTTATGAGGGAGATAATATTTGGTGCGGCTATTACGCCTTCGTTTCCGCTCCATGCGGCTTCCTTTGCACAGTCCTTCGGACATATTATTGAAATGTTCTGCTCATTGGCCAGCATTGCAGCGCATATAGCCCCGGACACGTAATACAAGCTGCCATCAAGACCGAGTTCCCCAATCGATATCGTATTCTCTAGAAACGACATATCGATTGCTTCCATGGCTCCGAGGACAGAGAGCGCAATCGGAAGATCGTAGTGCGACCCGGCCTTTGGTACGTCAGCCGGGGCCATATTAACGACGACTCTCTTAAGCGGAAACCCCAAGCCCAGCTGAAAAAACGTGGATCTGACCCTTTCCTTTGCTTCGCCGACTGTCTTATCTGGAAGTCCCACTATACAAAACGAGGCAACCCCTGGAGAGATCTGCGTTTCCACCATAATCTCCATCGCCTTCATGCCGACAAATGCTACTGTCCTGACTTTAGATATCATATGCCATGAAAGACCGCATTAAGCCGCTTCAGCACCATAATAACAGAGAATTGTTAAAAAATAGTTTCCCCAGTTGCTTCTGAGGATTTTATCTTGCGTTTTTTAGTTCTTCTTACTGGCTCATCGGAAGACGTGCAGCTAGTAGAATCTTCCAGTTCTTGCATACTTTCAACTATTCCTGGACTCTGCTTTGATTGTGGCTGTGCAGGATTCTGCTGGTTCAGCTTGCAGCTAATGACGCGACCATAATGTTCGGCAAACTGCAGATTATACTCAGAGAGAACTCTGTCCCCCAGCGATGCAGCCTCCTTCGCATTATTCAAATACTTTAGTTTCAAATTCTGATAATAGGCCAGCCCTTTTCCATTGTCTTTTTTCATTTTTCCGTAATTTGGCGTTTCATATCGCTCTTGTAGATGATATTACAACAGAGGGAGAGCATGGTCAAATCAAACATTCACACTCCAACGTAGAGTATAAACTTATGGCTCTTGCTCACGGAAATCTCCCAAGTTGGAGGTAGAAGAAAGTTTGTCAAGGACGACCACCGTACGAGTTTTCTACGCTGTATATCACGCACCGTTTCCAGATTCCTACAGTTTGTTTCAATTGCAACGCCATCATTTCATTGCCATTAGGCCACTCCAGACAATCTGTTCGTACTGTGGCTTAGCCTGTGTTCTAACCCCACATGATGCAGTAGAATCGTTGCACGATCATATGCCTCTCTTTTGGAGGCGCGCCCTATGAGGCTGGGGATGGCTACATTCTCTAGAACAGAGAATTCCGGCAACAAATTGTGGAATTGGTATACAAAGCCGATATTGCGCAGCCTGATACCAGCCTTTTCGTCATTAGATAGCGTGTCGGCGCATTTACCACGTATGATGACAGAGCCACTGGTGGGGCTCTCAAGAAGGGCGGCTATCTGAAGCAACGTCGTTTTCCCAGTGCCGCTCGGACTCACAAGGCCAACACTCTCCCTCTCCGCTATTGTGAAATTTATGCCATCCAGTACGTTAACACTGGAATCCACCAGACGTGAACTGCATACCTATGCTGCGAAGCTCCAAAACACTGGTATCTGCCCTGAAATCAGCCATCTTCTCCATCTAAAATCGCGCTTACCAAAACAGTTTTTCAATACACAACTTGCCCCATGTATTGGCACAGATCTCAATAACGCAGCAATGCCAAACAATGAGAACTGTCCACAAGCCATTTTAAGCGCCATTCTGGCTATTTATCGGTGCCCCATGGCGGATTCTGTTTCCATTTATCATGCCAGTGAGGTAATTGCTTGTGGTGCTCACATCTTTGTTTTTCGAACTCTTCCCACTTTGGCCAACCGTCCCAGTACCTATTTTGGTCTTTCCTGAATTCGAACCACTCAGGGTGTTGATCTTTGTGTTGTGAACCACAATGACGGTGATGGTGCCCACCAAATGGTGGATGTGGTGGAGGTTTTACGGTGTCAGGAGTGTAGCAACGCTCTTCCTCACTACATGCGTGCTCTTGGCCATCTCTGTCGTACCAAACCTCCATCCTCAACCTCTTAATGAGCCTATATATCGAGAATCCAGTGCAGTATTTTTTAACATCCTCAACTGTTGTTGGCGTGTCTCTACCGAGCTTACTTTTTATCTCATTGAAGACCTGCTCAACTCCAGCATCGTTTGCTGGAGTCTGAAATGTGAGAGACTTTTGTGAACTATTGTTCCAGTGTTGTCCACATTCTTTAAACAATTTAGCCTCTCTAATACATTTGTTAAAGAAAACACTTATTACGATATAGTTCTTTTCACTAGGGGTAAACTTCGTCCCTTGGCTTATTAAACTCGTTATGTCTGGCTTGGTCAGAGCATCTATTGCGTGTTCTATGATCTTCTCTATACATTCATTTTCTATCTTGAAGCCTGGTTTCAACCATTGCACATTCTCTTTGTTCGTCTCTACAGCATTTTGCACAAACTTCTTTATACGTTCACAAACGTCACATCCGTTTGCCGAGCCATGGGACGCAGAAAACACCAGCATAGCTATCAGACAGAGACGCGCTAGAAACTGCATAAAGATCACCTCCCCACATATCGCCTCCTATCTTTCAGACTATCATATTTTCCGACTGGTGCAAAGTCCTGGTCGCGCGTTATTTCTAAGTAAGTTTCAAGGGGGCTTTTGTAATTATTTGTATCTACCATACCGGATCGTACTCATAAAGAGACCGCTTGAGATCAGATTCCTATAACGAAGAGTCCCTTCTCATCTGCGAGCGAGATAGTGCCTTCGTAGTCTATTATCTGCGAAACTGAGGCGCCTAGGGCTACTCCAGACAGTTTTGCGTGGTCTGCCTCCATGATGGTATTTTTTCCTATAGTTGGGATGTCCATGAGTTGGTCCTGGTTAATTTTCGACGTCTTGACGAGTACTCCTCCGCGCTTGGGAGATATCTTCAGATCCAGCACACGTTCTATTAGGCGTTTCGTTCCCTCTGCGGCCTCTATACCTAGGACGACGCCCTCCTGCACGACTACGGCCTGGCCGACATCCGCTTTAGATAGCGCGTTTAGGACGAAGATTCCTCTCGCTATGTCCTTGAGATCCGCCTCGCATGGGAGTGTTTTGGTCAAGATGCCGGACGGCGTAAGTAGCGTCCCAACGATTGATTGGGGGCTTATTACACAGAGTCCCTCACGCTCTAGTAGCTTCCTTATCCCTTTTAATAGGGCATCGTCACCCAAAAAGGCACGTACTCCCAGGGATTTGAGCCAGTCCTTTCCCATTGTATCCAGATGTAACGAAAACATACTGGGCCTCTTGATCGAGCCACAGAACAGCACTTTCCTTGCGTGGTTAGATCTGATGTGTTCTAACATCGCTCCTACTTCTCCGACTCCAAATGTCGGATATTCTGGCGGACCGTCTCCAGCAATGGAGACTACGATATATGGCTGCCGAATGTTTTCAAGTTGGTGAATCACACGTGCGGGAAGATCTCCGCTGCCAGCAACAACGGCTATCGTGCCAGCGGCACCGCCGTCATCTGGAATCAAAGAGCTGTCGCTTTTATTCTTCTTCAGCGTCTTCAGCGCCAGGTTTGTCTTCAATATCGTCTCCAATCAAGGTGTCAGCGAACGTCCCAGCATTGGACTTGATCGCCGCTTCAATCTCGTCTGCAATTCCAGGGTGAGTCTTTAGGTACGTACGGGCTGCCTCTTTTCCTTGCCCGAGCTTCTCACTCTTGTATGAATACCATGACCCAGCCTTCTCTACGATGCCAGCTCTTACTCCAAGATCGATAAGCTCCCCTGTCTTTGAGATGCCTTCCCCATACATTATATCAAACTCGACTATTCTGAACGGTGGCGCCAGTTTGTTTTTCACGACCTTGACTCTTGTTTGATTACCAAGCATCTCTTCCTTGTCCTTGATCGAGCCTATCCGTCTGATGTCCAATCTAACCGAAGCGTAGAACTTGAGAGCGTTCCCGCCGGTCGTGGTCTCAGGATTGCCGAACATGACACCTATTTTCTGGCGAATTTGGTTAATGAATATGACCATGCAGTTTGTCCTGGATATGGAACCTGTGAGCTTCCTGAGCGCCTGACTCATAAGTCTTGCTTGGAGCCCCATATGTGAGTCGCCCATATCGCCTTCTAGTTCAGCCTTCGGGACGAGTGCAGCTACGCTGTCGATGACGAGGACATCGACTGCTCCGCTCCGGACCAGAGTATCAGCGATCTCGAGGGCTTGCTCCCCAGTATCTGGCTGAGAGATTATCAAGTTGTCTATGTCTATGTGCAACTTTCTAGCATATACAGGATCAAGTGCGTGCTCTGCGTCTATGAATGCGCAGTTCCCACCTGCCTTCTGCGCATTCGCAATAACGTGGAGTGTTAGGGTCGTCTTTCCAGAGGATTCAGGGCCGTACACCTCTATTATCCTGCCCTTGGGGAATCCGTTAATCCCTAACGCTATATCGAGGCCTATTGACCCAGTCGATATAGATTCAACTTCTATCACCTCACGTTGTCCAAGTTTCATCACGGAGCCACGTCCAAATATTTTCTCTATCTGCTGAAGTGCCGCGCTCAGCGCCTTATTCTTGTCTGTGTCCATCTTGCCTGTCTTATTTACTAAAACTTTTCTCGCCAACTGCTGTCGATTCTACTATCTTTCAAAGCATCGAGGCAATGGATTTTCCTATCGACTGTGGGAGGCTAGTGATCCCAGACACTTAGCACATGATGACTCCCGTTAGAGACCTTTTTATTGCTTTCTAAAATAACTCTCCTACTCGCCAGAGTCCGCCAGTTGTTCCAGATTCTTCATTGCTTGCTTGATTTTCAAGCTGACAAAACCAGATTTTGTCTTAGGTTGTTAAGTAGTCTTGTATAACTTTTGCCCGAGTCAGGCCTGTTTTACTTTTCTTAATTTCCTCGTAGAGTTGCTCGAGCTTTGATGCTTGTCCACATGCCGAATCCAATATACCTTTTAATTCTTGTAGAGCTTCGTGGCCGCTAGCCATAGGTGTTTCGGCTTTTTCAAATAGTAGTTCAAGATGCTTAATATTTTCATCCATGGCCTTTGCCCATGTGCTTAGTTCATCCATCGTAGTTTTTATTGACTCTTGCTTGCCGTAGAAATCAGGTAAGTCATCGCACCGGCTTTCCATAGACAAGAGCGAAGGAAGAAATGATATATGTTGCTCTCCGGCAACACAGTCTCTTTCATGGTATAGTTGATTTAGAGAGCTGATTAACTTAGCCAGTTTACAGTATATCGCCTTGATCTGTCTTTCAACTAGTAGCGCCACTATTTTTCCTTTGTCTTTAGTTGTATATAGTTCGATACAGTTATTCGCCATATCTTTTATCTCTGCCGTTTGTAGTATGAATACACGTCTCCAATCGGCTTTGTAGCCAGATTTGTATTTCTGTGAGGCATGGAAATTAATGCAGACCTTCACGATGTTATTTAGTATTTTCTTAAGAATTGCCCCTCGATCACCGAGTTGGCTTAAATGTAGATGTACTTTTTGTCGCGGCTGGACACATATAAGTTCGAATACCTCAGTCATATCGACGAGAGAGATTCGCTCTTGAACTAAGTCGTTTAGCGTTGCGTTTGGCTTAGCTACAAGATAGTAGAGAGCTCTTGTTGGATTTATAATGGTTTTTCCGCTGGCTATGCTCTGTAACGTCAGATGTTTGTAGGCTCGTTTCCGTGGCTTTCGTTGTTTTTGTTTAACTGAAGAAGTATCATTTCTTAGTTCCGTTTGATCTTTAATGTCTGATCCTTGCTTAGGCTTTTTCTTTTCTTGCTTTTTCAAGTTTCTCTTTTTCTTCGTGGGAGCTTTTTCTGATGAGCAGGTATCTCTCAGAAAGGACTCTTCACCGATTCCTGCCGCTTGTTCTGTCTTTTTCGAATTACCATCGCCTTCTTGTTCATCCCCATCAAGAAAGGTTAGATCATCCAGGTCTATTGGATCCTCGTCGACTATTTTATCTTTGTTCTTTTCTTTTTCTCCGTATGTGTTATGTGCAGTTGAACAGTTATCAGTGTCCTCCTCTTCTGTCCTACATCTCTTGTGCGTATTTCCAGACTTGGAGCCGCTATTCCCACACTTGTTCTCCGTGAGATCACCCGGTTCTCCTTCCGATTTATTTCTTAGTCGTGTTATAAGAACGTCAGTATCTTCTCCATAACAATCAACATAACAATCATTTATTTTAAGACCGTATTTTAATAGAGCATCGTGTTTTAGAACATTGTGTTTGTTCCTTTTTCTTTTGTGTCGTGTTCCACGATTATCACCCACCTTGGCGTGATGCCTCTTTTCCTTGGACAAAGGTTTGTGTATGTCTCCGCGGCAGCTGGTACTGTTGGATGTACTTGTCGGGATCTGCGACCCATCCAGCTCCAGTCCTGTGATTTGTTCGTACTCGAGATCAAAGGAGTAGTCTCCGTTATTAGAGGTACTAGCCGATGCGCTCGTACAGCTCGGAATTAGATATGGACTCATAGGCCATTCAAAGTTATTTGAGGAAGTGTCTTCAGATCTACTAACTTCTGTGTATGGGCTTATTCCCCACGGATATTTCACCATATTTTGTTCATGGATTAGATCTGCTGTCGATGCTTCTGCTGCCGCAGTCGCCAACATCAAAATTCTTGCTATCTTCATTTTTAACCTCCAAAACTTCGTTCCGTCCAGAAACCGATGGTCACCTGCCAGTTTTTTTTATGACGCCCTAGGTCCAAAACATCCGCGTTGTATATTTGGCGGCAATGATAGTTTATCTTTTCGGCGATATCAAGAGTTTTGTTGCTGACAAATCACATCCTAATGTGAGGTATCAAACTTGAACAAAGATGGGGACATTAATGGTTGGTTTAGTGTTGCAGTAGGACCGAGGTATTTTCTTATAAATCCTGGATAATTTTGTTTCTGCGTTATAACATATGCAGGGGTATTGTGGTTTTTAATTAAAGTTTTGTATTTTTGCTAAAACAGAGTATAGCCTAATTTAATCAAAAATAAACTACAATTAACCATAAATAAAATTCGCTGTTAGTTTACTAAATATTCATACTTTTATGAATATAATTATAATAGGCAAATTTTTAACTAGTGAGAGTGTAAATGAATAAAATATTACCAACATTATTAAGCACTGTGATTGTGGCAATTCCAGGAAATTGCACAACATATGTGGATGCTGGGACGCTCGAAGATACATACATAACTGTCACTGGTGAGTTAGCTATTGGTGCCCAGAGAGTAATAAATGTTGCCGCCGGGAAAACTGTGTATAACAATGGGAACATCACAGGATCAGGGAAGATTCAGCCAGTATCTGGTAGTTCTTTTATCAAGAACTACAAACACATCATCAGAAGTGATGGGTGGACTGAATTGCCGACTCAAGAGCCTACTGATTTAACGGCCTATTTTAATGGCAAGACAGTGTATTCCATAAATCAGTCTGGTAAGATTGGTAGCGACGTAATTACATCAGACATGACCGTTTCTACTGAACAAAGCCTTAATATCATGGATACCATCGCAGCTCTCACTTCAAGTGACGTGCTCACCATCGTTAATGCCTCTAGCTTAAACTGCGGCTGTGAAACTGGGAATTACTACATAACGCTTGAGGGAGGCGGCAAAACAGATGCATTGAAGACGATTAATGCAAATATCGCTAATATTGGAGGGACATATCACAACTTGTTAATTCAAGATTGCAACATAAAACTCACCGGCGATCAAAGTCGATTATTAGAGAGGAACGTCAAAATAAACAGTGCAAACGTGGACTTTAATGGTGCCAATGCGTGGCCACAGACCGCTGTGACAGTTACTGGGACGTCAGCGGTGACTATTAGTGGAACATCAGAAGTGACAACGAGGCAAACAACTGTCGAAAGTGCCAGCACTCTCACTGCTAATGCACCCATCAAAATAGCTGGCGCCACGACAGTTGCAAGTGGTGGCACCCTTGCAGCTAGCGATACAGCAACAATAAACAGTACCCTAACAACCAGTGGTACGTGCACACTTGGGGCAGCCTCTAAGGCAGTTACAATAGGCACTGGTGGAGGAGTAACTGTCAATGCAGGTACCTGTACCACTAATGGAGCTGTTACTGTGGGTGGTAATGGCATAACAGTTAGTAGTGGTGGCACCCTTAATGCCAACAAAGCTGTTGAGATAAATAGTGCAACAACACTTGGAGGCACATGTAATTTTAACAGTGGTGCTTCAACTACGATAAGCGCAAATACAACGATTGGTGGTGCATGCACCTTTAGTACTGGTGCTCCACTCACACTAAATAGCGGAACTACAACGGTTAGTACCAGCGGTACTCTTGCAGCTAGTGATACAGCAACAATAAACAGTACCCTAACAACCAGTGGTACGTGCACACTCGGGGCAGCCTCTAAGGCAGTTACAATAGGCACTGGTGGAAAAGTAACTGTCAATGCAGGTACCTGTACCACTAATGGAGCTGTTACTGTGGGTGGTAATGGCATAACAGTTAGTAGTGGTGGCACCCTTAATGCCAACAAAGCTGTTACCGTAGATGCTCTCGCAACAATTAGCGGTACCTGTAATTTTGGAAGCAGCAGCTCTCCTGTTACGATAAATAGCGGTGGAGAAACAACAGTTAACAGTGGAGGTATTTTTACGGTTAATGGAGCAACCACCATAAATAGCGGCGGCAAGGCAACGATCAAGAGTGGCGGCAATTTCACTGCCAACGAAACAATTACGATAAAGAGTGGTGGTATATTGACACTCGGCGGTTCCTAAACGCAGAATCACTCAAACTGAAAGATGTACAACATAAGGAGGCACAGATGAACATAATCTCATTATCGTTGCTCGTGGCAATCCTGGCTCACAACGCGACTATTGCCAGCAGTATCGCAACATTTGCGAATGGCGGCACTATTGAAGAAAACGCAACATTGCACATAGAAGAAAACGAAACCCTGATATTAAATGATGGAACGGTACTGTACAATAGAGGATCGATAACCGGAACCGGCACAATATCAGCTGCTGCGGGAGGAACAGCGACCATTGAAGGTGGTGTATATGGGTTCACGGCAGATCATCCAAACATACCTAAGTTTGTTGATTTGCAAAGTGCTCAGTATCATTTGATGAGCAGCGGAATGTCTATGGATAGTACAATTATGATTGATTCATCGGTCACTGTTGCGCAAGCCAGCTCAGATCTCTGGCCTTTGGGAGAAAAAAATAGTACTGGTCACGTAATTTTGTTGCTTGCGCCGGCCAACGGTAGCTCCAACACTATTACGCTGACAAATACGGAGAGTACGGCTATCACATGTAACACCGCGTTTGCAAATGATAAAACAATATCGGAGACTTTGAGTGCCCATCATGCATGCACGTTGAGGATTGTTGGCAAAGTCGATTTGGCGAGCAATATGAAACACTACAACACTGGCAGTCTGCGAATAGGTGATTCAGCTGGAGATGCACCGGCGACAACGGTAACTATAGCGTCAGAGAATGCAATGCCATCGGCACCCATTGTCGTTGACAAAGGAGAGCTCCAATTGGCTGTGGGGAGTGGTATCAACACTATCTCTCATCCAATTAGTGTTGAACCTGGCGGCACACTCAGAATGTCCGGAACAAGCGTTACCATCGCCGCCAATATAACTATAGGATCAGCCGGCTAAAATCATGAGCGCCATATAACTCATAACGGATTGGAACACATCCACGACCTATTCAGGATTGGGCTCTGTGTCATTACGCACATTGCAAAATGGAACTGTTGATGCTTCTGCGGAGGCTTCCGACGTAAAGGTGTGAAAACTCCGTGTAGGTGATCGTAGTCGCGGTTACAGCGAGTTTTATGTACGAACTTCTGCGCTAGCACATAGCAATTTCCCTAAAAAGCCTGCCCGATGCTAATATAAAAGTGATACGGAGGATCGATCAGCTTGCCTTCGCTTGTCTTTCTCTTACGCGTTGGAAAAGCGAGATCAACACGAACTGGCCCAAGCGGGGCATAGTATCTTATACCGAATCCATATCCGAACATGAGGTGCTTGAAAGGGTTCGGGGCGCTTGAGGAGCGCACATTTCCTCCTTCGCAAAAGATGACTATACCAAATGTATCTGATATTCTGATTCGTGGTTCAACGCCTATTTCAAACACGGATTCGCCACCGTATGGCTTTTTCTGGTCGTTAATTGGACCTATCTTTTGGTATCCGTACCCTCTAATTGAATTATTGCCACCAGAGAAAAAGAACTTATCTCTCGGGATTTTTCTTTTTTTGTTCCTGATGATTGTGCCGATTTTTCCATACACGGAGATGACCACGTAGTTCTGGAATGAATTCTTTCGGATTGGTACGTATGCTGAAGCCCTGCCCACGACGTTCGTCATATTTGACATGTTACCGACATAAGGGGTTACCATGAGCGAACAGCGCAGTCCATTTTGTGGATCGAGGTAACTGTCAGTTGTATCGAAACTCAATCCAAACGGTAGCCCAAGCGCCCTGAATTTCGTCTTCCTAGAGCTGGCGTCCTCAGTACTTGTCGTCGTCGGCGGGGTGGTTGTGGAAGCCGTCATATCCTCGACCACTAGCTTGTCGGTCGTGTTCGATACCTCGTAACACAATCCAGCTCCCACCATGAATCCGTGCGAAAAATTCTGCCACAGTATACTCTCAGCCCCAATCTTGGAGAGTTTGTATGAATCTGCATCTTCTTGCAGATAAAGCGCCTGATTCGCCAATTTTTGTTTTTTTCTGAAAATGTCATACACATCGTACTTTAGTTTAAAGAGTTTCGTCTTTTTCCCAACATCAACGAGCGCACCAAACTTAGAGCCACGCCCATCGACATTGTAATGTGTCCACGATAGCAACACACCAATCTTTTCGGAACTTCCGTACTTTACACCAGCAGAGATATCTCGGAGTAGTGCCTCCTCCACATTAATTGTCACAATCGTGTGACACCGATTTGAGTCGGATTTGTCTGGAACCGGTGGAGATAGCGATACGTCGATGCCTGCAAAAATTCCGCTTGTCAGCAAGTCGTCCTTAAGCTCGTTGATCTTGCCTAAACTGTACACATCCCCATCTTTCCATTGAATCCTGTTTCTGATGAATTGTTCGAGGAGGGCAGGATCCTTCTTGAATTTGATGTGCACCACCGTTTTATCGATAATTGTCATACCGTTCAGCTTAACACAGTATGTAGCTTTTATTTTTTTTGTTTCTTTGTTGATGGTGATAATAGGTTTCTCAGCCTCTGCAAACGCAAATCCCTGTCCCTCGAAAAAATCCGTGATCTTATCTGCTCCATCAGATATGTTCTTTGTGTCACAATACGAACCCCGCTCAATCTTGATGAGATCAAACACCTGCGATACCGTCAGTCCGGAGTGATATGCCTTTTGATCTGTGTATTTCAGTGCTATATCGTCAAACTTGTATCTTTCGCTCAATTCGACCTTAAAAATAACCTTGTTTTTTTGTACGGTCACTTTCACCTCAGAATCAAAATATCCAAACGAATTCAGTACTTTCTTGATCGCTTCTGTGTCCTTTCTGAGCTTGAATTTTTCAGAGATTGAGTCTGGTCTGAAGTCTTTCCAATTCGAGATCTGAGATTTGATAAGTTCCAAGATTTCAGAGTTAGCCACTCCCTCTATCTCAGCGCTATTTGCTAGGCCTATACAAAACACCATTATGTTGATGTACCTTGCAACCCGATAAAATCGCAATCTCAAAACACCGAAGGAATTCCTCAGTTCGATTGTAGTCAATCGTTATCTCAATTGACACAACAAAAACCCCAGGAATGCGGAGCTATCTGATTGTGTCGTAGTTCGTTCGTTTTGCCATCTGCTCTGCGTAAATGTTTTCTATGGCTTATCGTCAAACTATAGATACAATAATAAATCAACGAAGAACATGGTTTTTAAAGGTGAAAACTATGATATCAGTGATGGATATGATAGATATGATAGATATGATAGAGATGCTATGGATAAAAATGGTATTAACTACAATATGCATCATACCAGCTTATACCCAAGTGCCTTTGCCTCTTTTAGTATTGTCTCGAAATTCTCTGCATTTATAGCATTTATATGAAAAATGATTATTTCTCGTTCGTTTTTGCCAAAATGGTCCATCAGCTGCTTTCTGACGTGTGCTAAGTACGCACTCGCATCATCGTTCTTGATACGTGCGTTATAGAGCCAGTCAAGGGAATCTATGGTAATCCCGACCACCTCGTATCCCCTAGCTTCAAGGAATTTTGCGACTCCAGCCTTTTCCTTGCCTGATCCGTAATCCAGATATGGATACCTGAAATAGGTCAGTTTTTGTCCGTATTCTGCTAAAACTTTCTTCAGAAGTGGCTCCCCCCTGATTATATCCATCTCATATTCAAGGAGATCGGTTTTGCTCAACTTTTGGTGAGAGTAAGTGTGATTGCCAATCAAATGTCCGTTTTTGACCCACTCCCTAAGCATATCTGTGCATTCTTCAACGTGAGACATCATCATGGAGGCGTTGGCAAATACGATTGTGTGTACATCATATTTCTTCAGGATCGCAATGATCTTTTGGTTGATCTCTTTCTGCTTCTTCAACCTAGATTCCCTCTGGCACGGAAAATCATCGAAAGTAACCAACAAATCAGGATGCTTCCATATAATTTTTTGGGGTTTTGGTTCATGCGCCTGGGTATGTGGGGCGTCTACAGCAGCGTCTTTTGTTGGAGGAATTGCCGGTAAAGGCTGCTGTCTACCAACCGGCTCAGTGGCAGGACTGCTTTTAGCGGTTACAATCGCCTTTGGAGGCTGCGCTGTGGGCAGTACAGCTTTCTCTACCTGACTTGTGGCTTGTGGCGATTCTTGTCGCTGTTCCTTTGTGGCGTTCTTTAAGATGGAGCACCCGGTCGCAACGAACACATATACAACAAAAACTGCAAGTTTCCCAAGTCTCATAAAGCAAAACTTTCCACCACATACGTTGGTGTCATGGAAAATTTCAGGAGTGCTTCGTGTGCCATCTTGGGAGCTATCTCAGAGACCAGTCTACTTAATTTCTCTTCTGTAGTGTTTCCAGCGTCCATTGTCCTGAAGAACTCAGTCGTAACGCCGGTGAGAGTTAGCACTGTATTGACATTTGCAGCGTTTCCCCCGAGTATATCTGTCCATAGTGTATCTCCGATCATTGCCGTCCTTTCGCACGATCCAAGGAATTTTTTCGCAAAGTTATAGATTTGCTGATATGGCTTGCCAAAATAGATAACACGCCCTCCCATTAGCTCATAAAACTCACCAATTGCTCCTTGGCACAGGACTAACCTCTTCTCATAGCCAGTTGGCGTTGCGACAGTTTCATGAGCAAAGATGTCTGGATTTGCCACAGCCAACGGCTTATCGTGTTTTAAACATGTTTCTAGGATTTTGCATATTTCCTCCAGGCCGCGGATATCTCTGCAGTTCGTGGATGTTATCTCGTCCATAGGGACCAACGTCCCGTCGTGTCTTTGGAGGTCGTCAGCTGTGTACGTCTTGCCAGCTCCGTTCACTACCCCGACGTATACAAAATCCGCATCTTCTGCGCTTTGTACCTCCACGAGATTCGTGTCAGCGAAAATCTCCATGTTTTTGCTGAAGATCTGGTAGTATGCCGATGCATTGGGAACGCTATCGGCGATCGTACATTTAAATGCCTCTCCAGAGCTTATAAACTCGTTGTAGTGCACTCCTTTGACTAGTCCCTTTTGTTTGTAGCGCTCCTCACAAACTGTGGAGACCATCGTTGTATTTGACAAAATCACGACATTGCGTCCTGAGTCTTTCATTTTCTTCAAGAGATCTAGGGCACTTGGCCAAAAAGAGGCACCATCATATAGGACACCATACACGTCTACAAGGTATGAGTCATACATTTCATACAAACATGAAAAATCTTTATATATCACGGGTTTTCTCTAGTTAATCAGAGACTTTCTTTAATTATAGCGTTTCGCTTTGTCAGAGCAAGCAGTATTCCAACGCTTACTGATGAGGCAAGCATTGAGCTGCCTCCATAGCTTATGAACGGCAGAGTCATTCCCTTTGTTGGCATGAGATTCAGTGAAGTGCATATGTTTATCAGCACCTGTAAATTCGTCTGGAATAATATCCCAAAGACAGCAGAGAAACTGAAGATGCTCGATGACCTCATAAGTCGCCCTATCGTCCTGACTATGATTACTATGTACAACGTTATTAGTGCAAGGCACATGATTAAGCCAAACTCTTCCCCAATGACCGAGAACACGAAATCTGAATGAGCGTCCGGTACTAGAGTTTTCACCACGCCTTCTCCTGGCCCTTTTCCGAATAGGCCTCCACTCTTGAAAGCCTCCAGCGACTTATGAATTTGATATAGATCGGCGTCGTCTTCTCCACCACGTAGCATGAACCGATCGAACCTGTCCGCAACGTGGGGAAATATGAAGTAGGCTCCAGCTGACAGCCCGATTGTTGTGATCATGAATGTTCCGATCATAAATGTGGAAAGTCCGGAGATAAACAGTTGAGCAACCCATGTACCAAGTACAACTGCTGCCATCCCGATATCTGGCTGCAGCAGGAGAAGTGGCATTGTTATAGATACGCATATAAGAGATAGGAATATACCTGGAAATCTCCTATCTCTGTATTGTTCGGCAATGAACCATGCTGTCATGACAGAGAGTACTGGTTTGAGAAATTCGGATGGCTGCAGGGAGAATCCGAAGATACTAAGCCACCTGGAGGCTCCTTTTGTCTCTTCACCAAGAACCAGAGTTCCTGCGACTAAGATCAGACACACGAGGTATCCAAACACTGATATACGCCTTATGTGTCTGGCTTGTAAAAACGAAACAAACACTATAGTGAAAACAGAAATTGGAACGATTAGGAGGTGGTGTTTAACGAAATGAAATGGTGGCAGTCCGAGCTTGATAGCAACAGCCGGAGTTGATGCTATGCTGATCCATGCTCCTATTGCAATGATTATGAAAACTGAGAACAACAGTACGCTGTCTGTCGAAGTTATCCATCTTTTAAGTAAACTGGAAAAACCGCTGTTTGTGGCCATATGACTATTTTATCTTCTGCACTATCTTTTCGAATTCATTTCCGCGATGTTCGAAATTTTCGAATTGATCGAAGCTTGCGCACATCGGAGAAAGCAAGATGACGGCAGGGCCTGTCTCTTTTTTTGCGTCTATAAATGCGGAGTTGACGGCAGTACTCATCGAATGGCATCTGGCGATCTCCTTCATCTTTTTAAAGATCAGCTCAAATTCGTCCATCGACTCGCCAAAAAGGTATATTTTTTGGATTTCAGCTATGTATGGCTTGATATATGGAATTGGGTCTATCCCCTTGCTCCTCCCTCCTACAAGCCAATAAATCTTGTATCCAACGAATGTTGCTAACGCCTTTGCTGCTGCATTTGGACTGGTCGCTTTGCTGTCGTTTACAAACAATATGTTCTTTACTTTTTTAACTATGTGAATTCTATGTGGCAGAGGTGTGAATGTGTGCATATTTTTCAGGATTTCTCTAGAGGAGATGTCCAGCTGCTTGCAAATGGCATATGCAAATTCCATGTTTTGATGATTGTGTTTGCCCCTGAGGTTAGGCATACCTGTAAGATCCAAAATTAGCTGCTGTGAGTGTCTCTCCCTGAGCGCTCCCTCATAGGCGTATACATCTGCATCTTCTACTTTCTCTGTTGAAATTTTCATAACATTGTTTTGATTCGCATATTTTGCCATGGTGAATTTATCTTCATACGAAATGATACGAACCTTGGCGTGCTCTAGGGCCTTGTGCTTGGCCTCTATGTAGTTCGTCAGTGACCCGTGAAATTCAAGGTGATCAGGCTCTATATTCAGTACACAAGCAATTTCGAAGTTCAAGTACTGAGAACTAGCGAGTTCGTACGATGACATTTCCAGAATATACCACTCGGCCTTTGGAATGTCGAAGTAGGGGACACCTATGTTCCCACCAAGCTGCGCAGAAATTCCCGCCTTTTTCAAGATGTGACAAGCCAGCGCGGAAGTTGTTGATTTCCCATCGGTGCCGGTAATCGCTATTATTTTGGCTTCCGGATTATAAAAATTGAAGACGTCAAATATCGAGACAACCGGGACATTGTGGTCTATAGCACCCCTCACTATCGGGTGACAATTGTGATTCATGAATGGGACAGATGGGCTCTTCACGACGAGATCCACACTGCCCCAGTCCACGTTATGTACACGATCCTTCAGCTCTAGATCTGTGGCATCATCAAAAACACACAGATTCGCGCCCTGTCGCTTCAAGAACTCATATGCAGACTTACCAGAGATCCCATATCCCATGATAAGGACGTTCTTGCACGTTCCAATGTCTATCATTGTTCTAGATCGATCGCAAAAGCGCCGCCCATTGCGCCGATGCGCATCAGTTCTGATCTGTGCATATATCCATCCACGAGCCCCACTGTCGCCCCTAAGTTAATCGCTTTTGATTCCATCGAGGGCTCTATCATTCGAGTATCTGCTCCATGTTAACTACTAGCTTGCGCGCGTCACGCTTTTCAGTGTACATGATTTCTCCAGTATACATGATTCTCTTGTGAGTATCAACCAAAACCTGGGCAGACTATACGTCTGAAATCCGCAGTCTGGAAGTCACCACATCAGACATTGATTCTGCAAACTGCACGTGAATGTAGGTGCCGCGACTGTCCAATTTAATCAGGTTTCAAAATGCCTGTAGCTAATAGAGCGGCTGAAATCACGAATTTCATTGATATTATGAGCGATCTTTGAGACAATTTCTGATTATGGGATTGGAGATCCACATGGAGACAAGTTTTTGGATAGTAGACACATTTAGTGATAATGTTTTTCGCGGCAATCCGGCTGCTGTGTTGTTTGTTGATGAGCTATCAGACTGCGCTCTGTTACAAAATATAGCAATGGAGATCAACGCTCTTGAAACGATTTTTGTTAAAGAGCTGTATGATGGAAATTTCGAGGCGCTATGTTTTACTCCAAAGATTAGGGGCCTGTATCTGGGAAATGGCCTGTTTGCCGCAGCAAAGGTGATTAACGATAGAAAGCCAGCGGTACGAAGATTCAACATCATATGTGGAATCAGGATTTTTTTGGTAAATATTCTAGATAATGGGGATGTATCAATACGTTTCTCGACGGTTGAACTGGAAAAGGTCCCAATCCCCACGAACCTCTCTGCTGCGCTTAATGACGAGATAGTAGTGTCAATAGCAGCCGGGAAAGACGAGCTTATTGTGGAGATGCGTAGCCCAAGCAAACTGCTCAACCTAAGCCCTAATCTGGACATTTTGGGCGGTATAGCGTATGACTCGTTCATATTAACAACGGACACGCACTACGAGGTGAATGCCGATTACGACTTCGGCGTCAGGGTTTTCGCTCCTAAGCTCGGAATATTTAGGGATATGCTGACGCCTATTGCGGCGACCAAGCTTGTGGCCTATTGGACTGGGAGAATGGAAAAAA
The DNA here is from genome assembly GCA_031258785.1 of Holosporales bacterium. Lineage (GTDB taxonomy): Bacteria > Pseudomonadota > Alphaproteobacteria > RUG11792 > RUG11792 > JAIRMJ01. The sequence goes on along the minus strand of JAIRMJ010000032.1, from coordinate 33,051 downwards.
AGGAGCTCGTTGGGTTCCAGCCGTCCTCCGACAAAACGAGCTATGTGTCTGCACGCTATGGCTCAGAATTCACCAATCTCACTTGTAGGTGCGTTATATCCGTTTATGGGCACATCCTCCTCCACGCTGGAGGGGAACATCTGGAAACTGCCGTTCTTTAGCCATGAAGGCACGTTCCGAGCATGGGGGGGCCACATTACAACCTTGGCCTGTGACAGCAACGTTGATGTACTCAGTTTCTTCCGGAACAAACTCAGTCCATGTAATTATCAACTCGCTTTTGAGGCTTTTCTGCAGAAAATTGGATATTGTAGAGGCTTCTGTACTGTCCATGCTCTATCGACATAAGCTCATCATGGTTCCCAAGTTCAAGAAGCTCACCGTTTCCTATAAACGCTATTCTATCGGCGTTCTTGATGCTCGACAGCCTATGGGCAATGACAAACACTGTCTTATCTGCCATCAGATTATCCATAGCCTTTTGAACAATTGCTTCAGATTCGTTATCTAGCGCAGATGTTGCCTCATCGAGAATGATGATTGGAGCATCCTTTATAAATGCCCTAGCTATGGCGATACGTTGCTTTTGCCCGCCTGAGAGGCATATCCCTCTCTCTCCTACATGCGTGTCTAAGCCATCCTTCGTTGCCGAAACAAACTCGTTTAGGTACGCCATCTCAAGAGCAATCATTACCTCCTTATCCGTTGCATCGTGCTTGCCAACCACGACATTTTCTCGTATCGTTCCTGAAAACAGAAAATTGTCTTGAAAGACGATGGCTATGTTGTCCCGTAGGCTCTCGAATGTATACGTCCTGATGTCTTTACCATTTATTTTAATTGCCCCAGCCACAACATCGTAGAAACGTGGTAAGAGACTGACGACTGTTGTTTTGCCGCCCCCGGAGCTTCCTACAAGAGCTATTGTCTCTCCCCTTTTCACACGAAGACTAAAGTTTTTTAGTACAGGCGGCATGTCTGCTCTGTAGCCAAATGTAACGTTTTCAAATGCAATATCAGATCGTAATCCCTTGAGCATGCGGGCTCCTGGCTGCTCCTTCATCTTGGGATCCCTGTCCAGGATCTCGAATATCCTCTCCACTGCTGAGAGTGTCGTCTGAAATTCTCTGAAATTGTTTCCAAGATTCTTTATTGGATTATAAAGCGCCACGACAGCTACTATGAACGACACGAAATTGCCGCTCGTAATCTGGCCTGTTACTATCAAATTGCTCCCGTATGCTATCGTTAGACCTATCCCGATTGAGACAATGACATGCATGATCGGCGACAACCAAGATGTATGCTGAGTCAGTTTTACGCCCCTCCTGAACAGATCCAGCAGTATCGTTTGTAGTTTCTTTTCCTGCATTGCAGCCAAATTATATGACGAGATAGTGCGATTCCCAGCGTAGCTTTCGTTATAGACAGTGATTATCTTAGAACTCGTCAAGGCAGCTTGATCAATGGTCTTCTGAACCTTTTGTCTGATCTTAGCAATTGGGATAAACGACAAGCCCAGGACAGTGATTGCAATGATAGCCATCTGCCAAGAGTTGACTATGAGCACTGTAATCAATGCGGCAGAAGATGATATCCTAGATACAACGACCTTCAATTTAGCGAGCAACCCAGTGCTTGCGAGCTCCGCATCCGTATTGAAACGGAACACAATATCCCCAGACTTGTTACGATCAAAATATTCCGCTTCGAAACTCAACAGTTTCCTATACAGTCTGAACTTGAGATCTGTAGTAACCTTCTCACCGACCCAGGCATTTAGATAAGACGCGAAATAGTTCAAAATTCCCTGAACAGCTGCAAACGTCACTATCAAGAACGGTATATACCATGCAGCATGTAGCGATTTCTCAACCATGACAAGATCTGTGTACGGTTTTAGCGACCAGGCGATAACAGCATCCATTGCCCCAGCCACGAGACACAGCCCTATCGCCAGGATGGCTCTCAACGCGTACGGCCTAATGTGAGGAAGCAAACGGAAATAGCACCTACGTAGCCTCGTTCCCCCTATCTTACGCCTCAGTTTGGATGGCATAGATTCACCCTTGCTTCCATATATCAGTTTACAATATAATGTAGGTAGTGACTCCGCATTGTACCACAAAAGATCGGCGTCACGCAAGACAGCGGAACATGAAAAGTGTTCGCGAGCTTCAGAGGGTTTTGTGTGCACAGGTAGGTGATGGTGGAAAACAGTATACACGGCATAGTGAACAGAAGATATATCACGATGATGAACACTATTCATGTGTCTGTGATTGTACCCATTTACAACGCGGAAAAATACCTTAAAACCTGCCTGGATAGCCTTGTAAACCAAAGCTTGAAAAACTTCGAGATCATACTGGTTGATGACGGATCGACAGACAACTCATACCACATATGTCATGAGTATTCCAAGCGTGACAAGAGAATCACCTTACTCACACAACTCAACAGAAAGCAAGGAGCAGCCCGTAACCAGGGAATCAAAATAGCGAAGGGGCAATACATAGGATTCCTCGATGCAGACGATTTTGTTGATCAACACTATTACGAGGCACTCTCCGAGGCCGTAAGGAAACACAACGCCGACGTTGCAGTTGCGTCCGTTATCAAAGTTGTGAACGGCAGAAAAAAACAAAAGTGGCTGTATAAGCTCGAAGAGCTGTATAGGACAGACTTCGAAAAATTTGTCATCTGCAAGCAAAAGGAAAATTTAGCCGTCTACAATAAAATTTACAAAAAAGAACTCATAAACAAGCATGAGTTGCGTTTCCCGGAGGGCGTGTTCTATGAGGATGGCCCATTTTCAGTGCGTGTCCTTCATTACGCAAACAAGATCGTCACGGTTCCAAACGTGAGTTATTACTACGTAAAAAATCTGGGTTCTACCGTAAACTCTAAACAAACAGAAAAGCATATCACAGACGCCACGGAAGCAAAGAAGGATATCCTACAATTCGCAAGAGAAAAGGATTTAGCAGTCCCATCCAACACATTCCATTACACAAAAAAGAGAATTAAGAGGTTTGGCATTACCCTGTATTCTGTAAAAGAAAACATAAAAAGCGAAGTGGTGTATGCCTTTGGTGTCATCCCAATCTATTGGAGAGAGACTGGGAATAAGCCTGCAAAATAGGACGTAGTTTCGTTTTTATGCGAACATGTCATCCGTACAGGAAGATAGATAGCCTGTATCAACAAAGTAACCAGATCTATGTTGCTGTGGATGAGATTCTATGTTAGATTGTAAGAGGAAGGTTATCGTAAAGATAACGGTACGGAATAGATTAATTGTTATAATGGGGGGGTAACGAATATGTTAAAGAAATTACTGTTAGTTGCGGCAGTAGCACTACCTGGAACTAGCGCATTTGCCGTAGAAGCTGAAGGACAATATTATGAATCAATTTGTGCGGGGTGTGGGCACACTATCCTGGAAGATATACGAACCCAAGCTCAGAAGCAAGGGACGTGGGTTATCTTCAGTCATGATGAAGACCACCCCAACCTTGAGGATATAGATATAGAAAGATACGAAAATGACGTGGTAGTAGCGAGATGTCGAATCACCTTCACACCAGATGCCCGTAACACTAATGGGGGGCCGTTTCGTTACGTATCCCTAAACAACAATGCTGGGGAATCAAAGCGAATGGCAGCGACCGTAGTAGATGTACAAAAAGCAGCTACTGAGACAGATATAGGAAACCTATCAAGAGAAACAAAGGCAAAAATTGCCGATTTCATGCTGAATGTTGAAAATCATGCTCTACCCCCCGAACCGAAGGGTACAAATTAAACTATGGGGCCCACAGATGGGCTCCGACAAACAAAATAATCACTCTCCATGAAGCTCCTGTCCTAATTATCCAGAATGCAGCATTGATGAAGATTCTGTTTTCATGGGCTAAAGTGCCATAGCTACCATCACGTCTCCTATGAGAGTTGTCCGAGTTCATATAGATGTGAGAAAAAAATGATGATGTTGAGGACAGAGTATGAGATAGACCACGTACTGTATCATACGATATGAATGCGTACGGTGGTGGCCACGATTCAAATTGGAAATCCGGCTGCCATGTTGTATAATCCATGCATTGCAATATTTATCGCTTACTCAGAAAAGGAAGATAATGGCTTTAAGAATAAGACTCGCGCGTGGGGGTGCCAAGAAGAGGCCCTTTTACAAATTGGTTGTTACAGAGAATACGAATCCCAGAGACGGGAAGTTTTTAGAGAGACTAGGAACGTACAATCCGCTTCTTCCCAAAGACCATCATGAGAGCATGATGATTGACGTTGAGAGGGTTAAATACTGGATGTCTGTTGGTGCAAAGGTATCTGATAGAGTAGAGAAGTTGTTGGCTAGCCTGAATGTGGTTGAAAAGCCGGCAATTGTCGACACTCCACTAAAGTCTGCGCCAAAGAAGAAGGCACAGGAAAGAACAAAAGTGGCAGCCGAAGCCACGAAGGCTGCGGCTGCAGCCGCTGTGGAAGCGGAAGCAGCGAAACATCATGAAGAAGCTCCAACAGTGGAAGTAGAGGCAGCAGGAGAGCCTGATGCACCCACGGCGAGCTAAGCGAGAACAACAAACAATGCCGAATGATGACGGCCCTTGTATGGGAACCATCGTAAGCCCAGTTGGAATTAATGGAACTGTGCGGATTATGCCGCGTGCAGTGGATCCAGAGCGTTTTATAAGATGCGACAAGCTGTGTTTTGCAGACGGAACAAAGGTGCATCTGAAAAAACAAAAGCTGAGCAGAGGAGGTACGGTAACTGCCAAGATAATTGGTTGTGACGACAGGAACGTGGCTGAGGCCCTCCGTAAAAAAGAGCTGTTCCTTGGAGAGGAGTCAAGGACGTCGCTAGGAGAGGATGACCTGCAAGATCTATCTATTTTATCAATGCGTGTGGTCGATGATAGTGGCGAAGAGCTCGGTGTCATTGAATCGATTAGAGATTTTGGTGCTGGTTCTATCTTGGAATTGAAATTACAACCTAGTGGGAAGAGGGTTTATATTCCCTATAACAAGGACGCAGTGACAAATATCAATTTTGAAACCGGAACCATGGCGGTCAATACAGAGTTCCTTGTATAAAATGAAGCTGTACATCATAGCCGGGGAAGCATCTGGGGACCTCCTTGGCTCCTCTGTGATGCGTGCCTTAAGAAGCAAGATGGCCAAAAAAGAGGCTGTGGTGCAAAAGCAGGAACTTGAGATAGTCGGTATAGGTGGGGCCCTCATGCGGGAGTGCGGTCTAAAGAGCCTATTCGAAATCTGGGAGTTGGCTGTTGGCGGCATAACGGAGGCAATACCGCATATCTTCAAGATTAGGCAACTAATCAAGAAAACAGCTCAGGACATCATTAACAAAGCTCCAGACATCGTCTTGACAATTGACTCGCCAGAGTTCTGCTTCAGGGTCGTTAAATTGGTGCGGCAGAGCAGAAGAGACATAAGGCTGATACACCTTGTGGCACCTAGCGTGTGGGCCTGGAGACCGTGGCGAGCAAGGCAAGTTGCCAAGATATATGACCACCTCTTGACGCTCTTCGAGTTTGAGCCTCCATATTTCAATAAATACGGTCTAAAAACGACGTTCGTTGGACATCCGATTGTCGAATCGTGTTGCGAGATTCATGGCGTGAAGGACGATGTACTACTGCTTATGCCTGGAAGCAGGCGCCAGGAGGTGAAGCAACTGCTGGTTAAGTTCATCCGAGCTGCGTCTCAGATAGGCATAAAAATTGGTATAAAAAGGGTCGTTGTTCCAACGTTGCCGCATATTGAGTCGTACGTTAGGCGCTATATAGAATCCATTCCATCTGAGATAAAAATTGAAACAATCACGAACAATGCCGATAAGGAGAAGCTGTATAAGACGGCGAAACTGGCAATTGTTGCCGGTGGGACAGCGACGCTGCAGCTCACCCTGTTTGGATGTCCAATGATTGTCTGCTACAGGCTCTCATGGCTCTCATATGCCATTATACGGCCCATGGTTCGCGTCAGATATATCTCGTTAGTCAACATAATCGCAAATCAGAGCATCGTACCAGAACTAGTTCAGAGGGATTGTTCTGTAGATAATATCATCAAAACAGCCGCAGACCTCGATTATCAGCAACAACTGCGTGACTTTGATGAGTTTTCTCAGAGATTGCGCCCTGGTCCAATTGAGTTGCCATCAGAAAAGATAGCAAGCATAATCTTGGAAGAGCAATTAACCACGAATCGCCTATAATAGGGATGCGCTTTTAGATAGTCATAGCTGCAAAATCCGCGGTCTCAAACAGAATTCAACGGTACCGTTCGATTTTCCCAAAAACCAAACAACGAGGTGGAGGAACTAAATGTTCACATGGTGTTTGTTGAGACACAACCGAAACAACGGTTTCTTCCCATCTTCCACTGCGCGAACCCATTCTATCACACATAGGTCCATGATTTAAGGCACGACCCCGTACGACACACACTTAACATCTCGCAACTGTGGGCGGATCTGTGATATAATACACGGGTAGATAGTTGTTTTTTTCGCAGCAAGCGACACCGATTGAACTTAAATAATCTAAATGTTTTATTCACGTCGCTACCTGGGCGCTATGCGAAGGCCCTCTTCTGCGAGGGTAAGAAGACGGGCTGTCTTGATGATATCTCTGGCAATTTCGAAAAGCTGGGAACTTTTTTCAAGAATAACCTGCAATTGCGCAAGCTTCTAACGAGTGATTGCCTGAACAAGAAAGATCTAGATAGCTGTTGGTTAACGGTTGGGGAACACCTCTCGTTCTGTCCCGTTTTTATAGCATTTACTAGACAGCTTGTTGCAAATCGACGCTTTGGCATACTGAACAGAATACAGCACGTGTTTGGAGTCGCGTTTGCAAAATATAAGAACAAGCGCAGCGTTATTGTTTCCTCAGTTGTTGAACTGCTGCCAGAGCAAAAAGAGCGCGTGGAAAATATTATTGCCAAAGCATTCAAGGAAAAGGCTATCATAAGATATAAGGTAAATGAGAAGATCCTTGCTGGTATCAAGATAGCGTCAGAGGAGCTCGTTATTGATGCGTCTGCAGCGGCGCAACTTGAGCAGCTATCGAGATTTTACAAAACCATTGGAATCGAGGACGCAAGAAAATGAAAGTAAAGGCCATAGAAATTTCAAGCATCTTGCAGGAAAAGATCTCCGAGTTTTCTGCTCATGTCGATATTGCGGAGACTGGATACGTTCTGTCCGTAGGAGATGGGATAGCCAAGATCTTCGGACTTGAGAACGTCAAGTCTGGCGAATGGGTTGAGATCATCTCGTCTGAAACAGGTGAGACCATCAATGCGATAGCCACAAACCTGGAGGCCGATAACGTGGGCGTGATCATCGTCGGAGATGATTCCAAGGTGAAGGAAAAGGATCTCGTCAAGAGAACATACAGAATTGTGGACGTGAATGTTGGCATGGGGTTGCTAGGCAGGATCGTAGACGCATTCGGGAATCCGATAGATTCCGTGGATGCGGAGGAACATATCGCTGGAACCGTCAAATATAACATGGAGAATGCAGCTCCTGGGATTATTGAACGCCAATCAATAAATGAACCGCTTCTGACAGGGATCAGGATTATAGACTCCTTATTTCCAATTGGCCGTGGCCAAAGAGAACTGATCATAGGAGACAGGCAAACAGGAAAAACAGCGATTGCCATCGATACAATCATCAATCAGAAGCAATATAATGAATCGGCACCAATTGACAAGAAGGTCTTCTGCATATACGTCGCAATTGGCCAGAAGAGGTCGTCAGTGGCCAGAATTGTCCAGACATTACGAGACCATGGTGCCCTTGAATACACTATTGTTGTAGCCGCAACCGCCTCTGATCCGGCCTCTATGCAGTACGTTGCCCCATACACTGCATGCGCGATGGGGGAGTATTTCAGAGACAACGGGATGCACGCATTAATTGTATACGACGACCTCACCAAGCACGCAGTTGCATACAGACAAATATCATTACTTTTGAGGAGACCACCAGGACGAGAAGCGTTCCCCGGCGATATCTTCTATCTGCACTCCAGGCTCTTGGAGAGGGCAGCTAAGCTATCTACAGCAGCTGGGGGTGGCTCGTTGACTGCCCTCCCGATCGTCGAGACACAGGCAGGTGACGTTGCAGCATACATTCCTACCAACGTGATATCGATCACGGATGGGCAGCTATTTCTGGAGTCGGACCTGTTCTACAAAGGGATCAGACCAGCGATCAACATAGGGGTATCAGTGAGCAGGGTTGGTTCTGCAGCGCAAACTCAGGCCATGAAATCGGTCTCAGGAAACATCAAGATCGAGATGGCTCAATATAATGAAATGTCTTCTTTTTCCCAGTTTAGCAGCGACCTAGATAGCGCAACGAGGGCCATGTTGGACCAAGGCGAGAAGATAATCGAGATTTTGAAGCAGCCACAACACAAGACCCTCAGAAATGCTGAGCACGTGGCCGTCCTGTATGCCGTCACTCACGGATATCTGGGCGATGTAGGTGTGAAACAGATCAAGCAGATCGAGAGTGAATTGCTAGCCTCAATCCGTACTGAGACGCATATAATAGAAAAAATCGAGGCTGAAAACGCAATTTCAGAGAAAACAAAAACAGAACTCGAGTCTTTCTTGAAAAAATTTAAATCTCGGTGGAATTTAGTGAACCGGAAGCAGAGCTAATGGAAAGTTTGAAGGTTATAAGAAACAGAATCAAGACGATTGGCAGCATCATGAAGGCTACGAACACGATGAAAATGGTAGCAACTGTAAAGCTCTCGAGAGTACATCACGAGAACAAACATTCGCGACAGTGTGCAGAGATGCTGCAAAACATGCTGGTGCTGTCAATGAACGAATGTCTCTACGAAGAAAGAATACCACATGATCACTGGCTTGGACAAACGACTGGCAGGACTTTGATTCTGGTGCTATCCACAAATCAGGGATTTTGCGGACCGTTTAACCAACTTATAACTAAGAAAGCTAGTGAACTTGTCAACGAAAATCCAGGGGCCTATGTTGAGGTATTTGGAAAGAAAGGCAACTCCATTAAACAAAATAGCGAAAAGTCGATAACGGTTGAGAGGACGTATGCAAGCCAGGATACAAGGAAATTTACGAGCCTACTGGTAAGGCTAATAACAGAATATATAACAAAATTCGGTGTCTGGAACATCCACGTCGTAAGCGGAGAATACAAGAACGCCATAACACAAAAAGCCAGCAGCAATCAAATTTTCCCAATTGAGCAAACTTACAGCGGCACGACGCCATATGTCGAAATAGAAGGAAACGATGTAAACTTTTTAGAGGAGCTTTTCACGTCGTACCTAAAAAGGATGCTGAATGCGCTAATTATGGAGCATCTGGTGGCGGAATTATCAGCAAGAGTTATAACAATGGATAACTCAGTTAAGAATGCGAGAGACATGTCAGACAACCTGGGCACCTTGTATAACAGACTGAGGCAAGATAAAATCACCCAAGAGTTGACCGAGATAGTTTCCAGCACAGAATGCGTATAAGGAAGCGAAAAATAGGATCAGTATGCACAAGATAGTAAGCAAAGAACCAAAAAAGAGAAAACAAAAAAGAGAGACGACGAAGTCAGATGTTGGTGTAGTTACGCAGATAATAGGAGCTGTTGTTGATGTGCATTTTGATGGACAGCTCCCAGCTATATACAACGCTCTAAAACTCTACGTAAGCGACTCAAAGGATACAGGGCTATCGCTAGAAGAGGTAAAGACGGCAACGACTGGGCGAAACAGCGTTTCACAGAGGGTGGTCAGCCTCGAGGTAATGCAGCATATAGGTGAGAGAACCGTTAGGTGCATAGCTATGTCATCAACTGACGGTGTTGCTCGAGGTATGGAAGTCATTAACACGAATGCCCCAATTACCGTCCCAGTTGGGAGGAACACACTTGGGCGTGTTTTAAACGTTACTGGGGAACCAATAGACAACTGTCCTCCAGTGCAGACTGACACGTATATGCCTATACACAGGGACTCCCCGGTCTTTGCAGAGCAATCCACAACAACAGAGATGCTAGTGACAGGCATCAAGGTCATAGACCTACTGACCCCATACATGAAGGGCGGCAAAATCGGCCTGTTTGGTGGAGCAGGTGTCGGCAAGACAGTCCTCATTATGGAACTTATAAACAACATCGCCAAAAAACACGGCGGATATTCGGTATTTGCCGGGGTAGGTGAGAGAACAAGAGAGGGTACTGACCTTTTCGAGGAAATGATATCATCTGGGGTCAATACACGCCCTGGTGAAGACGGCTCCAAAGCTGCTCTGGTTTATGGACAAATGAATGAATCGCCTGGAGCCCGCGCCAGAATCGCGCTCACTGGGCTAACATTGGCAGAGTATTTCAGAGATATCGAAGGCAAGGATGTCCTGTTTTTCATAGACAACATCTTCAGATTTACGCAGGCTGGATCAGAGTTATCCACCCTTCTTGGAAGAATCCCTTCAGCTGTCGGATACCAGCCGACTCTAGCGGCTGAGATGGGAACTCTCCAGGAAAGAATTACCTCCACAGTAAACGGATCAATTACCAGTATCCAGGCCATCTACGTCCCAGCAGACGACTTTACTGACCCATCTGCCGTTACGTCGTTCATACATCTTGATGCTACGACTGCCCTCAGTCGACAGATTTCGTCATTTGGAATCTTTCCAGCAGTTGATCCGCTGGAATCTTCGTCGCGTATGATGGACCCAACCGTGATTGGCAACGAGCACTATGAAGTCGCCAGGGATGTGCAGTATATACTGCAGACATTCAAGTCCTTGCAAGATATCATAGCAATCATCGGAATGGACGAACTATCAGAGGACGACAAACTGATTGTCAGTAGAGCGAGGAAAATCAGGCAATTCCTGTCACAGCCACTGCAATCAGCGGAGAATTTCACAGGCCGCAAGGGTGTATTCGTTGAACTCCAGGACACGATCGATGGATTTAGGGACATAGCAAACGGGAATGTGGACCATATCCCAGAGGTGATGTTCTCATTTAAAGGAACGATAAATGACGTATTGAAGGCGTATGAAGAGTCTTCAAAATAGAGATCGTATCTTTTCGGCACTAAAAGCATGGTCACAATGACACGTATGGCGAAAAAAACACGTACAGTTTGCAAAATTTACTAGGAAATTGCGCTATACAATATAGAATGGAAACCAGGTGGTGCAAGAATAGCACGGAATGTTTATAAGAGGAGAACTTAGGATGAAGACAAGAACAGGACCAGTGATTCTGGTGTTAGCAATGTTTGCAACTGGGAGCGCACAAGCGGGTTGGTTCGGCGGCTCTAGCGACGAAAAAGAAGCAACAAAAGATAAAGATAACGAAGAACAAAAAAAAGATGAAACTCCTGGGTCAGAAGACGTGTCAGCTAACGAAGAGACTGTTACGCCTAGCAACGAGCCCACCGTGGAGCCTACTGTAACTATGCCAGAGAGCCCGAAAGAGGAACCACCTATAGTGGCACCTGAGCAGACAGCAGAGAAAGCTACATCCGCGATTGAGGAGCTGCCGCAACAGCCAGTACCGGAAAAGGCACCATAAGCGCAAAGTAAGCGATTGACCGTGCGCAATTGAGAACGATAAGTCGAAGAAGCAGTTGCAAACGAAAACAAGTGCACCCTCCTGTGGGATATTCTAAGTACCGTGGGAGGGGAATTGAGTGTTGGATAGCATCACAGCAATAGGATCCAAGGTAAACTCTGAAATGATAAAAAAGACGCGAACAGGAATCGCTGCCCCCTCCCCAACAAAAATGGATCAGAAAGCACCCGGTAGCTGGGTGAAGAATTGGAATCCTAGATAAAAGCCATGTCCAATTTGAGCGAATCAAAGAATAGCTGCAAACGAAAACATGGAAAAAATGTACACCAAAATAACGCATAGGCCGTGCCAGACAACCACTCTTTTGTTGTTGGAAGCGGAATACTTTGGTAGACTGCAGGCGTGTCTCTCGGTTCAAAAAGGCGATCATGGCATTGGATACTAGGTTACAGCAATTTAAGACGAAAATGGAGTTATCTTCCGAGACGTTTGTCAGAGAGCTGTCCGGAATCAGGGCTGGCAGGGCGACTGTTGCTCTTTTGGAGCCGATAAAGGTTGAGGCATACGGGTCGATATTGCAAATGAGTCAAGTGGGAACAATTACCGCTAATGACCCTAGGCTGCTGACAGTCTCAGTTTGGGACAAGGACATAGTAAAGAATGTGGAAGCCGCGATTAGGGGAAGCGGAGCGAATCTGAATCCGACAGTGGACGGGCAAACCGTAAGGGTGCCGATACCTCCGTTATCAGATGAGAGGAGACGTGAGTTATCAAAACTGGCGGCAAAATATGCAGAAGATGCCAAAATAGCAGTAAGAAATATACGGCGTGAGGCGATGGAATGTGTCAAGCACCTAGAAAAAGATGACGGAATCAGTGAGGATGAAAGCAAGAGATTGTCTGATGCTGTCCAGGAACTAACCGACAACTATTCTAAGCAAATAGAGGCACACCTTGCCATGAAGCAACATGACATAATGCAGATCTAAGCCAATAAGAAATGCGAAAACTGTTTCAATATCCGCTATGTGGATTTTCAAGGGCTGTCCGTGTCACGCTGTCTGAAAAGAGGCTGGATTATGAGATGGTATATGAGGCGCCTTGGGCTCCATCGGACGCGCTGGTAGAATACAACATGCTCGGACAGGTCCCAGTCCTGGTAGACATTGGTGGAACTGCAATCTCCGGAGGCTCGGCCATAAGGGAGTACTTAAACGAAGTCTATCCAGAAGTTGAGCTGATTGGCAGCGAACCAGTGCAGAAGGCTGAATCACGTCAAATAACAGATTGGTTCGATCACATATTTTACAAGGATGTGTATTATCCCATAATAAAAGAAAAAATCTTGAAGAGGTTTGCTAAGAACATAGACAGATCACCAGATCCAGCGTATGTCAGGATTGCCAACTCCAAGCTGGCTGAGCACCTAGACTACATATCCTGGTTGATTGATAGAAGGAACTGGCTAGCTGGGAAAAATTTCTCAATTGCGGATATCCATGCAGCATCATTTATCTCTGTACTGGATTACCTTGGGATCATACAATGGAATAAGTATGAGATGGCCAAGAGCTGGTACGCCAGAATCAAATCCAGGCCAAGTTTTAGGAGCGTTCTGAATGACAACCTTCCACAAGTGCCGCCCAACGCGGATTATTCAAATCTGGACTTTTGATGAGGTATAGAGATGTTTGATTTAGTCCTTTTGTGTGACGAGAGAAAAGTTTACGATGGACAGGTGTCAGAAGTGTATGTGACAACTTGCAACGGTCCAACCTCAATCCGCAAGAACCACCAGCCCTACATGTCGAAGATTGTTGGCCAGGTAACCTACGCAACCCCAGATGGGTCATTTCATGTACTCGACATAGCAGATGGATTTGTTTATACGAACGGGTTACTGTGCCACGTCGTTGTTGATATCACCAGCTAACGTGCGCTTATCAGTCGCCCGTACTACTACCACTATTTGCTGCTGCTCTCATCTTGTTGCTCGAACTGTTTCCTGTACTTGCCAAGTCCACCAAATGCCTCGCTCACAATGCCACCGGTCTTTCCGTGTGTCATAGTCTTTTCGTTGACAGCTGCTACTGACTGCTCTCCAGTTCCTCGTGTCACCGACTTTACAACATCATTTGATTTAAACGTCACTATCATAGTTGTTTGCTCAACCACTTTCGGCTCCAAGAACCCGTTCTTCTCCGACTTCTTCGAGACATAATACCAACTATATGAGCCGTCCTCTCCCAGGACTGTCGACCTCACCGTTGGCGACCCAAATCTGTTAAACACCGTCTGTGCGGTATCTTGCCCAACAATTATATGGTTGAACTCTTCTTGCTTTACATCATATCCACGGTTTATCATCGTTTGTTCGCAAGCAGTACAGAGCCATATACTCAGAACTGTCGCCAAATATCCATTCATTCTACCTGGTCACTCCTTCCGTTTCTTTGGGGTCAGAGGTATTCCTTCTGTCGACGAACTCCACAACTGCCATCGGGGCTGCGTCCCCGCATCGGAAGCCTGCCTTCATGATCCTTGTGTAGCCACCAGGCCTACTTTCAAACCGCTTAGCGATGTCTTCAAAAAGTTTCTTCACGACCTTATTACTCTGCAGTTTTGCTACGGCCAACCGCCTTTTGTGAAGAGAGTCCGTTCGCGCCATTGTGACCAGCTTTTCCACAATCGGCCTCAGTTCTTTTGCTTTAGGTAAAGTTGTTGTGATTTGCTCATGTTCTAGGAGAGAACACGCCATAGCCCTGAACATAGCCTTTCTGTGTGAGCTTGTTCGGTTCAGCCTTCTTTTCGCATATCCGTGTCTCATGAAGCTTTCTCCATCTCTTAATTATACTGATCCTCGAGCTTTTTAGACAATTCGTCCAAATTATCTGGCGGCCACCCTGTCACGACCGTACCAAATGTTAGATCCATACTTGTCAACAGTGCCTTAAGCTCGTTTAGAGACTTCCTGCCAAAGTTTGGTGTCTTCAGCATATCATTTTCTGATCGTTGGATAAGGTCTCCTATATAAAATATATTTTCGTTTTTTAAACAATTGGCTGATCTGACGGACAGCTCCAGCTCATCCACCTTTCGCAGCAGATTTTTATCAAACGGAAACTCTTCAGCGTCATCCCTGTCGTCGCGATATAGATTTTCTTCGTAGTTTACAAAGTGAGAGAAATGATCCCTCAGGATCGCACTTGCTTGCGCCATTGCATCATCCGGCCGGATTGACCCATCAGTCCTTATTCTCATTATAAGCTTATCATAATCCGTCCTTTGTCCGACCCTGGTTTTCTCGACCTTGAAATCAACTAGCTCCACTGGACTAAATATTGCATCTATAAAAATTAGCCCTATCACGCTCTTCTGATCCGCTTGCTGCTTTGCTGGGACGTAGCCTTTGCCATTTTCAATTGTCAGCTCCATATTGAGATCTGCCCCATTCTCAAGCGTACAAATCACATGATCAGGATCCATAACATCGACTTCGCTTGGACATTCAATATCCTTCGCACATACGACCTTTGCTCCACGCTCTGATATTCTGACTTTCTTTGGTATCTCAGAGTGTAGTTTCACCCGTAGCGCCTTGAGGTTCAAGATGATCTCGGAGACGTCCTCACGAACTCCTGGAATTGCGGAGAACTCGTGAGCCACACCGTTAATTTTTACTGAAACTATAGCGGAGCCATTGATAGAGGAAAGCAGCACTCTTCTCAGCGAATTGCCGATAGTCGCTCCAAACCCTCTATCAAGAGGCTCTATAACAACAGTCGCATCCCTCAGTTGCGGATCCGAATATCGGACATCGATCTTTCCAGGTCTAATTAACATTCTCCAAGTATTCACCAGAATCACTCCAAATTCTAAAAATCCACCAAATCTCAGTTCCTGCGAGCCTTAGGAGGCCTACAGCCATTGTGCGGTAAAGCCGTCGCATCTGTTATCGATGTAATTGTAAACCCAGCTGACTGCAGTGATCGAATCGCTGTTTCGCGTCCAGCCCCTGGCCCCTTCACAATAACTTTCAAGGTCTTTACACCGTGTTCAGCTGCCTTCTTAGCCACATCTTCCGCCGCCAACTGTGCAGCGTATGGAGTGGACTTTCGAGCTCCTTTGAATCCGACTATTCCACCTGATCCATAGGCAATTGCATTGCCGGTCTCTGTCGCGATCGTGACTATTGTGTTATTGAACGTCGCATTAATATGCGCCACAGCACTTGTCACGTTCTTCCTTTCTTTTTTCTTTATTCTGGTTGTGGTTTGCTTCGCCATATCCGTTCCTATTCAAAATTTCTCATAATCATCTAGTCGCGATCTTCTTTCCTGCAATTGGGATCGCCTTTCCTTTCCTCGTTCTGGCATTTGTATGTGTCCGCTGTCCTCTGACTGGGAGTCCCCTCCGATGGCGTAAGCCGCGGTAGCTCCCAAGGTCCGTGATTCGCTTGATATTCATCGATATCTCGCGTCGTAGGTCACCTTCCACTTTGTAGTTGCTATCAATAAGCTCTCTGATCTTTAGAATCTCGGCATCTGTTAAATCCGCTACACGGCGGGTCTCAGGGATATCAGCTTGTGTCACTATGCATTTCGCCTTGTATCGTCCAATCCCATATATATATGTCAACCCTACGATTACCTTCTTGTGAGTCGGGATATTAACACCAGCAATTCGTGCCACTAAGCCACCTCCTCGTTCCGTAGATTCAAGCTATTCAACACAGCCGCTCTAATAGATTCAACGCTGCCAGTAGCGTCGATTGTTTTAAGGATCCCGTATTGACTATAATAATCAACCAGGACCTCCGTCTTCGCGTGGCTCTCATCCAACCGTCTCTTCAATGCTTTCTCGTTATCATCTTCACGTTTTTCAAAGCTCGTGCATCCACAGATATCACACACACCAGCAACCTTCGTCTTGCAGAAAAAATCATTGTATAGCCTACCACAATTTACGCACTTAAATCTACCAAGAATTCTCTTAAATAACACTTTCTCATCAACCACAAAGTGTAGGACCTTGCCTACGGCCTTGGTAAATTCCTTGGCCAGCTGTGTCAGAGCTGTTGCTTGCCCTATTGTCCTCGGGAAGCCGTCAAATATTACGCTCTTCTCGGCCGTGTTGATTGTGTTGATCTCTGTCCTTACCAATTCTGTGATCACGCTATCGGGTAAAAGTGAACCTTCTCCAATTATCTCTCCAATCGCCCGTCCTTCTCCCTCAACGATTTCATCCTTGCCCGCGCGCAGCAGATCCCCAACAGAGATGACGTAGAAGTCATTTTCTTTTTTCAGGTATTCGGCCTGTGTTCCTTTTCCACTGCCTGGTCCACCAAGCATCACTACCCACTGCGGTTGCATCGGCTCTAGAACATTCCCTTCATTTTTCCGCGTTTAAACAGCCCCTCATATTGGTGAGCCACCAAGTATGACTGAAATTGACCAACTGTATCGATTGAAACGTTTACAACGATCAACAAACTTGTTCCGCCAAAATAAAATGGCAGAGAAATTTGAGATAAGATCACTTCAGGTAGGATGCAAATGCAGCTTAGATAGATAGATCCCAGCACTGTCAGACGAGTTAAGATAGTCTCTATGTAGTCCGCCGTCGTACTACCCGGACGAATCCCAGGAATGTAGCTTCCAGATTTTTTTAAATTTTCCGCCGTCTCCTCCGGATTAAACATTATCGCCGTATAGAAGAATGCAAAGAACATTATCGCAGCCACATAGAATAGCATATACAGGGGTGTGCCGTGATTAAATAGTCGAGATATCGTACCAAACACAGATTCAGGATCTATATTTGTGAATCCAGCGATCGTTGCGGGTAGCAGCAATATCGATGAAGCGAAGATCGGGGGGATCACACCTGCGTTGTTTAATTTTAGCGGTAGATGCGTGCCCTGTTGTTGTGCCGGCATATTCGCCATTGTTTGGCGTTTCGGATATTGAATTGGTATCCTTCTGTTTGCCTTCTCCATGAACACTATGAAGGCTATCACAGCCACTACAAAGACCAACAGCAATACCAGTGCCATGACGGAGATCGCTCCCTGTTTGCCCATTGCAAACGTATTAAATAGGGCTGCTGGTAAGTTTGCCACTATACCTGCATAGATGATGATAGAGGATCCGTTACCAATACCGCGTGACGATATTTGCTCGCCGAGCCACATTATAAAGAGAGTGCCACCAGTTAAGCTCGTCATTGTCGTGAAGCGGAATAGTAGGCCAGGATCTAGCACGGCGCTACCAGTATGCCCAACGAGCCGCTCTAATCCCACGGCTATTCCATAACCCTGTGCTAGAGCTAACGCTACCGTTCCGTATCTCGTGTATTGATTTATCTTCCTTCGTCCAGCTTCTCCCTCTTTTTTGAGTGCAGTCAAATGTGGAGACATAGATGTTACTAATTGGACGATTATGCTTGCAGATATGTATGGCATAATGTTCAGTGAAAATACAGTCATACGTCCCATGGCGCCCCCAGAGAACATATCGAGTATCCCGAACAAGCCTCCCGCGTGATTCCTGGTAAACTCAGTTACAACTGCGGGGTTTATGTTTGGTAATGGTATGTAGGTGCCAAGTCGATAGACTATCAGGATAAAAAGCGTGAACAAAAGACGTTTCTTGAGATCCTCGGCTTTCTTGAATGATGAGAGGCTAAAGTTTTTAGCTAGATGTTCTATTGGCGATACCATTCCTTCATTCCTATTCGATTGTCAGTGTCCCACCCGCTTTTTCCAGTATCTCTTTAGCCCTAGCACTGGCTCGTGTTGCGCAAACTTGTACTGGAGCATCAAGTTTTCCGTTTGCTATAAGCGATATACCTTCGTTGTATTTTGGCATGTATCCAACCTTTATTAAAAGTGCACCATCCACTGTTCCACCATTTGGTATGCATCCGTTCTTGATCAGACGATTGATCTTTAGGAAGTCCAACTCGTACATTTTGCAGCGTCCATGGTTAACGAAACCCCTTTTTGGAAGACGCCGGTAGATTGGTGTTTGCCCTCCTTCAAAGCCATTTAGACTGACTCCAGAGCGAGCCGTTTGACCCTTCCCTCCCCTTCCGGAGGTTTTGCCCTTGCCAGATCCTATGCCTCTTCCAAGCAGCTTCATATGCCTTCTGGCACCTCTATTATCTCGAATTTCATTCAACTTTAAGCTCACTGCACTATCCTCACCATATGTCTGACCTTCTTGATTAGTTCTAAGACAGCATGGCTTACCAGAAGCTCTCTTTCCGTTCCAATTCCAGACAGCCCAAGAGATTTTAGATACAGGGCCTGCCTCTTTTCGCGGCGAATAACGCTGCCAATTTGTCGTACCCTTATCGTTAGTTCATTCTTCTTTGTCATATCACGCTGGCTCCTGCTTTGTTTTAGTGGAAGCCTCTGAAGATTTGTTTACGTGGCGCCGTTCAAGAATCTCAGGCAGTTTTTTCCCGAGTTTTGCAGCAATTACCTTCGGAGGTACAATACTCTTCAAAGCTGCAAACGTAGCTCTCACCATGTTATGGTAATTTCCAGAGCCGACTGATTTACTCACTATATCTTGTACACCAAGAGCCTCAAAAATTGCTCTCATCGGACCACCAGCTATCACTCCTGTTCCAGACGGTGCTGTCCGCAGGAAGACCAATCCTGCTCCTACGCGCGCTGACATATCGTGCCTTATTGTTCGTTTCTCTTTTAGTGATACTCGTATCATGGACTTCCTGGCTTTTTCTGCTGCTTTCTTCACTGCATCCGGCACTTCCCTCGCCTTCGCTGAGGCATATCCAACACGTCCATTCTGATCGCCAACGACCACGAGCGCTGAGAACCTCATGTTTTTGCCACCTTTTACAACTTTGGTAACTCTCCTGACGCTAACTAGCTTCTCAACTATCAGCTCTTGAACCTCACCTTGTTTTTTGTGCTCTGCAACTTTCTCCATTAGCGCTCTCTTCTAAAATTTCAGCCCATTATCCCTAGCACTCTCTGCTAGGGCTTTCACTTTGCCATGGTATAAAAACCCAGACCTATCAAAAACAACTTCTGTTATTTGCTGTGCAACAGCCTTCATTGCTATCAGCCTACCGATGGCTTCCGCAGCTTCTTTGTTATTGCCACGTTTCCTCGTTTCTTTAAATTCTTTTGTAAGTGTCGATGCTTGAGCCACCGTCGTCGTCCCATCTTTCGAGAGGATCTGAGCAGACATATGGTTGTTGGTCCGATGGATCACAAGTCGGTGTTTCCCTTTTGAAACACTCATCACCTTGTAACGCTGCCTGGACTTTCTGATCTGTTTCAGTTGCTCGGCCGTCTTCATAACTACTTCTTCTTCCCTTCTTTCCTGTAAACAAACTCACCAGCTCTCACGACGCCCTTTCCTTTGTATGGCTCTGGCTTTCTATAACCTCTCAAAAGGGCTGCAACATCGCCTACCTGTTTTTTAGAGTGTCCACCTACCGTTATCGTCGTCGGCTTTGTACACGAAATCGTAATTCCATCTGGTATCTCATATTCTATGTCGTGGCTATATCCAAGCTGCATGATCAGTTTTTTACCATTGACAGATGCTTTATATCCAACTCCAATAAGTTCCAGATCGACCTTAAAGCCAGTCGCTAGCCCGCGGATCATGTTACCAACGTTACGCTGCGATGTCCCCCAGATAGATCTCGTCTTCGCTGTTGAATTATTTGGAGTGAATAGCAGTCCCTCAGCTAGGTGTTCCACCTTGATGCAAGACGGGACTTCATATGAACTCTCGAGTGAGCCCTTCTTTGTATTTATCGCGTTCCCATTCAAAGCAACTTCTATCCCCTGAGGGATTGCTACGACGTGTTTCCCGACTCTCGACATGTTATTTTCTCCTATCATCAGAAAACAGAACAAATGATCTCGCCGCCAAGAGATCGCTTCCTAGCTTCAACCTCAGACATGACTCCACGATCTGTGGACAAGATGCTAATGCCTAGTCCATTACGGGCTAGCGGCAGTTTTTTTATAGATGAGTAAACTCTGCGACCTGGTTTCGATATTCTCTTAATTTCATAGATAACTGGCTGTCCTTCAAAATATTTCAATTCTACTCGCAGTATCTTGTGCCCTGTCGTTGGGCATTGAATAATCGTATACCCCCTGATATATCCTTCATCTAACAGAACCTTCACTAGATCTTCTCTGTTGCGTGATGCAGGAGAGTCAACTGTCAGCTTTCTTCTTTGCTGAGCATTCCTGATTCTTGTGATCAAATCACTGATGGCGTCAATCGTACTCATTTCTTCCTCCCTACCAGCTTGCTTTTACAACACCGGGCAAAAACCCGGCTGATGCCAGCTCTCTTAGCGCTATTCTAGACATTCCAAATTTCCTATAATACCCGCGAGGCCTTCCAGTGAGAGCACACCTGTTTCTCACGCGTACAGCTGACGAGTTCCGTGGCATTTCAGCGAGCTTATGTACAATCTCAAGCTTCTCTACAAGCGTTAGCTCCTTGCTTTTTATTTGAGCCTTCAGAGCTGATCTTGTCTCCTTCTTGTTGTGGACCATCCGCTTCCTGCGATTGTTATTCTCCATGGAACTTCGCTTCGCCATTTTATTTACACACCCTTTCCTATCCTCAATTCGTAAACGGGAACTTGAAGGCCTTAAGGAGCTCAAGTGCCATCTTATTATTCTTCGTCGTCGTGCAAATCGTGATATCAAATCCTTTGATCTTATCAATTTTGTCGTAATCCACTTCAGGGAATATGATGTGTTCCCTTATTCCCATTGAGTAGTTGCCATTCCCGTCAAATCCTCGAGAAGATAAGCCCCTAAAGTCTCTGATGCGCGGCAGCGCTACGTACACAAGCCTATCTACAAACTCATACATGCGATCTCTACGTAAAGTCACCTTTATTCCAAGATTTGCTCCTTCGCGGAGCTTGAATCCAGCAATAGATTTTCTTGCCTTGGTTATAACCGGCTTTTGAGCTGCTATTACCGTCATCTCGCTCATAATGGCTTGCAGAACCTTACCATCGTGCGCTGCTTCTGAAGATGTGCAATTCAGGACTATTTTTTCAAGACGTGGAACCATATATTCGTTTGATAGGCCAAGACTGTTCATCAGTCCACCTTTGATCTCTGAAAAGTATCTCTGCTTCGAATAACTCATCTTATTTGATCTCTAAACATCGTTTCCAGACTTCCTAAAATATCGCACCTTCTTGCCTTCCACAGCTTTGTATCCCACTTTCGCGGGCTTACTCGTGCTCGGGTCAATCAAGCTCACGTTAGAAACCGCCAGTGCCATCTCTTTTTCATGCGATCCTTGCGGATGCTTATAGCTCGGTTTCGCATTTCTAACAACAGTGTTGATATTTTCCACAATAACAGCCGCTCTGTCAAGCAGAACTCGTTTTACAACTCCACGTCTACCTTTTTCGCGCCCGGTAATGACCTGCACGAGGTCCCCTTTTTTAATTTTGCATTTCAGCTGCGTCATCTCACAAAACCTCCGGCGCTAGCGATATTATTTTCATATATCCTGCCGTCCTTAGTTCCCTCGTCACAGGGCCAAATATACGGCTCCCTATCGGCTCACCTTGTTTGTCTATTAGGACCGCTGCATTTCGATCAAACGCGATCTGCATGCCGTCTGCTCGTCTGACCGGCTGTTTGGTCCTGACGATCACTGCTTTGTGCACTTCTCCTTTTTTTACTTTTCCACGGGGAATTGCATCTTTTATCGTCACAACTATGACATCACCGACACTAGCATATCTTCTCTTAGACCCACCAAGCACCTTGATACATAAGACCTCCTTTGCCCCTGAATTGTCGGCTACACCTAGTCTTGACTCAGCTTGTATCATCTTAGCCCTTCCCCTTCGCTATTGTTTCTACCACCCATTTCTTCGTCTTTGATATAGGCCGAGATTCAATTATCTGCACCATCTCTCCTATTTTAAATTTGTTCTCCTCATCGTGTGCCGCATATTTTTTGTGCGCTCGCACGTATTTCTTATAGATAGGGTGCATGACACGTTGTTCAACTTTGACTGTTACAGTCTTATCGTTCTTATCGCTAACAATAACTCCATGTAAAACACGACGCGGCATACTTTCTCCTACTTCTTCGCTCTCATTTGGGTTAAGCGCGTTTTGACTCTGGCTATATTCCTCTTGCACAGGCGGATAGCTGCCGTCTTCGTCTCTTGCGTCGTCTTCGAAAGAATCCTCAAGTTCATGTGCTCCTGCTTTAAATCTGTACACATCTGGCAGAGGTCTTTTTGGTCCTTGTGTAACAGCTCAGAAAATTTCATATAAATCAGCTCCCAATCTAAACTATTCGCTTAATAAATTTTGTTCTTATCGGCAGTTTTGCCGCGGCCAATCCGAACGCTGCTACTGCCACTGATTCAGGAACTCCATCTACTTCAAACATTACCCTGCCCGGCCTTACTCTGCAGGCCCAGTATTCTGGAGATCCTTTGCCACTTCCCATCCTGACTTCGGCAGGCTTTTTAGAAACTGGTAGGTCAGGAAAGATTCTGATCCACACGCGTCCTGCCCTTTTCATGCATCTTGAGATCGCACGTCGCGCCGCTTCAATTTGGCGGGCACTGATCCTAGCCGGCTCCAGAGCCTTAAGACCATAGCTCCCAAAATCTACCTCTGTACCAGTAGTTGCCACACCCTTTATGCGACCCTTGAAAGCTTTGCGAAATTTTGTTTTTTTGGGAAACAACATATCGCCTATACCTTCTTATCTCTTGAATATACATCGCCAACTTCGTAATCGCCCTTATATATCCACACCTTCACGCCACACGTGCCGTACGTC
This sequence comes from Holosporales bacterium, assembly GCA_031258785.1. GTDB lineage: Bacteria > Pseudomonadota > Alphaproteobacteria > RUG11792 > RUG11792 > JAIRMJ01. Next base: position 9,576 of record JAIRMJ010000032.1, on the reverse strand, counting down.
GTTTTAGCAACACTGACACTGAAGTCAACATCTGACCTGAGAGTGTGTAGTGGCACCCTACCTTCTCTATACCATTCCACCCTAGCAATCTCTGCCCCATTTAGTCTGCCAGAAACGTTCACACGTATACCAAGCGCTCCTAATTTCATCGCTGACTGCATAGCTCTTTTCATGGCACGTCTGTACGAAACTCGCTTCTCAATTTGAAAAGCGATACCTTCAGCTATTAGGTACGCATCAAGCTCCGGCTTTCGGATATTTACAACGTTTATGGAAATCTCGGTCTTTGCTAATTCGGAGAGCTTCTTTCTAAGTTTGTCCAGATCAGCCCCTCCTTTCCCGATCAAAACCCCCGGCCTTGACGAATAAATTTCAATCGATACCTTCTTCGCCGGTCTTTCAACCACGACTCTCGCAACTCCAGCCGACTTATAGTGTCGTTGAATATAGTCTCGTATCGCAAGATCATTGAACAGTAGTTCAGAGTATCCACGACTGGCAACCCACCTGGATTCCCACGTCCGCAGGATACCTAATCTCATCCCGACGGGATTTACCTTCTGTCCCATATCAACTCTCTGCCCTTCTGGCTTCGACAACTATGGTTAAGTTGCTGAATGGTTTCATAATCACACCACCTCTGCCGCGCCCCCTAGGGTGGAACCGCCGCAATCTTATTCCATCTCCTGTGTACGCTTCCTTTACATACAGCGTACCAGCGTCGATGCCATTATTGTTCTCTGCATTTGCGATCGCCGACATGAGAGTTTTTTTCACATCGATTGCGATCCGTTTCTTCGAATAGCGTAGAACATTTAAAGCCCTTGAAGCTGGCATTCCTCTGATCATTGAGGCAACGAGATTTAACTTTTGTGGACTCACACGAATCTTGCGTAAAATCGACTTCGCCGTATTATTTCCTAGTTCACTCATTTCTTCGCCTTCTTATCAGCTCCATGCCCGTAGTACGTGCGGGTTGGAGCGAACTCACCAAACTTATGCCCGACAATATTCTCGGTAACAGATACAGGAATGAATTTCTTCCCGTTATGCACGCCAAATGTTAACCCAACAAATTGCGGTAGGATAGTCGATCGACGCGACCAGATCTTGATTACATCCGACCGCCCAGAGGCCTTCACCTTTTCCGCCTTCTTGAGCAGGTATCGATCAAAAAATGGTCCTTTCCAAACAGATCTAGACATCTACGCTTTCCCTACTTTCGCTTCGACATTATATACTGACTGGTTCGTTTGTTTCTACGGGTTTTTTTCCCTTTCGTAGAAATCCCCCATGGAGTTACAGGATGTCTTCCGCCAGAAGTTTTACCTTCACCTCCGCCGTGCGGATGATCTACCGGGTTCATAGCAACGCCTCGAACACACGGTCTCTTCCCGAGCCACCTATTCCTTCCAGCCTTACCATAGCTTCTATTTTGATGATCCGGATTTGAGACCTCGCCTATAGTCGCTGTACACGTTCCATTCACAAGCCTCTGTTCACCGGAAGGTAGCCTGAGAATTACGTATTCACCATCACGTCCAACTAACTGGACCGCAGCTCCAGCAGAGCGGGCCAGCTGAGCCCCTTTTCCTTTTTTTAGCTCAATGTTATGGATCGTCGTTCCAACTGGGATACTTTTCATTAACATCATGTTTCCAGGCTTTATATCTGCCTTATCCGATGCTATCACGGCGTCTCCTATCTTCAATTTCTGAGGAGCTATTATATATCTGTATTCTCCGTCCGTATATTGCAGTAATGCTATGAACGAGCTCCGATTAGGATCGTATTCTATCCTCTGCACTGTTGCTATAATATCACGTTTATCCCTGAGAAAATCAATTTGTCGGTACCGTCTCTTGTGGCCACCACCGCGGTTCCATACAGTGATATGTCCATGATTGTTTCTCCCGGCCCGATCAACATTTACGACTGTAAGTTTTTTGTATGGCTTCCCTTTCCACAGCTCTTTCCTGTCAATGTTTATGAGCTGTCGTTGCGAGGTTGTTACTGCTTTATATCTTTTTAATCCCATGTAACTACGCTCCCGCCCCTAACTCGATACTCTCGCCAGCTTTAAGTTTTACCATTGCTTTTTTGTAATCTGCTCTGCGTCCGCGAATACCTCTGAACACCTTTCGCTTTCCTTTTGTTAGAATTGTGTTCACAGAGACCACATTTACGCCGAAAATCCGCTCCACTGCTCTCTTGACCAACGGCTTCGTGGCGTATTTATCAACAACAAACACATAAGCATTCGATTTCTCCAGAATCCTCGTCGATTTCTCAGTTAGAACTGGATAGCGTACGATATCGTAATCTGTTGCAGTAGCTTTTTGTCTATCCGTCATACCAATCTACTTTCCAGAGCTTTTATCGCTTCTACTGAAATTATTAATTTCTCTTTTCTGATTATATCGTACACATTTGCTCCTAGTTGTGGAACAAAATCATAGCCAACGATATTTGAAATAGCGTTTAGAATCCTTTCGTCTTTTTCCGTATCCACGAATAATGCCGTTTTAGCTTGTCTCCCAAAACGTCCCATAAATTCCTTCGTTTTTATAGCAGTTTTTTGTTGCAACGTATCAACCACCACGAGATCGCCTGACCTTGCTTTAGTTGATAATGCCATGCGTAGGCCTAGCTTTCTGACTTTTTTTGTAATTGAAAAGCTATGTTCTCTTACAACCGGACCAAACACTATCCCGCCTCCGCGAAATTGTACAGCCTTCTTCGACCCGTGTCGAGCGCCTCCTGATCCCTTTTGTCTTACACATTTTCTCGTCGTCCCATGTACGGTTGATTTGCCCTTCGTTGAGTGTGTCCCGCTTCGTCGTTTTGCGAGCTGCCATAACACAACACGAGACATGATATCTTTTCGTGGTACCAGTCCAAACACATCGTCGGAAAGTTGCAACTCACCGGTAATCTGATTCGTTTTGTCTATGATATTAAGTTTCATTATTCTTACCTACTAGCTCCTGGTGCCGCCTTCTTTATTGCATCCTTAACGTAGACGGTTCCGCTCTTACATCCAGGAACAGCCCCGTGAACCAAGATTACGCCCTTCTCAGCATCCACTAGGTGTATCTTCAGATTCTGTATGGTTACCTGTACATCCCCCATATGTCCAGCCATCTTCTTTCCTTTGAAGACTTTGCCTGGCTGCGTTCTATTTCCAGTCGAGCCATGACATCTGTGGGTGATAGACACACCGTGACTCGCCCTAAGGCCGCCGAATCCGTGTCGTTTCATACCACCGGCAAAACCTTTTCCTTTGGTTATCCCGGTTATATCGATGTATTGCCCCGGCTGAAAGTGCGTCACGCCAATTACATCTCCAACAACGTAATTCTCAGTGCTGTCGACCCTAAATTCCTTTAATCTTCTGTAATTCTTTGATCCAAGTTTTTTGTAATAACCTGACTGCGGTTTCTTGATCTTTCGGTCATGTGTCTCATTAGTCCCCAACTGGACGGCAACGTAGCCGTGTTCATCTCGATTCTTGAGTGCGACTACAACGTTCGGCTCAACCTTAAGCACTGTCACCGGAACTTGCGTTCCGTCCTCTTTGAACATCTGCGTCATTCCGAGTTTTGTTGCCATTAGTCCACTGCGCATTTTGCAATCACCTTATGATTTAATCTCAACATCGACGCCAGCAGCCAGGTCTAGCTTCATCAGAGCATCGACAGTTTGCGGAAGCCAATCCTTTATATCGAGCAGCCGTCCATGAGTTCTGATTTCAAATTGTTCTCTAGATTCCTTGTCTATATGCGGCGATCGGTTAACTGTAAATCTCTCAATCTTCATTGGCAGCGGCACTGGGCCTATCACGCTCGCTCCTGTTCTTTTCGCAGCATGGACTATTTCCCTCACTGACTGATCAAGCAGCTGATGGTCGTATGCCTTTAATTTGATTCTGATAGTCCTTGCTTCCATCGGTTGTTTTTCCATTCACTCTACTTTATGATCTTCGTAACTACGCCGGCACCAATCGTCCGTCCACCTTCTCTGATCGCAAATCTTAGATTCTCTTCCATTGCGATCGGGGAGATTAGGTCGACCTTAAATCTCACGTTGTCACCTGGCATCACCATATCCACCCCAGATGGCAGTGTGACAGAGCCAGTAACATCAGTCGTACGAAAGTAAAATTGCGGACGATAATTGCCAAAGAATGGGGTATGTCTCCCGCCTTCTTCTTTCGTCAACACGTAAACCTCTGCCTCAAACTCTGTGTGTGGGGTGATGGTGCCTGGTGCCGCCAGAACTTGTCCTCTTTCGACTTCTTCTCTCTTTGTACCACGCAGTAGGGCTCCAATGTTGTCTCCGGCCTCTCCTTGATCTAGCAGCTTCTTAAACATCTCAACGCCGGTAATAGTCGTCTTTTGAGTTGGCTTGATGCCCACTATTTCAATTTCATCTCCAACTTTTATGACGCCTCTTTCTACACGGCCAGTAACAACCGTGCCACGGCCTGAGATTGAGAATACATCCTCGATTGGAAGGAGAAAAGGTTTATCAACAGCCCGTTTCGGTTGCGGGATATAACTATCGATAGCCTCCATTAGTTTCATGATAGAGTCTTCACCGAGTGTCTTATCGCCGTCCTCTAGCGCGGCAATAGCAGCACCACGAACAATCGGAATATCGTCGCCAGGAAAGTTGTACGAATTTAGAAGCTCTCTTACCTCCATCTCAACCAGATCCACTAATTCTGGATCATCCACCAAATCCATTTTATTCAAATATACGAGAAGGGCAGGAACGCCGACCTGACGAGCAAGAAGCACGTGCTCCCTCGTTTGGGGCTTTGGTCCATCAGCAGCAGAGACGACGAGAATGGCACCATCCATCTGCGCTGCACCGGTTATCATATTCTTTACATAGTCAGCGTGGCCTGGGCAATCCACGTGAGCATAATGGCGTTTTTCGGTTTCATACTCGACGTGAGCAGTAGAAATAGTGATCCCACGGGCCTTCTCCTCAGGAGCGCCATCAATCTGGTCATACGGCTGATACTCGGCCTTGCCCATCTTGGATAGGACACGGGTGATCGCCGCAGTTAGTGTCGTTTTGCCATGATCAACGTGCCCAATGGTCCCAACATTACAATGCGGCTTCACTCTTTCAAACTTCTCTTTCGCCATCTCCTACTCCATTCTCTTCAAAAAAATTATCAACACTTCCGCGATTCTACTACATCTTGTTTTTGATTTCATCAGCAATTTGCTGCGGAACTTGATCATAATGATCAAATGTCATAGAAAATTGCGCTCTTCCTTGGCTCATTGACCTCAATATATTCACATATCCGAACATATTTGCCAGTGGAACCATTGCGGAAATCTCACGTGCATTGCCTCTTTGATCCATTCCAGAAATCTGGCCTCTTCGACTATTCAGGTCGCCAATGATATCTCCCATATAGTCCTCTGGCGTTACTACGTCCACTTTCATAATTGGCTCTAGTAGCCGCGGCGTACATTTTCCAATACCTTCCCTAAAGGCGGCGCGGGCAGCTATCTCGAATGCCAACACGCTTGAATCGACATCGTGATATGCGCCATCCACCAACGTTGCTTTAAAGTCAATCATAGGGAATCCAGCGATCACACCAGTGTTCAGTGCAGAATTTAAACCCTTTACCACGCCTGGTATGTATTCCTTTGGAACAACACCGCCAACGATCTTGTTCTCAAATACAAAGCCTGATCCTGGCTCAAGAGGTTCAAACACGAGTTTTATCCGGGCAAACTGCCCTGCCCCACCCGTCTGCTTTTTGTGCGTGTAATCGATATCGTTCTGCCTCGTTATTGTTTCTCGGTATGCAACTTGCGGAGCGCCGACCTTCGCATCGACCTTATACTCCCTTTTGAGGATATCGACCTTTATTTCAAGATGCAGCTCGCCCATGCCTTTTATGATCGTTTGTCCACTCTCAGCATCTGAGGAGACCCTAAACGACGGGTCTTCTGCTGCCATGCGTGATAATGCTATGCCCATCTTCTCTTGATCGGCTTTTGTGTTCGGTTCGATCGCAATCTCTATGACTGGCTCTGGAAACTCCATTTTCTCTAAAATAACAGGAGCCGTTTGCGAACATAACGTTTCACCAGTTGTTGTATACTTTAATCCACAGAGGGCCACTATATCGCCGGCAGCTGCGTACTTTATATCCTCTCTATTGTTTGCGTGCATTAACAGCATGCGGCCAATTCTCTCGTTCTTGTCTTTGACAGAATTCAGAACGCTAGTGCCGGATTCAACAACGCCAGAGTATATACGCAAAAACGTGATACTGCCAACAAACGGGTCTGTCATTATCTTGAAAGCCAGTCCTGCGAATGGAGCCGTATCTTCCGGCTTGCGCGTTACTTCCGATCCATTAAGATCTGTGCAGTGAATATCACCTATATCCAATGGTGAAGGGAGGTAATCCACAACTGCATCAAGCAGGGTCTGCACACCCTTGTTCTTGAATGCCGTTCCGCAGAGGACAGGGACGAAGAGACCAGCTATCGTCCCCTTTCTTATGCATTTCTTAGTCATCTCTACGGATATCTCTTTTCCCTCAAGATACGCCTCCATCACCGCGTCATCGGCCTCAACGATAATCTCAAGCATTTCATGTCTGTACTTCTGTGTTTGTTCAAGCATATTCGCCGGAATCTCAACTGTATCGTATTTGGCGCCGAGATCCTCGTTGTGCCATATGTATGCCTTCATCTCAACTATATCGACCAGCCCTTCGAAATCTGCTTCATTACCTATGGGTAATGTGAGGGGTAAGGCACGCGCACCCAATCTCTCCACTATCATATCAATACAGCGGTAAAAATTCGCTCCCATGCGGTCCAATTTGTTTACGAAGCAGATCCTCGGGACTCTGTACTTGTCCGCCTGCCGCCAGACTGTTTCCGATTGGGGCTCAACGCCAGCGACGCCATCAAACACCGTTACAGCTCCATCTAGAACCCTGAGACTCCTTTCAACCTCTATTGTGAAATCAACATGTCCAGGAGTGTCTATAATGTTAATCCTGTGATCCTTCCAGAAGCATGTTGTCGCAGCTGACGTAATCGTTATTCCTCTCTCCTGCTCCTGCTCCATCCAATCCATTGTTGCGGCGCCTTCATGAACCTCGCCTATCTTATAGGACTTTCCCGTATAATATAAGATCCGCTCCGTTGTGGTAGTCTTGCCAGCATCGATGTGAGCCATGATGCCGATATTTCTATACCTCTCTATAGACGTTGCACGTTTCATAAATCCTGTCTTTTCCTCCCAGTGGTTACCATCGGTAATGCGCGAAGGCTCGGTTAGCCTCCGCCATCTTAAACGTGTCTTCTCTCTTCTTTATGGCTGCTCCTTTGCCAGAGGCTGCATCTAGAATTTCAGCTGCCAACCGCTCCTCCATCGTCTTTTCAGCTCGTGCCCTCGCTGCTCTAATCAGCCACCTTATGGAGAGAGCCTGTGCCCTATCTGGCTGTACCTCGGATGGAACCTGGTACGTAGCTCCACCAACACGTCTTGAACGAACCTCTAGGGTCGGCCGCACCTTCGATAGCGCCTGTGTGAATAACTCGATGCAATTTTTTCCGGTCTTCCCCTGAATTTTGTCGAACGCTCCGTAAAGGATGCGCTCTGAAACAGACTTCTTACCGTCATACATCAGGCAATTTATAAACTTCGTTACCATTACGTTCCCATACTTCGGGTCCTTCAAAATCTCTCGTTTTTCAGCGGCTCTACGTCTAGACATCTACCTTCCTCTTATAACAAAAATCATTTCGGCTTCTTGGCGCCATACCTGGAGCGCGCCTGCTTCCTGTCCTTTACGCCATGTGTATCTAAAACACCTCTTATGATGTGATACCTAACACCGGGCAAGTCCTTGACACGGCCCCCCCTAATCATGACGACAGAGTGCTCCTGGAGGTTGTGCCCCTCACCTGGAATGTATCCAGTTACCTCATATCCGTTCGTTAAACGAACACGGGCCACCTTTCTCATAGCCGAGTTCGGCTTCTTCGGAGTTGTCGTGAAAACGCGTGCGCATACGCCACGCTTTTGCGGGCAAGCCTCAAGCGCAGGAACCTTGTTCCTAGCGAACCTTGGCTTCCTCGGAGACCTAATTAACTGGCTTATAGTAGGCATTTTTCCATGTTATAAATCACTCTTTTCTCGGCGCAAAACGCCGCCTTCATGGCAATATTCTATACCATACAGACTTGCCGTGTCAACCTAATCATCGTAGTTTGAAGGTAGTCTGTGCATATAAGAAAAGGCTGTGCCAAAGTTTATGGGCTAAGAAAGGGCTTGCGTCTCGCGAAAATGTGTGGTACACTGGATGCAGGCGGCAGTAGTTTCAGCTGCCTTTTTCAGAAAGATCTCAAAGAAGATGCGACGTTAAGTTGGCCGTGGCTAGTAGCTTATGGGACGTTGTTTCCTCTAAGATTGTGACATTTCCATGAAAAAATATGACAATCACATGCTAGTGGCATGCACAAGTCCGCACAATCAATATAAATAAAACAAGGAGACCCACAATATGAACATAATAATCAAAAAACACAAAGATCAGGCACTGAGCCTGGAAACTCTGAAGGCTCATCTGAGGATTGACCACAATCACGAGGATACATACCTCACTACCATCGTTGACATCGCCACAGAACTACTTGAGAACAGCATCGAAAAACCAATCTTGGAGAAAACGTACAGATACACCCACTACAGCGACGAACTGTCATCATCAAAAAAAATTCTGTTGCCAGTCAGTCATGTAAAAAAGATCATCTCCGTCAAGCGAGTACTCGCCAATGGAAGCCGCGAGGTATTTTTGTATACCACGCAAAACTATGGCGACAAGACATTGCTCGTAACAAACGGCTCCAAGTATCCAATAGAAATCGAGTATACGGCTGGACTAACAGACAGAATCGCAGAGATTCCAGACGACCTCAAACTGGCGATATTGCACATATCAAAAAACATATATGAATGCTCAGAGGCGGACATCATGGAATCAAAATACATAAGACATATCGTTAATGCTCACAGACCACTGTCGGTCTGCTAATCGCTAAAGGAGAAAAACATCATGACAAAAAACAAAAACCTAATACTATACGAAAAGATCACACTCCTGCGACACAAGAAAAAATTCACGTCTACAACTGAGTGTCTATATGAAGAAATCCTGCATACAAGGGCAGCTATCAAACAGCTAGGAATCAAAGATGGAGAATATCTCTTCGAGATAGTAATGCAAAGACCACCTCATATGGTCGATAGGGCACTCCTATCTGCCATAAGATGGCACGATGAAGACTACGTGTTTAAATCGCTCCTAAAGGATTGCGGCAAGCTGTATGTGAAAGGCATCGTAGGAAAAGCGGCTTACGTGTGACACACGCTAGATCTTCTCAATCCACACTATCCATAAAGTCAACCGTATTTTAATCCATACGTGTAAGAGCTAAGAATGTGTGGAAAACCCTATAGGTTACCCACGACATTCTCAGCTACAACAGCCAACATCTATATATCAATATATCTCCT
>JAIRMJ010000013.1 GCA_031258785.1 Holosporales bacterium | reverse complement strand
AGTCTTTTATGTTGCATCTAAAGGAATGTGAGTTTAGATTCAATCACAGAGGAGAAAATTTGGCTCGTTTGATAGCCAAAGATTTCTCTCAAAAATAGATTTTGCTAGTCAAGAGCCATGTAAATTATGGCTGACGCACGATGCAATGGAGGCGGAAACGGTTCGCAGAAGTGATAATTTCAGCAGATGATACAGGAGCTTTGACTCCAAGCCAAGAAAACTACTTGAAAACGATATATGTCAGGGTGTCTCAAGATGGGTACGCCAAGATGTCCGATATCGCAAGCGTGCTGTCAGTGAAGAAGTCGTCAGTAAATGCAGCATTGCACATACTGGCACGCAGAGGCTACATCAACTACACGCCGTATTCTCAGGTGACATTGACCTCGCTTGGAATGGAGACTGCCCAAGGCATCATGGAGAAGTTCAAGATAATGAATGATTTTTTTTGCAATATCCTTAAGCTCAGTGAAGAAGAAGCCGCAACAAACTCATGCAGAATAGAGCACACAATATCAGAGGAACTATTTCGGAAAATCAGCAAATTCTTCGAATTTACCGAGAAACTTTATCTGAACGATCAGGGATATAAGAGAAAATTGGATGATCTGTTGTCATAAGAATGGATGAATATGCAGAAGGAGCAAAAAAGACGCGTTGAAGTCGTGCCATACGATTCTCGCTGGCCAGCAATGTTCGAGGCCGAGAAGGACGTCCTTGCCTCTATTTTGGGGGATGGATGCATCGCTATTCATCACGTGGGATCGACCTCAGTCCCGGGCTTGGCCGCAAAGCCGTATATCGATATTGTGGCAGTTGCGAAGGCGCGTAACAATGCCGTGGAGATCCTACAAAACGCCGGATATACCTATAGAGGCGAGTGGAACATCCCCCTCAAATGCGGTTTTACGAAAAGGAACGGCCGCAATGTTAATTTGCACATGTTCTTCGATGAACAACACCCAGAGATTGAACTCAATTTGCTTTTTCGCGACTATCTGAGGACACATACAAAAACATGCGAAGAGTACGCATCTCTCAAGATGGAGATCCTGCAGGATGAGTCTTCGCAAGAAAGAGTCGGAAAATTGTCGTTTCCAGTTTACACGCTCAGAAAAAGGGAATTCATTGACGATGTCCTGAGAAAAGCAGGGTTCAATCGCCTACGTGTATTGAAATGTTTGACAGAGACAGAATGGGCAAAGGCAATTGAATTTCGGGAAAAGTGCTTCGTAAAGTCTGGTGAAGCAGGCCTCCCTCAGTTGGAAAAGGATGACCCAGCACAAGAGCACTTCGTCCTATATCACGGCGTGGACATTATTGGGTATGCGCATATCAGCCTTAACCCTGGAAAAGATACTGCGGCGGAGATACGTATTTTAGAAACCTCGGAGGAAGAAGCTAACACTTGGTTCTTGAAGGTGCTGACAGAATGGATCAAAATCCATGGCTATGATGGAGCCCATGAATTTACAAAGGTACACGTTTCCTTGTGAATCCTCTTCATATCGACAAGGTGGCATAGTATAAATAAATGAGAGAGGGCCACAAGATTTTTGAGTTTAGTGTGTTCATATTAAAGCTAAAGATGGTGCATTTCATGGTGTTCTGCATGGCTATTGCTGCATTTGGGACATCTGTCTTTGCTGAGATGGTGCTCGCGAAGGAACCGTGTCAGCTGTGTTTAATTTCCAGATACGCGTACCTATCTATTGCCCTAATAGCTTTATCATCAGTCAGATGGCCAATTCTCAGAATCTTGCTATTGCTGGCAGTTGTATTCGGTTTATCATTTGGGCTATACCATCTTGGGGTGGAGAACCACTGGTGGATCGGACCACGTGGCTGTATCTCGAAACTTCCTACACTAAACGATTCTGGGTCAGATTTTTTGGACGATAACAGGGTATACTGCGACCGTGTCAACTGGTTAGTGTTTGGGGTATCATCAACATTATGGAATTTTCTGCTATCCGCATGTGTGTTTTGGCTCGTCAGTGTTGGCTGCGTCCTGCATTTTTATTTAGGCAAAGAAAATGAGCATAGCGCAAAAGATTGATGCCCCGTTCTTGAGTAAATTCATCCACGGGAAGGAATACCTCGATTCCGCAGAAGAAATATGCCGGTCAATCACCGAGGAAATTGGAAACATTCTCTCGACGAGACTAACGCTTAGTGGCGATCACGCAAACACAAGGATCAAGGATTCACCATACCGCTATGGCGTCAGAGACCTGCAATCCGTGGGTGTATCCAGCGAAGACTTGGAGAAATATAAGGCTCATTGTAAAGAAGCAATCTTGGCATCTGAAAGCAGACTCTATGATTTGGAAATAGAAAGCATATCCTTTATCAAAGAAATGCAGAGCCTGCAGATGTCCATGTCATGTGTGCTCAAAGGCGGCGATTATAGCTTTTTGACCGAGATTTCTCTTCACCACTGATCAATATCAGCTAGCATTCGTACTTTGCTTCAGTTGCATAGGAACTGTAACATCGATCTGATTCTTTCCGTCATTACGGGATACGTGGTTGTGAGTGTTTCATTGTTAAGCAAGAAACTTACTACATCGTGAGGTAGATACCTAATCGGAACATCGTTATCGATGGTGAGCTGCCTTGTGTACCACGACTTTACCACTTCAACCATGAACATGCGATATGGACCTGCGTAATGTAGTGTCTTGAGTAGTGCCGTGACAGCACCATCGATGTCACTGTCCGTGAAGTCACAAACTGGGATCCGAAAGATATCATAACCAATCTTGTTCTCGTATCTGCATGTGATCATGGAGCCGTCCAACCCCACCTTCAATCTCGGGTTGACCTGAAGAATCACTTTTAGCAGGAGAAGAAGGTCAGTTTCCCCTTGTGGTAAGTTTGCCGACAATACCTGAAAAATCTCTTTATCCATAGTGGATCTCGTTGAGGCGTCCCATTTGTATACGTCATATTCGTACGGCACGGACCCAGCTGTTGGCCCGTCCGGTTGCGCGCTAGAATTCCACTGGCTGTTCGTTAATAACAGTGCTAAAAGACATACCACTTTTGTCTTCTTCATAATAGCTCCACAAATATTACTTCTTCTTTTATTTTATCAGCTTTTAGTCGTTCTCAACATGTTTATTTTCGATCACTGGTTACATACTCGCTGTTCATCTCTCCCCCCGTAACATCTCTTCACCAGGAGCCTTTCTCTTCGCGCTCACACAGTTTGTTGTCAAAATGTTCGTGTCTGGGGGATTCAAGATAGAGTTCTCGAGCTAGAAGCTTACCTTAGCTCCAATCGCTAGCAACAGACAGCGTTGGTCCTTGATGGCCACCTTGTCTTCCTCCGTAATGTCAGCAGATGATTTCCCAGATGCAGAGGCGTCGCGTATCGCGCATGCCTTATCACATGAGTGCGTCATGACTCGATCAATCTCAGCAAACAACAGGAGGCCGTCACAGACTTTGTATTCTGCTGATCCAGTGATCATTTGACCTCGGGTTCTCTGGCCGCTCGCTACCTTCCTTTTTGTGTTATGGTACACCACTGCAATTTTCCAGTCGCCTATTGTATAGCGTGCTCCGATGTTCCAAGCATGGCCTGCGTTGCTCTCTGCCGTTGCCAAACATCCACCAATCCTGTCGTTTTCATAGATCGCGTCTTTAGTTGGCATCCTAGACTTGCCATTATTCAGGTATCCACCCCCTACTTCGATATTCTTATATGATACTGTCGCAGTTATGTGATAGGCTTTGGTATTCCGCAGCGGCACCTCTGTTGCTGCGATCGGAGAGGTGTCTGTTGTTGCCACGTGTGTAACCTTGACTCGCCTAACAGTCTCTCTTAGGTAGACCATTGCAATCTTTGTACCCCACCCGTTCTTAAACTCGTATTGATGTCTGATGCCTATCGACAGATGGTTCTTCCCTGACGGACGCTGTTTATCATCTTTTCCTTTCATAAACAAGCCCTTATCGTTGCCTGTAGAGGTATCGCCGGTATGCCTGTTCTTGTCGTCGTGTCCTACGTGTTTCGTGTCCGGGGTATATGCCACTCCGATCTGGAAGCCGCCAAAGATTTTCGGCGTATAGTATACTATCTTTGTCGATTTGCTCGAGTATCCAATCATATACACTGGTGAGATCACTCCAGTTGCATAATCCATATCTCTTGTGATTGTGCCGTCGACACCGCATGTGCCGCCTATCAACTGCTGGCCTCCGCACAGCATCGTCGCTTCTGGTCCCTTTACGTTTCCTACTTGGAATGTGCCTACGTTGTCCCTCTCAAAGAGTACGTACATCTTATCAACGCCAGTATCACCTTTCATGGCGTCAATATCCAGGACTGCCCCGTATCTCACGCCATTTTTCAATTCGCCACGTGCCTTGAATGCGATGTTTGCTTCTCCACCTGCTATGCGTGGGGTGGTTGAGTCCGTGTCTGCTCTTTGTGCTTTCGGTGAACTGTACGTTACATCCGGATTGGAAAAAACTCCATGCACCGCTGCTGAGCCTGACACTTCTAGCTCTGGCTTCCCATTACTGTTACTTTTCTCATCTTGTGTCGCATTCTGACCTTCGCCGTTTCTCTTATCGCTCAGCCCGGCATTCGCACTCATGCATGAGACCATACCCAACAAGACCACTAATTTGGCAACAACCATACTCATTACCACCACCAATTCCCAAAAAAAGTCAACTGTATTTTAGCCAATTTTATGTATGGGACTACAAGCAAAATTAATAATTTACAAAAATTTTTCTAAGACATTGTAAAAAAGTCACCTCGTATAATATGATGACCTGCTGGGTATCACACATTTGTGGCAAGCAGTGAAGAAGATAGAAGAAATTCTGGAGCTTATAACTGATACAGCTGCAAAGGCCGGCACATTTCCAGGCGTCTACGAGATGATAGATGGAAACGGCGAAATTATATATGTGGGCAAGGCGAACAACCTGCGGAACAGGTTGCAGTCATATGCAAATCTCGGAAATTTATCCAAAAGGATCAGGCTGATGGTTGCCAACATCTCAACTATCAAATTTACGGTCGTTAACTCTGAGGTTGAGGCCCTCTTACTCGAGAGCAACCTGATAAAGAAGCTAAAGCCGATGTACAACATCCTGCTGAAGGACGACAAGACGTTCCCGTATATCGTCATAGACTGGGATCACGATTTTCCAAGAATCTTCAAGCACAGAACATTAAAGCCAGGAGGAAGCAATTTCTTTGGCCCGTACCCCGGCATACATGCACTAGACGATACTCTCAATGTCATACAAAAAATCTTTCTCCTGCGTACATGTACGAACAACGTCTTCACAAATACCAAGAGGCCGTGTTTACAGCACTTTTTGAAAAGGTGCTCTGCTCCATGCGTTGGCAAGATAACCAAAGAAGACTACACGGAGAATGTGAAGCTAGCCAAAAACTTGCTACTTGGAAAGGATGAGATAGCAAGAAAGGCTCTTGTGAACCAGATGTATGCTGCAGCAAAAAGCAAAGATTTCGAGCTTGCTGCAGTAGTAAGGGACAGGGTCAGCGCAATAACTGAGATACAGGCCAAACAATACATTAGGATCGATGACGTGTGTTCTGCAGATTTTGTTGCATTTGTGAGGGGCCACGGCATCGCAATCGCTTGTATCTCGTTTTTTAGGTCAGGTAAGAGCGTCGGAACCGAAACATTCCTGATAGAGAACATATATGAGGAAAACACAGACACAGATATCATGGCGTCTTTCGTTACGCAAATCTATATGGATGTGATTCCACCGGCTCGCATCATAACGGACTGCGATATAGGAAATGTCGATGCAATCAATGGTTTCTTCAGCGCATTGGGAGTAACGACGAAGATAGTGCGTGCAAGGCATGAACTTCATAAGCGTGTTTTAAAGTCCTGCTACTTGAACGCAAAATTGAGACTAAACGGTTTGAATCTCCGAGGGGATCCACTTCCAGAACTCTGCAAACTAGTGGGACGCGACAACCTGAATAGGATAGAAGTATTCGATAACAGTCACATCCAAGGTAAGAGTGCATGCGGGGTTATGATCGTTTATGAAAACGGGGAAATCCAAAGGAAGCTGGCTAGATACTTTAACATAAGCGATGAGATCGCCAGGGGAGGAGACGATATTTGGATGATGAAATTCTTAATTGAGAAGCGCCTAAAATCCGACAGAATCAACAAAAAACCAGATTTGATCGTAGTTGATGGTGGCAAAACGCAGGTGGCTGCTGCACGTGACGTCGTCTGCGACTCTGGACTATCAGATACGATAACAGTTATTGGGATTGCCAAGCAAAACGACAGAAAGGTTGGGGACGAAAAGGTAGTCTTAAGCGACGGCGAAGAAAAGACGCTAGCAGAGAACAATCCACTGCTCAATTTCTTGATTACACTGAGAGATGCAGCTCATAGAGCGGCCATAGCATTCCATCGTAAGAGGCGACAAAAAGCCATCTCAGCGTCTTCAATAAACGACATACCGTTTATTGGACATAGCAGAAAAAAGGCACTACTGGAACATTTCGGCACCATGGAAGCGTTAAAAATGGCTTCTATGGATGACTTAAAGATGGTAAAAGGAATTGGAGCTCATATTGCTAAGTCGATTGTTCAGTTTTTAAACAGAGCCCAGGAATGAAAAAGTTTCTCACTATTCCAAATTCGCTTACGATGCTGCGTATGCTGCTGCTGCCTGTCTTCGCTGTCGGGTTTTTTATGAGATCTACCACTGGGTTCGTCATTTCTCTGTTGGTCTTTACCTTTTGTTGCATAACGGATTACCTCGATGGATACTACGCCAGAGCATTTAGACAAACGACAAAGATAGGACAGATTCTGGATCCACTTGCCGACAAGATACTGATAACAACCTCAGTTTTGTTTATAACCGGATTCAATATAATATCGCAATACGCCATTATCCCAGCCTCTGTCATATTGTGTCGCGAGGTGATCATAACAAGCATCAGAAATGCATCGGAAAGATCTGGAGAAAACTTCAAAACATCACTACTCGCGAAATGGAAAACAGCCATCCAAATGCTGTCCATAAATCTTGTGTTGCTCGCAGCAGTTACATCGTCTGAATCAATGCTTCGGGCTGGAGAGATCCTGCTGTGGGTATCCTCTATCGTCGCTGTTTGCTCTGGATTGAAGTATTTTAGGGAATACATTCTGGAGCAGTGAACATGTGCCACACACACCTTCCAAAACCGGCTGCTACTTTTGAAGCGTTGATAAAATCATCCTACGCGAAAAAATACCTTTTACTCCAGGGATTTGGAGGAGGAATCTCAAATTTTTGTCCCATGCACAGCACGTGGTGTTGTATCATCGAGCCCAGATACCGAGAGAATTGCAGTTAAGCAGTATGTTTAGACCAGTCAGAGGGATGAAGGATCTGTATGGTCCTGATATGGCGAAATACAGCTATGTCATTAAAAATGCCAGCAAGGTAGCAAAAGTGTATGGCTACAGCATGATCAGCACCCCAATCGTGGAATATACGGAAGTTTTTCAGAGATCCATAGGAGATGACACAGACGTTGTCTCAAAGGAAATGTATACATTCATGGACAAAGGTGGAGAACTCATAACTCTGCGGCCTGAGGGAACTGCCGGGATCATGCGTGCTATTGCTACTGGCTCACTGGCGCAAAGAATGCCGGTAAAACTGATGTATTATGGGGAGATGTTTAGATATGACAGACCACAAAAGGGGCGATACAGGCAATTTCATCAGCTCGGCGCGGAACATGTTGGGGAAAAGAGTCCCTATACAGACGTTATGACAATTTTGTTAACGTCTGACATTCTGAGTTCACTAAAGATCCAGGATTGCAAAATTATGATCAACTCACTTGGAGACGATGAGACAAGGAAGGAATATGTGGACGCTGTTGTGCAATATCTGTCACAGCACGAAGGTAGGCTATCTGCGGATTCTAAGGCGCGTCTCAGAAAGAACCCTTTAAGAATTTTGGATTCAAAGGACGCAACGGATATTGAAATATGCTTTGCGGCCCCACGACTCAAAAGCTGCTTCACGAGCGAGGCTGGCCGGTATTTCGACAAAGTGTGTGAACTGCTGGAAAGGAGCAATCAAAGATATGAGATAGATAACTTCCTCGTCAGGGGATTGGATTACTACAGCCATACTGTGTTCGAGATCAAATCGCCACATGAGAGAGATTCCATCGGAGGAGGTGGTAGATACGATAAATTGCTCAAAACCCTCGGCGGGCCAGATGTTTCTGGTATCGGCTTTGCATTTGGAGTCGAAAGGTTGATGCAACTCGTCAAGGATGATAGTCTGCCACCGCGCACTAAGAAGGCCGCCGTAATTCCGGTATCTGAAAAGGAAAACGATGCTGCGATGGCCATTTGTGTCCAGTTGCACAACTATGGGATTGTTACTGAGTTCTTCCACATCGGGACAATGGGCAAAAAGATGCAGACAGCAGATAAGATGGGATGCGATCTTGCTTTAATCATTGGAGAGAACGAATGCGCCGGAGATTACATAACTGTAAAATATATGTATGACGATATTAATAAAAAAAAAGAACAAACTATTGATAAAAATAAAATGGTGGAGTTTTTAAAATATAATCTCTAAAAATACTTTGACAGTACGGTTGTATGTATGGTACTGTAATAATAGGCACAGGTGGCTTTTCTATAACTTAATCGGCATACCCGAGAAAACTCTAATAGAACACTCCGTCCACCCCCACTTGTGCCCATTCTACCACACCGCCTCTAGTGGCATTAACGCGTGGGGCCCATGTACACAGAACAGTCAGATCTCACAGAGACAAACATAAAAAATCATGAGGCGATCCCAGTGCAACGGTGATATACTCATATCATTACGAATAGCGAAGAAACTGGGTACGTGAGTCTATTTTACAAAAGGGGGGGGCAAGAAGAAGTAGATATATGGCCCGGTTTTGTTGACGCATTATCCACCGTTCTCTTGGTATTCATCTTTGTTCTTGTTGGATTCATCGCTTCGCAGATTTACCTGTCCCGTGTCATTCTCGATAAGGACACTACCCTGTCGGACCTCAAGACCAGGTTCAGCAGTGTCTGCACACTTTTAAACAAAGAGAAGGACAAGAATGCCGAACTCGTCACAAAGAATGACGATCTTTCGAAGCGCATAGAAGATTTGAACGAGGCCATCGAGACTCTTCAGGCTATGTTCCAGAAGGAGGTAGCTCTCAGGAAGGATGAGAATGCAGAGAAGGCGACTCTCCTTGAAAAGATTGAGGTGGTGACCAATCAATTGAAGGACGTCATGGTTGCTCTGGACGCAGCTCACAAGGACGCTGACGAACAGAAGCAGGCAATGGATCGTATCAGAAGAGAAAACCTGAAACTTAACGAGCTTACAAAGATAAATGCATACAGATCGGAATTCTTCGACAAAATGCAGGTGATTGTTGATGGGCGAGAAGGTATCAAAATAGTTGGCGATCGTTTTGTTTTTCAGTCTGAGCTATTCTTTGATTCAGCATCGGACGAACTGAGTCCAGAAGGAGCTCGGCAGGTCTCGGAATTAGCCAGTGTTATAAAGGAACTAGGAGAAAAGATACCGAAACAAATCAGATGGATTCTCAGAGTTGATGGTCATACGGACAATAGACCGATTACTGGTGGACGCTTTCAGTCAAACTGGGAGCTTTCTGCTGCCCGTGCGATCTCTGTCGTAAAATATCTGATAAAACAGGGCGTCGAGCCTCAACACCTGGTAGCGGCTGGATTTGGCGAAAATCAACCTCTTGCAACTGGGAAGACAGGTGATGATCTCGCCAAAAATAGGAGGATAGAGTTTAAGCTGGATGAGCGCTGATGGGGAAGAAGCTCTGCTATGTTGTATCTGGACCGTCTGGAGCTGGTAAGTCGACATTAATCAAACTTGCCGCGGCAGCAGTTAAGTCCGTTGGAGTGACAGTTTCATGCACAACTAGAAGTCCGCGGCCGAGTGAACGTGATGGTATGGAGTATCACTTTATTTCACACAAGAGGTTCGAGGAGCTTATCAAGGACGGCGAGTTCATAGAGCATGTGGAGTGCTTTGGGAACCGCTACGGAACAATCAAAAACGCCGTATCAGATGTTCTCCTCAAAAAGAACAGATGCATTATGGATCTCGATTTTGATGGGGCCTATAAGGTCCTGGAAGACGGTCTGCTTTCAGGTATCGAGTGCGTAGGAGTCTTGATTCTGCCTCCATCAATTAAGTCTCTGCAAAGGAGGCTCACTGAGAGAAATTCAGATGGAGCTGCTGCCCTCCGGGATCGGCTTGAAAACTCCTTCAACTGTGAGAAGATAGCAAGATACGAGCACGTTATCATCAACGACGATATACAGAACTCCTCCAGGAGGTTCAATAATATCCTTGCTGGATAACAGGCCGCTGTGATCTTGAACAAATTTATATCCACCTAGCGGTCTATTCGTGCTATAATCAAACGGTTGCATCTGTGCAACTATGGTGATAAATGAATCACGGAATAGGCCATATGGACCAGGGGGCAGTACCCTGCGCCTCCGCCAATATGGGGGCGAAAAAGGTTCGACATGTGGTAATAAAGGTAGGACTTTCACTCGGCATAGTACCACCGATATCGGGCTGAACGAAAATAAATGCCAACTCAAATAGAAGAAGAGGCAGAAGAAGGTCCGTGGCTAACCTTAACAGGAAGTCTGGAGTTGCAGCAGCTGCTTAATTTGCCCGGAATGGGATTTTAAGCTGAAGTTGCGCTTGCTGTTTTTTAACTAAGACGGTAGGATCTGCGGTTTGGGGAAACACCGGGCAACAGAAGTTTCCCCACTGAGATGGTTTTGTTTGAAGACGGAAGTGGATATGACGAAGAGAATAGATTATGAGGACCTTCTGAAGAGTGCCTCGATGTCCGTGGTAAAGGAAATCCTTCGGCAGGTTTCCAGGCATGGATTATTCAGGAAACAACACCTGTTCGTTACATTCGCAACTACACATCCAAATGTCAAAATGTCTGACATTCTCGCAAAAGAATTCGATGGCGAGATGACAATCGTGCTGCAGTACGAATTTTGGGATCTCAAAGTAGACGATTTTGGATTTTCAGTAAGCCTTACGTTTGAGCATGCTGACGAGACTATCTACGTCCCGTTCGCATCAATAGTTTCAGTATCGGATCCATCAGAAGATTTTTCTCTGGAATTTATGCCAGACCTTACAAATGTTAAGAAAATCAGTAAGCCAGCAGCAGATAAACCACAAAGCGGGAATGTTGTTTCCATAGACATGTTTCGAAAGAAGGATGACTAGTTGTATAGTCCCGAAGAGTGAAGATATTGATATCAACTGGAGAAGTGAAATATGGGACAAGTCTTACATGGCTACGCCAAAGCAACTGAGGTATTACGTTGAGAGATACAAAATAGTTAGGGGCTGTCCTAGGTAACAACTAAAAACCACCATCAATCTATTGAAAAAGCCGGATCTTCATGATAGGAGTTTTTTGGTGTTAAACTTCCTCCTGTGTTCTTGTGAGTCAACAACCAAAACTTGTGAAAAAATGGTGTCACGGTATCCTTGTGTAAGTTAAGGATTTCTGGGGAACTCCTTGCAGTGGGTCCTACCGTGGAGTACTCCTGTTTTGGTTTGTTTAATCTGCTCTTTCTCATCTCTCCATTCTAGATTATTTTTCTTATCTAGGACAGCCCATAAATTTGTAAAGAAAAATAATTTTAGATCATTTTCTGATGCATTACAGCAACACATTCATAAATTTTTCATAGATTTGTGAGCAAAAATTGCCCACCAAACAAAATATTGTATAAAAATTAGGTAGGACGTATCCGATTCAGACGGAGTAGAACAAATGAAAATGAAGAGATTTTTAGTGGCATGGATGGTAGCAGCAGTGACGATAACGAAGGCTATTGGAGCGGCATGCCCAAACGGTGGCTTTGTCGGCGGCCTCAGCTTAAGCGGCGCAATGACTAAGACAGTCGTAAAAGTGAAGGGACCTGGCGAAACTGCCATTACCGGTAATAAATCTGCAGCAACTCAAAAAAAGAGGTTTAAGATAGAAATACTAGGTGCAGCTGGATATGCGTGGCGTGTCAACGATTCCATGATAACAATCGAAATAAGAGGCGGAATCCAACCTGGGACGACGTCATTTGCATACAACGGTTGGCGGCCGGATTCAACCACAGCACACGATCCCGCACTTGACATTGACACTCTGCAGGTCAAGAATAAGTGGTTTGTAGGACTAGCGCCACAATTTGGATACCTTGTAACACCAAATGTTGAGTTATATATAGTGGCAGGAGTGATGTTCGCCGGCTACAAGCTAACGTATGCTGATACAACTACAGATTCAGATTCCGACAAGGCTAGTAGCACGAGCAGAAGTTCTGTGTCAGTGACCCCGATGGCTGGGGGCGGAATCAGGGTGTATCTCCTAGATCACCGAATGTCAATTGGACTCGAAGGAACAGCTCGCATGAAAGCAAATCACAAGCTAATGGCTGATCTGGCGAAGGAGTCGAACAGCAGCGATACCGCCGTCAAAGAAGGTGGCAACGCAAAGTCAGTTAAGACTACTGTGTGTGTAATGTCGTTTAATTTAAGGGTGTATATCTGAGATATTGGGGGTTCTGTGGCCCCCCAATAAACCGACTTATAACTAAATTAGAAGGAACGAAAATATCGCTACTTTAAATTCACCAAAAGCAGCTTAGCTGCCGCTGTTTCTGCTGCCTTCTTTGATCGCCCAGTTGCAGATGCCGTCCGACCTAGAGCCGTGACACGAACAGTAAACTCAGGATCATGTGCTGGCCCGGAGCTGGCAAGAACCTCATAAACAGGCCTTTGGCCATTCAAGGACTGATTCAGCTCCTGCAGTTGAGTCTTGTATTCTTGCTCCGTCTCATCATAGTCATTAAAGATATCTTGCCAGAGATCCATCACCAGCTTCTCGGCCTCTTCGTACCCAAAGTCCAAAAGAGTTGCCCCGAGGACTGCCTCCATAGCGTCAGCAAGCACAGACCTGTTCTGCTTGAGATTCTTGTCAGCGGTCTTCAGCGTCTTGTCGAGCCCATACAGTACGGCGGCACGCGCACATGCATCTGCGCTAACAAATGCGGCCTGCTTTTTGGCCATATCACCAGCGGAGCCAGGAGTAGTACTATATACATATTTAGCAATGACCAAGCCAAGCACCCTGTCCCCCAGGAACTCCAGCCTATCAAAATCAGTATCCGATAAACTGGTATGCCGCAGCGCTTTATCCATCATCTTCATGGATGTCCTCGTTTCACGCATTCTTTATACGAACTTGAGACTGTTCTGGCAATCCACACCAGGATACGGCGTCTTCAAGTGATAAACAACATTTTATGCTACCTTCTTCCATACATTACCATCATGCCGGCAGACCTCGAGCAACAGCAGCAATCTACTCAATGAGGTTACCGAACTTCGTTAACCTGCCATCAAAGAACAGTTTAACGGTGCCGATTGGACCATGGCGTTGTTTTGCAATTATGACTTCAGCCCTGTTATATATCTTTTCCATCTCATGGCGCCACTTATCATGCTCAATTGTACATTCTGGTGGCTCTTTCCTGGCCTTGTAGTACTCTTCTCTGAATATGAACATCACGACATCAGAATCTTGCTCAATCGACCCAGACTCCCTCAAATCTGATAGTTGCGGTTTCTTGTCATCTCTTTGCTCGACCGCTCTTGACAACTGTGACAACGCTAGGACTGGAACGTTCAGCTCCTTGGCCAATCCCTTTAATGCTCTGGTAATCTCGGAAATCTCCTGAACTCTGGTATCTCCGTTTCGCTTGTATCCAGCGGTCTCAATCAGCTGCAGGTAATCCACCACAATAAGCCCTATGTTTTTTTGCCTTTTCAGCCTTCTCACTCTGTTTCTGATCTGATTTATGGTTATGTTGGGGGTATCATCTATGTACAGTTCCAGTCGCTCAAGCTCGTGACTGATGGTAACAAACTTATCAAAGGCATCCTTTGGGATCTCACCGCGCCGTATACAGTCAGACGGGATCCCAGACTCACTGGCGAGTATCCTTGTAGCAAGTTGCTCTGCAGACATCTCCAGGGAGAAGAAGACAACTCCAGTTCCGTCAGTCATGTCGCTCAGTTTCGCTCTGGCCGCGTTAAAAGCGACATTTGTAGCGAACGCTGTCTTTCCCATGGATGGTCGCCCAGCAACAACAATAAGATCAGAGTTGTGCAGTCCCCCTAGCCACTTATCTACAAGCTTAAAGCCAGATGTTATGCCGACGATTCTGGTGTCTCTTTTAAATGCCAAAGTCGCAGCTTCAATAGATTCTGCAAGAGCGTCGCTGAACGCGACCATCTTGCTACTTATCGTTGCGTCGCCACTCAGATCATATAGCTCCTTCTCGGCCGCTTCTATGATGTCAGTGGCTTTTTCAGAAGAATCCATTGCCTTGGCCTTGTATATCGTTCTGTCGCTTATCTCAACCAGTTGCCGACGCATGTAAAGGTCGTATATTATCCTCGCGTAATCAGCAACACCGGTCATGCTAATCACAGAGTCAACCAAATCTAAAACATATTTCTCCCCGTTCGCATTCTGGAACACCTCGTCCGATTTTAAGTAGGAGGAAACCGTTATCGGATCTGCGACAGAACCAATGTCGTGGATTTGGCATATCGCAGTATATATTTTGGAGTGAAGCTCAGCAGAAAAGTGATGCGCTCTAAACAGATCTGGAATGTTGTCAATAACGGAGTTGTCAAGAATGACCGCACCGAGCAATGCCTGCTCAGCCTCCAAATTATGTAAAATCAAGTCTGTCATAATGCAGCGATGCTACCATGAAACTGGCATGTGACACAACTGTTCACCTTGCAATAGACAAGGCCTGCGCACAAGCATAACCCAGCATCAGTTGTCAGTTAAGAGCCCGCCCGTTAGTTCCTTTATCACTACCTTGCTCGCAATTTTCTACGTTCTACGTTCATCGGATTTGGTAATTGCACTAAAAAGAGCGCAAGACTGTTTCCAGCACCTTTTTGGCATCTCCGAGAAGCATCATAGTGTTTTCTTTGTAGAAGAGATCGTTATCTATCCCGGCGTATCCAGCAGCTAACGATCTCTTGATAAATAGGACTGTCTTTGCATTACCTACATCCAGAACGGGCATACCATATATTGGGGAGGTCGGATCTGTCTTGGCTGCTGGGTTGGTTATATCGTTTGCCCCCACCACCAACACAACGTCCGTTGTGCTGAATTCTCTATTAATCTCGCCGCCTTCAAACACATCCTCATACGGTATGTTTGCCTCAGCTAGGAGCACATTCATGTGGCCGGGCATTCTGCCGGCGACCGGATGGATTGCATACTTGACAGTAACGTCATCATTCTGCAAAGCCTCTGCTAGCTCTCTGAGTGCGTGCTGTGCCTGTGATACTGCCATACCATAGCCAGGCACTACGATCACAGTAGATGCATTCTTTAGGATTATCGCCGCATCCTCGCCGCTACAGAGCTTGACATTTCCTTTAGGTTGTGTCGTTCCTGAGCATGTCGGTGCCGTCGTTGCTCCTGCACCTCCGAATATAACGCTCCTTATCGATCTGTTCATTCCCTTGCACATGATGCTACTGAGAATGGCTCCAGACATACCGACGAGCGCCCCGACTACGATTAAAAGAATATTGTTAAGAGTGAATCCTATACCTGCCGCCGCCCAGCCAGAGTATGAATTTAGCATTGACACAATAACTGGCATATCGGCCCCACCAACCGGCATAATCAGCAAATAGCCCAACATCAGCGAGATAGCCAGTATAGGGCAGAATACATGGGTGCAAGGGCATATTGTAT
This sequence comes from Holosporales bacterium, assembly GCA_031258785.1. Lineage (GTDB taxonomy): Bacteria > Pseudomonadota > Alphaproteobacteria > RUG11792 > RUG11792 > JAIRMJ01. Next base: position 26,365 of record JAIRMJ010000013.1, on the reverse strand, counting down.
AGAATGCGATAAGCAGCACCAGTATTAGGGCCAGGGTAAGGGTTACCCCCTTTCGTCCTTTATATGAAAGCGTACCCTTAATGATCCCGTGCAGTTTGCCGGCAGCTATGAGAGAGCCTGCGAACGTGATAGCTCCAACAACTGTACCAATGGCTAACTCCAGAGCGTTAATTTCTGACAAGAAATATTCTTCCGGTGATCCTATTAGTCCAAATGTATATGGTGATGTTTGGACGGCCCAGGCTATGAAGATTGCAGCCAATCCGACCAGGCTATGGAAAGTCGCCAGTAGCTGTGGCAGCGCCGTCATGCTAACTTTCTTCGCGACGCGATACCCAATAAAGCCGCCGCATACCAGAGTGCACATCGTTAGATAAAAGAAGTACATTTGTGAGGGTTTGGTAAATAGCAGGTTGCGCGAAGCCATCAGAATTGGCGCCGCAATAACGAGCAACATGCCTGCCATCCCCAGTAGATTCCCTCTGTTTGCTGTTTTAGCAGACGAGAGACCGCGCAGAGTTAAAATAAACAACGACAAGGCTACAGGAAGCTGAGTTGTTACCTGGCCGCAAAAGCACGCTGCATGTACTAAAAAACTAATCATTGCCTGGCTTTTTCTTTTTTGTTTCAAACATAGAGAGCATTCGCTTTGTGAGCATAAATCCGCCAACTATGTTGATTATTGTGAGAAAGACGGCCACAAGGCAGAGCCATCTGGCTGTTGTTACTTCGCCGAATTCGCCATGAGCGCTGTATACAGTAACTTGCAAAGCAGCGATTATAATGACGCTTGAGATAGCATTTGTGACCGACATAAGAGGGGCATGCAGTGCTGGAGTTACCCTTAAAACAACGCAGTAGCCGGTGAAGCATGACAATGTGAAGATTGTGGCTATCATTGCTCCTGTCCCAAAGTCCATCATCTACGAAATCTCCAGTTTATTGTTGATAATCTTACCATCGTACGCAAGCAAAGTCGCCACGATGATATCGTCCTTGGAGTCGGCTATACTCCCATTACTCTGCAGCTCTTGGGCCAACAATTCAAAAAATGCGCAGACGTTCTTGGAATACAGTCTGGAAGCGTCGTAGGCAATCAGGTTCAATATGTTTGCGAAGGCCACTATCTTGACCCCGTTTACATCGATTGTCTCTCCGTGCCTCGTTAATTCGCAATTTCCACCAGTTTTTGAGGCAAGATCAAGTATGAGTGATCCATTTTTCATAGTAGCTACCATGTCTGCCTTCACGATAATAGGAGCCTTTTTTCCAGGTATCTGTGCAGTCGTTATCACCACATCTTGGCTTGGAAGGACTGACCGAAGTTTCGTTTCTTGGGCTTTCTTGTAATCTTCTCCAGTCTCAGTCGCATATACACCGTCCATTTTCTCTGTTGAATCAACCTCTATGAATTTGGCTCCCAGGCTCTCCACCTGCTCTTTAGCCGATGTGCGCACATCAAATGCGCTTACGACAGCCCCAAGACGCTTTGCTGTTGCGATGGCCTGAAGCCCCGCCACACCAGCTCCTATGACCAATACGCGAGCTGCTGGCACTGTTCCTGCTGACGTCATCATAAGCGGTATTCCGCGGCACAGTATATGGGCGGACTCTATTACAGCTTTGTAGCCAGCCAGACTCGCTTGAGATGATAGTACGTCCATGTACTGCGCTTTGGACGTCCTTGGAATCCAATCGAGAGCAAACACCGTTATCTTTTTCTCGAGCAACATCTTTAAGTCGTCGCACTTGCCATGTTGGCCAATTAGCATGGTATGATCACCGAGTAACCCAACCAGCTCTTTCGTAAGTGAATTTACGGAGAAAACGATATCAGCCTTTCTGATATCAGAAGCGCCGGCGATCGTCGCACCAGCATCGATGTATTCTTGATCCCTGAATCCAGCATCACTGCCGGCCCCTTCCTCCAGAAACACATTGTGCCCTAACGCCGTGAGCTTCTTCGCATTCTCCGGAGTGACAGATACCCTCCTATCAGCCCAACGTCCTTCAGAAACGGCAAATATTCTCATTACTCGGCGTTTTCTAGCAATTTCAATATTTTGGTGCATTGTACCATACACGTCAGCTGAGAGCGACAAGTTTTCTGGATGAATGTCCCGATCAGGCAATTTGGCTACTAAGCTGGATTAAAATAATTGGACGAGCAAGCTAAATAACTGTAATGTTCGGCAAACAGGTACGATCCTTTAGTTCGGAGATTGCCCAGACGAGCGCGTCCACTCGATCTGGAGAACGGTCTCCATTATCGTCATATGAGAGATTACACATTTGATCCTCCAACTCGAAGAACTCGTCAGCGTGAAAAACCTTGTTTGACTCATAAAGGAGGGCGACTGGCTCTGCTCGCGCGATCTTGCCCTTGATTGCATGAACTTGGTTAAATGGAAGGTTTGGATAGACTGTTTCAAGGATTGCCTTTACGAGATCGCCTCCGTTATTGGTTTCAGCGACGATTCGGCCGGCTTTATAATCGTGGTATGCTCGACATACTACCTTTGCCCAATCTGGTGGTTTATACTTGCCACTCAGGTCGGCGAGTATATATATTTTTCCATCATATCCAAGGCCAGCAACTATAATACCTGTTTCGTCTGAATTTGCCCCTGAAGAGACTGCTGGATCGACTCCTATTACGACCCTTGTGAGGCGATCCCTATCGACATCTCTATAGACTATGTGTTCTCTCTTCCAAACTGTGTTTTCCTTTTCCATGAGTAGTTCTCCTTCCAATTCTTGCTTACCAACTCTTGTGTTCTGGTACATGGCAACTATGGTTTCTAAAAAACGCGGCGCTAGGTTCGCTGCATTCGCGAGTGTGGAACCCTTTGTGAGGTACGTAAATTTTGCCTCCGTCAGCTGCTTTAAGATTTTAAGTGGCCTTGGAGTAGTTGTTATTATGCACCTCGGGGCTTGGCCAATTCTCAATGTGAAGAGTATTTGTTGCCATATCGCGTCTGGATTCTTAAATTTTGCGAACTCGTCGATCCAGATGAGATCGAATTGGTATCCTCTGAGCCTATCAGAGTGGTCAGCCCCCAGCACATGCGCCTTTGCTCCATTTGCCCAGATTATCTGATTCTTTGATGGATAGTATCTAAATTTTACTGTGGTTTCATCCTCGATCCTGTTTTCGACATTACTAAAATGCTTCTCTGCAATCGTTGTGGACAACAGGCCACTAGGTCCGTCTATCATGATATCCTTGGCCTCACGTATGGATTTGCCTATTATGCCAATGTTCTTGTACTTGCCGCTATTGACCAGTTCCATTATTGTCTCCGCACCTGTCTTCGTCTTGCCAAAACCCCTACCTGCCAGTAGCAGCCACAGCATCCAATTTCCCTCGGGGAGTCTCTGTTCTTTTCTGGCAATCTCGTGCCAATTCTGTATGTATCTCATTTTAATTTTTCTCCTTTAAAAATTGAAAAACAGGTTCATATTGTGCTGAAGACATAGCTCATAATTTTCCTGACGAAAAACTCCCAAGTTGGAGATGAAGAAAATTTATCAAAGGCATCCATCGGGCAAATTCTCACACTCGTAGCCTCCAAGAAGACATATGTCGCCCAATCACCACATTCCTCCCATAACCATGGTATAAACTTTGAGCATCTTAACGTAATTTTAAATATTTTATGATAAAATAAGTTTATCTAAACGGCGGAAGACGGCGGCCCACCCCGTAAGGGGATGGGTGGGTGGAGGGTTAGGGATGGAGGGTATCACAAAAGAATTAAAAAAATGTTAACTTCAAAAAAATGATCGCACGCGAACAAATACATTTGCTATAAAGGCCGCATTGGTGTCGATTCTTCTTGCTTTTTTTCACAAAAGGTTGGACAACGACAACTATTTTTTTTATGAAAATTCTCTCTAGAGCGATTGATTGTCAAGATTGCGTTTAAAATGCGGATGAGGAGGAAGTGCCACTCAGAACAGCCCGGTTCTTTTGGAGCATACCACCACCAATAATTGATCTTACCACCAAAAATGGTATATGTCAACTATTTGAGCGGCAGGCGCGATCGTGCGCTTATTAATGTTAAAAGATTATCGTCGCAGCTCTTTCTAGTCACTGTTATGTTCATCTCAGGTAGAATCTCTCACCTTTTTTTAACAGCCTATCTCATGTCTCTAGATTTCACAATGTTTATTTGGTCACGAGGCTATCAATTGCTACTTTCTCGTAGAGGATCGCTGTTGCAGAAAACTGCGACCGGAGGTCGTCATTGGACAAGTTCCAGTCGAATTCCTTGTTATCCTGTAAGCTTTTTTCAGATAGATAACCCCCCATTGCCTCTTCGTTAACTTGTTTGGAAGTTATCTCGATTACATCGTTATCATTAATCTTGTACCATTTATCCGATCTCAGAGCTTCTCTGATTATAGCTGTGTAGTGCCCTTTATCTAGAGTTTCTCCAGCGCGTAACAGTATTGAAGTAGGCATGTATACTGCGTTTTGCTTGCTCTCGCCCATCGACTGATTCTTCTGTTCGGCTTTTGCCATCGCTATCGCCTCGTGCACGGAAATTTGTTCTTGCTTATACAGATTGACGATGGCTTGGTTTCTTTGTGTATAGCTGGATCCTTGCATGCCGTTTATTCTCGCGGTCCATTCCTCACGGTGTTTCTTGTATTCAGCTTCTTGTTCCATATCGTATAAAATTTGTTTCGGATCTAGATTTATCTGGGCGGTTAATCCATATACTGAAGTTTGAAGTTTAGCATTGTACGGGCCATTGCGACCAAGATTTATGATTAAGCGGTCAGGTGTGCTAGTTATTGCTGTTTGCGTTTCCCACGTGATAGCGACATCCGATGGGTTAGGGTGGCATCCAGCCATCTGTGTCGGCCAGTTGGCTTTACCGATCTCTTGAAAGAGCTGATTGAGAGTATATCGAGTCTTGCCAGTTCTTATCCGTTCAAGATGGTCTTTTAGACCTTTTTCAAGCTCGAGTTGGTTCACATACACCAGTGGGTGGCTGTTTACTGCTTTGCTAGTAAAGAACTCATTGAGTGAAGCCAAGCGTTGTTTCGCGCTTTCTTCGATTATTTTGTCGAATTCGTGGTTCCACGGAATATGTGGTGAGCTTTGATGTGAGCACCATTGTGTAATTTTGCTGTCCCAGCTTTCACCGTTGCTTGTGTCTTTGCGTTGTGACTGCGCAGAATTATTGAAAGTTGAAATTTCCTCCTGCATCATCTTTGCCCTCGCTATATCAACCTGCTGTTCGGCCAGTGCTATTTGCGCTCCTGTTCTGCTGCTTTTGTAGATCACCCAGAGATGATTTATCAGCTCATTCACAGCTTCATCAGCAATCGCCCGCCATTCTTTTGTTTTGTCCTTAGCCCATTCGGGTAGCCGTTCAGCAATGTATATGCCCACATCTTGGGTAATAATTTCTTTGATGTAATTTATTTTCTGTTCTATCGGGGTCATGCCGTCAGTGTTGAGTTCGCAGCCTTGCGCTGTCAGCATCGGATATCGGTTTCTACAGGACGAATCGTAGGAGATCCGATGAAGCTGTTTTTTGATGATTTGATCGATATTGCTTGATTCTGTCCCAACATGTATCTCCAACATCTGGAATTGTCCCTCGTCACCTATGGTCATGTTCGTCGAGGTTGATAGTTTCGGCATAATTCGTCCCAGCCATTCGTATATCGTATCTGTTTTGAGATTTGCTTTTTCTATGGCATCGCCGATTTCCTTATAAAGAGCTGTCAGCTCAGGGATGCGCGCTTTCTTTTTGATAGTCCTGATACCAAAGTCTTCTGGATTCGGCACATCGAGCATCAACTGAAATTCTCCTCGCACGAAATACGTTATTTGCATAAATCGCAAAGCTTTCATGAGTGATTCATATATCAGCCGCACTACACCGGCGGCGTCACCTTGTTCGCCTGCGTTGCTGGCAAGCAGAGACGGGACCCTATTTCGCATCAGCTGTACTTGCACATTAGTTAATTGAGCATTGCTGGGCTTCTGCTTGAAGATTTCGACTATATCGTTCATAACTAGCAGAATATATACGTCAGAGACGCATAGCGTGTGGAGATCTCGCAGGGTCTGCGGCATATCTTTTTGGATGCTCTGCTGTGTTTTCTGCTTGAATTCTACATCCACTGTTGACAAAATCTCTTTTGCCTCGCTAATATTTTTTTCAATTTTTGCTTTGCTATAGGCTGCTCTTTTTTCATTTGTTATCACGGCTATTTTGTAGTCCTTGTTATTGACTAGATATTCGATTGCTTGCTTGACATATCTATCTCTTAAGCAGAATTGCGCAGCAGCATGCACAAAGCAATGATTCCCAGTGTTCACTAGCCCTGTTAGATCATTCTTATTCAGCGTCGCTCGGTTGAGATCGGGAGCGTTCCATGTGGGCGCCGCGCTTGTATTTATGAACTGGGCATTAGCAGAGATCTTTTCCTCTCCATCAGTACGTTCTTGTCGATAAAACTCTTGCAGTCCGAATGCTTCTTTATATTTTGTAACGTCACTCACAGTTTGATTTATCTCGTTTTTGTCTCGTTTGATTTTGAGCCTTTGCAGCATTTTCGTCAGTTGCTGGGACAGCTCGCTTTCGGTTGTTGCGTACATACCTTTGCTAAAATTGTCACAGATACATAGCATTCCCAACCAATTCAGTTGGGCCGGACTGATTTTGCGAGCATTTTCCAGTTGAATATTTCCTGGCGTCACGCCTTCTTTAAAGGCATTGTATGCATTATTGGTACCTTCCGCGGCCTGACCCACCGTTCCACCATCTTGAAGGTGATAATCCTTGGAGCACCAAGGATAGATCTTCCGATTTCCTACGTCATTGAATTTTTTTCCGAGATGATCCCTCAAACTTCCCGTCGCAGCTGATTCTTCAAAGCTGCCTATCAACCACAACGCACATAGTGCACGCAGTATATTCCCAACCGCCATCACTCAAATCCTCCATTCGCGATATCACTACTACACAAGACTCACTATTGTACATCAGATTTACGCAGTTGTCAAATGGAGAACTCCTTCGTGGTCGTATCATACATGTTGATTTGAGTCACGCGGTGGCGCCCCCGCCATTTCTATTTGAAAACTCCCGCATTTTTCATGTGGACTATCCTTATCGAAAACAGAAAGATTGCATACTATAAATTTTCTATAATAGAATTTAAGACAGTAGCACGGGACATAGCGGTATTGAATGTCGCGAATAGCGAATATACTAAGGAACGAACGTTATATTGAGATATTTCGTAAATTAGTGGAAGTTTATGTTGATACAGGAGAGGCTGTCGGATCTAAATCTCTCTCAAAGGTGTTACCGACTCCACTATCTCCGGCGACGATTAGGCACGTCATGTCGGATCTTGAAGATCTCGGCATCCTATGCTCTGAGCATACCTCCTCTGGAAGGAAACCCACAGACAAGGGATGGAGGTTCTTTGTTAATACGTTGATAGAGGCCACAGACATCTCAGAATTGGATAAGGAAGCCCTGACAGATGCAACGCAAAACATAGCGGGAAAGAGCGTCGAATCTGTACTCGAAGAGACAACTGATGTTTTGTCTGACCTTTCAAAGTGTGTTAGTCTACTCATGATCCCAACAACCAACTCCGCCGTGAAGTACGTAGACTTTGTATTGCTAAACGAAAACAGGGCTATCCTTGTTATAGTCAACGAAAACGGAGTAGTCGAAAACAGGCTCATCAATGTGCCTGATGTTGTGTCTTCTACAGAGTTGGAAAAAGCAACGCGCTATATCAATGCCGAATTAACTGAGCACACATTGGACGAGATTAGAGTTAAGATCCACAATGAGGTCGAACTACAAAAAGAGGGATTAGACAAACTGACGAAAGAAATGATTGCAAAGGGCCTGGACTTTATCATCAATGATACAAACGACAAGATAATCATCAGGGGCCAATCTAATCTTATTGACAAGACTGAAGAAATCGGCGAACTGCGCAATTTACTGAAAGAATTTGACGAAAAAAAGAACATAAAAAACATATTGGATAGATCAGTAAACGCAAGGGGAGTGCAGATATTTATAGGTGCTGAAACCAAGATGTACGAAATGTCAAATTGCTCAATGGTTGTGTCACAATATAGGAATTCCACTAAAAACATGGTAGGGGCCATAGGCGTTATCGGTCCATCGAGAATGCGCTACTCCAGAGTTATCACATTAGTAGACTATACTGCAAAACTGCTTGGTCGGATCGTTTAATGAGATGAGCGAGTCGTGCGTAGGCCAATAAGCTATCAGAAGAGACAAACAATGAAAATATTAACCAACTAGCCAAATATCGAGGGATGACCACCATCTGATGTCACTGATTTTTGAATTGCGTCATTATCAATGAGAGACCCAAGTGATTTGAATTTTTGCAAGTCTTCTTCGTTTACTTTTAGTTTAGGACTGTCCTAGTTATCAACTAAAAACCACCATCAATCCATTGCATAAGCTGTGCTTTCATGATTGATAGTTCCTTGGTATAGAAAAAATGCTCTCTATACCTTTAAACTTTCTCTTCCAGACCGCAATTTTTTTGTTGACAGGCACACACATATTCTGATAGATATGTCCGGTTGGTTCATTTGGTGTACGGGGTCGGGATTGAGTATTATTCCGATGACTATCAAGGGGTTTCAGAAGTTGCAGGATGAGGTTCGGCAACTGAAGAGCGTCGAGAGGCCAAAGATTATTGATGCTATTGCATCTGCTAGGTCTCTGGGAGATTTGTCTGAGAACGCCGAGTATCATGCTGCCAAGGAAAGGCAGGGACTCGTAGAGTCCAGGATCGCAGAATTGGAGGACAAGATCAGCAAGGCCTCTGTAATTGATGCTGCAAAAATCGAATCCGATACCGTAAAGTTCGGCGCGACAGTGAGGATACGCGACGAGAACGGTGCAGACTCCGAATTTCAGATCGTTGGCAGCGACGAGGCGGACATAAGAAACGGATTCCTCCCGGTCACGTCCCCGATAGCTAAGTCCCTAATAGGAAAGGCGTGCGGAGAAGCTCTGGAAGTTAAAACTCCTGGTGGTGTCAAACGCTACTGTATCTTAGAGATCAGGTATATCTAGCCTTTCAGCCGTTGTCTGCGCAAGGACTTACAATTTTCCCCAACGAAGAACTCACAAGACGGAGGCGGAAACTGTCCGTGTTAAGTTTTCTTGTGTAACAAACATTAGCCAACAATCTCTAGTGCATGCTCTGGTGTGATTCTGAGAAAGCTTATATCTTTTTCAAGTTTAAACGACTCCTTTCCAATTTTGAGGAATGGACCAAAGCGGCCGAGAACGAGTTGTATTGATTCTCCGCTCCTTGGGTGCTTACCGATGGTTTTGGGAAGTTGGTCAAGCGTAATAACGTCCTCTGGAGTGAGTTCAGTGGGGTCTGTGATGAATTTTGGTACACCAAGGCGCTTTGGCTTTTTGCCGCTCTTTTCCTTCGTTTTGGCCCATTCAAAATAGTAGCCATACGGCCCTCGTTTCAAAGATACTGGGTCATTCCCATTGTTCGGATCCTTCATAATCTCCCTTGGTTGTTCGATTTCTTTTTGAACTTGTCCGTCGGCTCCACTTCCCAATTTTTGCGTGAACTTGCACTCAGGGTAATTGGTACAACCCAAGAAGGCTCCAAACCTACCGAGCTTCAGGTTTACTTTTCCTTTATTGCAGATTGGGCAGGTACGATCTCCATCTAATCCTTTGAAGACGTAGTCATTGATGTCCTTTTCTACTATGTTTATGACCTCCGTAATCGTGAGGGTTTGTGCCTTGTCTATGTGGTTATTAAACTCTTGCCAAAAATTATCTATCACATTTTCCCACAGTAGTTTTCCATTTGATATGTCATCGAGTTCTTCTTCAAGATTGGCCGTGAATTCGTATTGTACGTACTTAGAGAAGAAGTTCCTAAGAAATGATACTACCAAAAATCCTATGCTCTCTGGGATGAAAGTTCGCTTTTGCAAAGTGACATACCTTCTTTCCTGCAGAATGTTTATGATTGAGGCATATGTTGATGGTCTACCTATTCCGAGATCTTCCAGTTTTTTGACTAAACTTGCTTCATTAAATCGCGCTGGAGGCTGTGTAAAATGCTGATCGCATGTGATTTGCGTGAGATCCAAAACCTCGCCATCTACCAGATTGGGGAGTTTCTTCTGATCGTCATCTGCAGTATCGTTGTAAACACTCAGGAACCCGTCAAATTCAACACTGGACCCTGTAGCCCTGAATCGAGCATTGTCATCTGTAGTTGGTATTATATCGGCTGACACTTGATTTATCACGGCGCTCTCCATTTGGGATGCCAGAGCCCTCTTCCATATGAGCTCGTATAGCCTGAGCTCGTCACCAGAAACATACTTTTTTATAGATTCCGGTGTCCTATCGAATGAGGTGGGTCTAATCGCTTCGTGCGCCTCTTGAGCATTCTTTGCCTTCGTCTTATAGATTCTTGGGGAACTAGGCAAATACCTGTCTCCAAGCTCTTGCTTTATAAACGAACGCGCTCCGCTTATCGCGTCTGTTGACAGGGTTGTGCTATCTGTTCTCATATATGTTATGAGCCCGTGCATTGCCCCGTCTATCGAAATTCCCTCATACAATTTCTGCGCGGTGGTCATTGTTTTTTTTGCGCTAAATCCCAGCTTTCTGACGGCCTCTTGCTGCATTGTTGACGTAGTGAATGGGGCGTATGGATTGCGCTTCACAGACTTCTTTTCTATTTTTTCAACGTGGTACTGCAGTGGTTCTAGCAGTTCCTTAAGTCTCTTTGCTTCTGCTTCATTCTTTATGTCTAATTTCTCAAGCTTCCGCCCATCAATGGCAACCAAATTTGCTGTAAACGGTCCATCTTTGCACTTGAAGTCTGCGTGAATACTCCAGTATTCCTCGGCCTCAAATTTCTGTATCTCTAGCTCTCTCTCAACTATTAGTCTAAGAGCAACTGATTGCACCCGTCCGGCCGACCTGGCCCCGGGCATCTTTCTCCACAAGATCGGAGATAACGAAAAGCCAACCAGATAATCCAAAATCCTGCGGGCTAGATATGCACCGACCAGATCCTGATCTAGGTCCTTAGGAGTATCAAACGCGTGCTTCACCGCAGACTTCGTTATCTCATGAAAAACAACACGCTTAACATTTTTGTTCATGAGAAGCTTCTTGCCAGTGAGGACGTCGAGTATATGCCACGAAATCGCTTCCCCCTCGCGATCAGGGTCAGTTGCCAGAAAGAGACTATCAGCCGACTTCAGAAAGCCAGATAGCTCTTGGATGTGCTTCTTGCCGCGATCATTGAGAGCCCACGATACCTTATAGTGATTGCCTATATCAACGGCGTCATTCTTAGACGGAAGATCCCTGATATGTCCATAACTCGCTATGACCTTGTAATCCCTCCCTAGGTACGCTCCGAGAGTCTTCGCCTTCGCTGGCGACTCCACAACAACTACTCCCTTTAACACAATCCGTATTTGTTTAACAAAGTTGATTCATACATCCCAGGGTAATTGATTTTCCTAAAAATTCTACAACATTTTTACGTACTTTTACGTTTCGATAGCAAAATATGGGTTGTATCTGCTCAATTCCACACGTACTTGCGTATTGCGTGCCCCTAATTCCGAGATTTTTATAACTAATATGCACCATTTTTTAGGCTAGTGTGTAAGGGCAGAGATACAATTGGGAAAAATGAAGGAAGGAGAATAAAGATGTGAGAACACATCTAAAGGAGCAGTCAAGCGAGAGGAAACGATTGCGGCATTAGAGAGGAGGGTAGGGCAGTTAATTCTGTACAACGACTTTTTAAAAAGCAGTTGATCTGGTATCGCTGGTTGATCTAGCCATTGAAATCAAGTATTTTCGTGATGTGGGAGCGTTTTGAGCGGAAAATAGATGGGAAAACAAGACGTAACGATGCTGACTGTAAGCAAGGTATGTCACGAAATAGCCAACCACCTCAGCATTATGAAATTTCTCGGGGAAGATCTGAAAAACACTGATATATACGAAGTGAAGGAGCTTCTGAGGAATGCTGACCTCTTGTCTTGTACTGCAGATTTTTTTAGAAGTGTGTACTCAGTATCTGGCGCAGTAACAAGTATATTTGGAACACTCCTTGACTTAGCGAGACTGAAAGAGGTGACAATCTCAGATCCAAATGATTTGTTGGGTAGATTTCAATCTCCTGAGTCTCAAAACATGATTGCTGGCCTCTTGTATCTGGTTATTAAGGCATGCAAAGCGAAGGATGTCGTGTCTATAGTAAGTCCAGACATTCATACCACCTGGATCTTGGCTACAAACAGAAGATTTTTGCCAACTGCCGTCAATCTGGCGTTCAGTGGTGATTCGCAGGCAGAGGACATATTCAACGTGTTCGCAATGTATATAAGGGGCCTGGCGGCGGCGAGTGACTACCAAATCTTTGTGGATACGTCTGATGAAGAAACAGGGCACGTTATCAAGGTATCATCCAAATAACCATGATTTGTCCACATCACGAAAAGCTATACGGCAGAAGAAAGTGCAGGCAATTAACCAAAAAACAAAAAGAACTGTTTGACACCGTACTCCCAGATATTTCAATAACTGCGTTTCGGCAAAGCAATTTCGGTAATTACGCCCATGTCTTTCTCGAGATAGGGTTTGGAATGGGGTGTCACATAGCTCAGCTCGCGTTGAGCACGCCAAATGCGTTATTTGTGGGATGTGAGCCATTTGTTAATGGTGTAGCAGCACTGCTTGTCAAAATCAGCGATCTAGGTATAAAGAACATCCGTATTTTTCAAGGCGACGCCAGGATATTGCTCCAAGATATCCAATCAAACTCACTTGATGGAGTTTTTTTGCTATTCCCAGATCCGTGGCCAAAAAGAAAGCATACTGGGAGGAGATTCCTCCAGGAACGTACAATAGAGACCATTCATGATAAACTAAAGGTAGGCGGATGGTTTAGGATTGCGACCGATCACGAGGTGTATATCCAGTGGATGCTGAGGCTGTTTGGCCGGCCGAAATTTGATAAGCTCTTTACTGGCATACTCGTCGGTAAAAATTCGCGGCCAGACGAGAACTCGTGGCCTAAAACGAAATACGAAAGGATAGCTACGAACGAGATCCTCTTTGCCACATATACAAAAATCGAGCCATACGTATGAGACAAAGATGTTGGTATTGGCACTGAACAGACCAAACAATGTAGCCTCCGGATTAGACCAATGGGGTGGTTGTCAGCAACCTTTCAGAGGTGCAGACCTAGGTGTTGCTACATCGAAGTAATGGCAAAAGCACCATTGCCACGTGTATACAGGCGATATCACTAGCTTTACCAAGCAATGTTAGGTTGCTTGCCAGTGCCAGAACTTCGCCCTTTTCTCAGAATATTGGTGTTTGGTTCTTTTTTCACAACCGAACCAGAAATACTCTTGAGAAGCAATCCCAAAACACTTACAATTAGCAGCAGGAGCATGGAAGAAAGTATAAGGGCTTTTGGTTGGCAAAAATAGCTGGGAACGAGCATAATTCTCTGTTGATAAATGAGAGGATAACCTCGCGTGAGGTCAGATTAATAGGGCAGGATGGGCAGCCGATCGGGATAGTCCCGACCACGGAAGCGATGGAGCAGGCGGAGGCCGTTGGGCTGGATCTCGTGATGATCTCCGGTGAGTCGGCCCCACCAGTATGCAAACTCCTCGACTATGGGAAATATAAATATGAACTTCAGAAAAAGAAGACGGAATCTAGGAAAAAGCAGAGAACTGTTGATCTTAAGGAGGTGCAGCTGAGGCCGTTTATTGGCGAGAACGATCTCATGATCAAGTGCAAGGCGATCAGGAAGTTCATTGAGGCTGGCAACAAGGTGAAATTGGTATTAAGATTCAGGGGAAGGGAGCTTACGCGTAAGGAGTTTGGACACGAAGTGGTGCGTAAGGTACTGGACTTTTGCCAGGAGTTTGCCAAGGAAGAGGCTGCCCCGAAGCTTGAGGGATCTGTCATCATCACAACACTAACAAAGAGATAGAAGGAGAATTGGCCCATGGGAATACTTTTAGCGATCCACGTATTTGTCACCGTGCTTCTGATTTTTGTCGTATTAGTACAAAAGAACGAGGGAGGTAGCTCACTATTTGCAAGCAGTGGGGGGGGGAACTTATTTAGTGCGAGGGGCACATCCAGCGTGCTTACAAAGGCCACGTGGACACTTGCAACAGTATTTTTGGTTAATTGCGTCGTGATGGCCATGCTTGCTTCTAGCAATCTGAAGTCAACACAAACCTTGCTAGATCATCCAGTAGGGGCTGATGAAACGGCAGGGACTATCGATCATCGGCGCGCTATGGGAGGAGGGACCACCAATAAGAGAGTATCACCACAGACCGATCAGCAGGCGCCTGCTGCAGCCACCAAGGTTACTACTGGAACGAAGCATGATGATAAATCTGCTGAAAGCAGGACAGAGGAATCGGTTACGCATGGAGGTAACAAAAATGTGGATGAGCGAGAGGCAAAGGCTGCAATAAATAAGGTGGCATCGGCAGGAAGAAAGAAGGCGGCAAATAAATGAGCTTTCCAGAAGTTCTAGGCCTAAAAGAGATAAAGGAGATCATACCGCATAGGTTTCCATTCCTTCTGCTTGATAGGGTTGAACAGATGCGTCCCGGTGACTCCTGCGAGGCCTTCAAAAACGTATCGGTAAACGAATGGTATTTTCAAGGACATTTTCCGGATTACCCGGTAATGCCCGGAGTTCTCGTGATAGAGGCAATGGCGCAAGCGGCTGGTGTTCTAGCATTTGCGACATTGATTGAGGAGGGTGTAGCAGCCAAGGGCACATTGACCTCCGTTTACTTTATGTCGATTAACAACGCGAAGTTCAAGCATCCGATCGTTCCAGGAGACGTGATGAGGATCCATATCTCTGTCGAACAGCGGCGTGGTACGAAGTTCTGGAAATTCCTTGGCAAAACATATGTTGCGGACACGCTCACAGATGAGGCAGAGTTCACAGCCATGATTCCTGAAAGATAAAATATATGAATAGCAAAAAAAGTTTGATAGACAGCACGGCGTCCATTCACCCAACTGCGATCGTCGAGGAAGGGGCACGAGTAGGGCCACAAACGTATATAGGCCCGTACTGCTGCATAGGCAAGGACGTGACCTTAGGGGCTAACGTTAGGCTAAATTCGCACGTTGTTATCGAAGGCACCACTTTGATCGACGATGAAGTTACAGTGTTTCCATTCGCCTCTCTTGGACAAAAGCCTCAGGATTTGAAGTACAAGGGTGAGAAGTCACGTTTGGAAATAGGCAAAAGGTCTGTGATCAGGGAATGTGTGACAGCCAGTATCGGGACTGAGGGTGGTGGCATGGTTACGAGGATAGGCGAGAACTGTCTCATCATGGCTTACTGTCACATCGCTCATGACTGCTTAATTGGAAACAACGTCATCCTTGTAAATTGTGTTAACCTGGCCGGTCACGTCGTCGTCGGTGATAACGTCACCATTGGAGGGATGTCAGCTGTCAAACAATTCGTTCACATTGGTAAGTTGGCTTTTATTGGCGGCTGTTCCGGCGTCGATCGCGATGTCTTGCCTTATTCAGTCGCTCGATGTGATCGTTCGTTCGCTATGCGCGGGGTGAATGTCATCGGGCTTAAACGAGCTGGGGCTTCTCGCGATGAGATCGCCAGCGTTGGGTATCGCCTGAGAGAGAGCCAGCTCACTACCATACACCCAGTCACGTGACGCGAGCGCTGTCGGTGTCGTGCTGACCCGTATGGGTGGGCGGTGTTTTTTATGTGGGTGCTGGACCACCCATCGTCGGGAGCCTCATTCTTTTTCATCGATCGTTAGGGCCCCCCGTGGGGGGGGTATGTTATATAGTCCAGAGAAGGTTCAGTGCTATTCCCATGCTTTGTCCCACATGCTTCGTCACATTCCCCCCTGCCGTGCTACTACTTTCAACATATATTGCTGATGGAAGTTTATGGGTTCTTTTGATTCGATAGAAACCTTCTAGCCCGGCGCTGAGGGCGGGAGTCGCCTGAAATTCTATCCCTAGCCCGACTGTGTGTGCTAGCTTCGTCTTTTTTTCTTTCTGTTTCCCTGCTTCATAGTATTTTTTTATATCTTCTTCTGACCCTGTCACCTTTATCGTTGCGTGAGTCTGTCTCAGTCCTGCTTCGTATTTAAGGTAGATCTGTAGTCGATCCTTGATTACCGCTCCTAGATGAACCCCGACTCCTAGTTCATACTTATCCTTTGTTGTGATTTCTATCTCGCTTTCTTCCTTTGTTATTCTATCACTGCCCGATTTTGTTCCGTAGTATTTGATTTTTTGTTTTCCCAGCGGTAGTGCGGCGGTTGTATACACTCTGATTATTCCTATGCTATTTATTTTCCATTGATATCCCAGTTTTAGACCACATCCCATGATCCATCGATGTTTCTTAGTCGCCGCGCTCGCGCTCGTGGTGTCATCGATTTTGATCGCGGTCTCGCCTGCTGTGTTTACTTTTATTTTTTGTGTTTGTCTTTCCGCTGTCACCGCTGCTCCCACAATCCATCCGCTATGGATACAACCTTCAGCTCTTGCCTCTCCTACCACCAACGCTGTTAAAACGTTCGTCATGATTATCGCTTTTGCTCTGTTCATCTTTTTTCACCTCTTTCATTTTCCAGTTCCTTTATTCTATTCTTGATATCGTTGGCCCGCGAGCCTTATTTGGTGTTGTTCGGATTCTTTTGAGCGTCAGTGTTGTTTATTCGACACATCTGCATATTCGCTCTGTTATAATTTGGGGCTGTCCTAGGTAACAACTAAAAACCACCATCAATCCATTGAAAAAGCCGGGTCTTCATGATAGGAGTTTTTTGTTGTTAAACTTCCTCCTGTGTTCTTGTGAGTCAATAACCAAAACTTATGGAAAAATGGTTTCATGTTGTCCTTGTGTAAGTTAAGGATTTATGGGGAACTCCTTGCTGCCTTCTCAACAACAAAACTCGCCTTCATTTGCTTCTGTTTTGGTTTGTTTAATCTGCTCTTTCGTATCTCTCCATCCTAGATTATTGTTCTTATCTAGGACAGCCTCTTATTTTTTCATTTTATCTGAGTTAAGATTCGTTCATATCGTGCAGAAAATGGCCATTTCAGGATTTCCCACCAAGAGCATGAGGAGGAGAAGAAGATTAGGTCGGCCCTGCCCATTATGCATTCGATAGGGATGTAGCCTACTGATTCAAGGACCCTGCTGTCTTGTGAGTTATCTCGGTTGTCGCCCATAAGAAAGTAGTGGCCCAGCGGGACCTGATATGGGCCAACGTTGTCCAGTCGGCCTTTCCCTAGTGCCTCTCGCTTTATTATCACGTGATTCACTCCGTTCGGTAGTTGTTCTATATATTTTTTTTGTATAAAGTACTCTCCGTTTTCGATATCTGAGTACTCACCATCGTCCACCAGAGGAGCTGCCTCGCCATTTATGTGGACTATACCACCTTTGAGCTGTATTGTGTCCCCGGGGAGCCCTATTATTCGCTTTATGTAATTTTGATTCTTGTCTTTCTCGTTCCTGAATACGACAACGTCACCTCTTTGTGGTAAGCTGCACGAAAAGATCCTGCCTTTAAAGTTCAAGAATGGGACGTTGATTGTTCCTATCCTGAAGGTATCCTGTGAATATCCGTAGCAGTACTTGTTCACTACGATAAAGTCACCTACCAGCAAGGTTGGCTTCATGCTTTCAGAGGGGATTTTGAACGTCTGATATCCAAAAAAAGAAGCGACTATTATGATAGTCGCAACTTTTATCCATTCCTTAAGCAGTGCTTTCACCGCTTTTTTCTTTCGTGCTTAGCAGAATGTGTAGGTTATGCCAATGCTTGCTTTGTATGTAGTTACCTTTAGTTGACCTGCATTTCCACCTGCGCTCGACAGAGTTTTGTCTGTGCTGTTTTGTGCCAGGTGCGCAGGTATTTGCGGCTTTTGTCTGAAAGTCATCATTGCATTTACGAATGCGCTGATATTTTCTGTTATTTTATACGAGCAGCTAAGTCCTACTGTGGGTGCTATTTTCAGTTTTTTCGATGTTTCCGTTTTATATGTCATGGCTGACGTTATTGAGGTTTCCGTGCTTTTCGCAGCGTTTACATAGTTATAAGTATATTTGTAGTGAGCCAAGTCAACTCCTGCAAGTACCTCCAGTAGCCAATCCGGCGTTGGCGCATATCCAAGTGTTATCGCGCCTGTGATTACATATGTTTGCCGTAGGGTTAGCGTGTCACCACCAAATGTTGCGCCCGCACCTACATATTGGTCGTGATCGTTTCCTGTATCACTGCCAAAGTATTTGCCACGCCATTTGACTGTCTTCTTTCCGATCGGTTTAGCCGCTCTTATGGTGACCCCAAGTAAAAACGAGTCCGTCGCTGCATACCTATATCCAATCAGGATCGTCGGTGTTATAAACATTTTGTTTAGCTTTTGTGTTTTCGCTCCTATTTTTTCTATCGCTGTTTTTACTTCCGCGCTAGTTGGGGCTTTGTAGTGCTGCTTCGCCAGCATGATTGAGGTGCCACAGGCGAGACCTCCGTAAAATCCTGCGTGTGCTGCGCTTTCGTTTACTTCCGTCGTAGCAATCGCCAGCGCTGCTACTACTCCCATTCTTAAGATTTGTTTTGCTTTCATTAAAGTTCTCCAAATTTAGTTATCAACTTCTTCGGATGATTCTACTTCTATCAGTTCCACACTGTCGAGCTTAGAGCGTTGACTCGTTAATCGATAGCGCGCAAGTGTGATGCCTGAGCCACACTCGCGTATATTACCAATCCGCATGTAACCCTGGTGAAACCAGGTCACACGCGGCATTTATACTATGATTTGGCACCTTAGTCTGTTGATCATCTTGCTGATAAGAATCCTAATAAGCGTACTCCAAGCGTTATTATGTGATTCGCAGTTTGCACAGCTTTCGCGTTGCCACCACTAATTCCGTTTGTTGCATATATGAAAGCGTTCTCTGCTGTGTGTGTGTTAACTGAATCTTTAGTTATAGTATTAACTGTGGTTTGATCGCTAAGCTGGTGTGGCAGCTCGTACTTTGTCTTAAACTCGCAGCGATACTGAAGTGTAAGTGCAACACATTTGTTGATCCTATATTCCATTATTGCTCCAACAACTGGGCGTAACTTTGTAGTTTCTTTGTGATGAACGGATGTTCCAGTCATAGGGTCATAGATTGCGTCTGTTTTTTTGTGTGCAGCTTCTGTTGGGGTTTTTACTTGATCATCCACCGTGTATGAAAGCTTGTATGAATTCACACTGACTCCGCCAAGAACGCCGATTAGAAAGTGATCCTTTATTAAGAAACCGATCTTGGCAAGAGGTGAAAGGCCCCACTTGTGTTTGATGCAGATGTTGTCTGTTTTGCCGACGCCGTTACCAGCCTTTTGGAGTACTTCTTCTGCAGCGACTGAACCACTGTCTTTCCCGTGAGCTCCACCACCAGTCACGAATCCATCGTACGGAATTCTTATCTTTCCAAGTCTTTTTGAACCGATCAACTCAAGGCCACCTACGAGTTTTCCTTTAAGTATGCCTTCAGCTCCGACTAGCAGCTCTGATATGAAATGGCACTTTTTCCTGGATTTTGGTTCATGTATCTTGAGAAGTCCCTCAACTGTCGCATTTGTGTGCTGTTGACGCGACACTGTGGTTTCGCCGAAGACAGACCCTAGGTTCAATCCGGCGTATGTGCTGACTCCTGATGCATTTGCCCCTGAGACTACAAGAGCCGTTGCTAATCCTGTTATTAAAATTCGGTTGATGTTCATCCCGATATCTCCTTTATTCCTTCCCCATCCAACTATCAGTATAACTGTTATGGCTTATTTTTTAGTAATTTAGCGTGCATTTTATTTCAGCTGTTAAGCACACGTTACTTTTGTGCAACACACCAAAAACTGCTTCCGCGGCGCACGGAACATGCTAAGATACCGGTTGTAGCTTGATATAAAAGTAAGATAGCAGTGGTGACTATGTGTCCTATTGAAAAGGCCAAATCTTGGCCATTTGAAGAGGCAAGGAAAATTCTGAGGCGCGTGCAGAAGTATGGTCTGGAAAATGTAATCTTAGAAACTGGATATGGCCCATCTGGGCTTCCGCATATCGGGACATTTGGAGAAGTTTTGAGAACAACCTTTGTTATGAGAGCGTTTAGAAGGCTGTCAGACGTACCTGCCAAGATCATAGTTTTCTCGGACGATATGGATGGCTTCAGGAAGGTTCCAGACAACGTGCCCAACAAGGACGTTCTAGAGAAGCACCTAGAGAGGCCCCTAACGTCTGTGCCTGATCCGTTTGGAGAATACGAGAGCTTTGCGCATCATAATAACGCCATGCTCAGGAGATTCCTAGATTCCTTCGGATTTGAGTATGAATTTCGGAGTTCCACTGAAACGTATAAATCCGGCGGGTTCAACGACTGCTTAACGAGAGTCCTCGAGCATTTTAAAGAGATCATGGAGATAATGCTCCCATCTCTCAGAGAAGAGCGACAAAAGACATA
This sequence comes from Holosporales bacterium, assembly GCA_031258785.1. Taxonomy (GTDB): domain Bacteria; phylum Pseudomonadota; class Alphaproteobacteria; order RUG11792; family RUG11792; genus JAIRMJ01. The sequence continues at coordinate 5,746 of JAIRMJ010000013.1, read as the reverse complement.
CAGTCCTTTTCTTCCGATATGCCAGAAAACCGGCAAGGTTCTGCAAGTCCCAATCAAGGAAATTAAGCTAGAAAGCAAATCGCTCATTTATGAAAACCCAGAGACGGGTGCTCTCGAGGAAAGCTCAGTGCTTGATGGTCACTGTAAATTGCAATGGAAGGCAGACTGGGGAATGAGGTGGGCCGCCTTCGGAGTCTCTTACGAAATGAACGGCAAGGACCTCATAGACTCATTCAAGCTATCAGCCAAAGTCTGTGAAAAGATAGGAGGTGTGTCGCCAGAGAATATGGTGTATGAGCTATTCCTGGATGAGGAAGGCAGAAAGATCTCCAAGTCTAAAGGAAACGGCATCTCAATGAACGAGTGGCTCAGATACGCGCCACAGGAGAGCTTGGCCCTATATATGTTTCAGTCACCGCAGAGAGCAAAGAGGCTTTACTTCGACGTCATTCCAAATGCAATGGACGACTACATAGATGCTGCCCAAAAGTTCTATAATGACGATGAGGAGCGGAGACTCGATAACCCAGTGTTCCACATACACAACGGTACCCCCCTGCGATGCGAATGCTGTCTGAAGTTCTCGATGCTGTTGAATCTGGTTCAGGCGTGCAGTACATCCGATGAAACCATCATCCTACAGTTCGTCAAAAAATACGTTGGAGACGTGCCAGCCGAATCGATGAATCTGATGGCAAGGATGGTCAGTTATGCCGTGATCTACTACAACGAGTTCATTGCTCATACACGTATCCCACAGAAGCCAGATACCTTGCAAACACAGGCCCTAAATGCCCTAAGAGAAGAGCTACTGAATAAAAACGAGAACGCCGCCGCTGAAGAGCTTCAAAATGCCGTTTTTAGCGTTGGTAAAAAATTTTTTGGAGATGACCTAAAGCGTTGGTTTGAAACGATTTACGGGGTATTGTTCGGTTCAAAGAGTGGTCCCAAGATTGGATCTTTCATATCGCTCTATGGTATAAGTAATACAGAAAAACTAATCGCCAAGAGGGTATCTTATGATCAACAGTAGTTTGGTCCGTCATGAAGCACTGAAATTTGTGATCAAGCGAGATGGTACGTTTGCTCCATTCAATATAGAGAAAATAGCCCAAGCAATTGCAGGTGCTGCAACAGAGACAGGAGAGTTCGATACGTCAGAAGCTGTTATGCTGGCTCACAGAACTGTTGATAAGCTAAAGAAGCTCTACCTTAAGTCAGCTCCGAAGATAGAGGAAATCCAAGATCTTGTGGAAGAAACTCTTATAGAAAGCAAACGCCTGAAGACGGCCAAGGCTTATATGCTCTATCGTGAACAGCACAACAAGCTAAGAGCCGAACAGAGGTCGTTCGTGAATGCAGTGTCGGCTGTTGATGAATACATAAACCAGCTAGATTGGAGAATAAAAGCCAATGCTAATCTGGGGTACTCATTGGGCGGTATGATCCTGAATTTGTCCGGGAAGGTTGTCGCGAATTACTGGCTTAACAGGATATACATTCCTAAGGTAGCAGAGGCGCACATCAATGGATTCATACACATACATGACCTAGACATGCTAAGTGGCTACTGCGCCGGGTGGTCCCTTAAGACCCTGCTACAGGAAGGTTTTAATGGTGTTGGTGGCAAGGCAGAAGCGGCTCCAGCAAAGCATCTATCAACTGCATTTGCTCAGGTTGTTAACTTCCTAGGGACTCTCCAGAATGAGTGGGCAGGGGCGCAGGCATTCAGCTCATTTGATACATATATGGCCCCGTTTATAAGGAAGGACGGCCTTGGATACACAGAGGTCTACCAAGAGATGCAGTCCTTCATATACAATATGAACATCCCGACCAGATGGGGTACACAGACCCCATTCACAAATTTAACATTTGACTGGGTATGTCCTGAGGATCTGAGGAAGGAATATCCCATAATCGGAGGGGAAGAGCAGAATTTCACGTATGGAGACTTGCAAAAGGAAATGAACATGCTCAATAGGGCGTACATCGAGGTTATGACAAAGGGAGATTGCAAAGAGAGAATCTTCACATTTCCAATTCCTACATACAATATAACAAAGGATTTCGACTGGGACGGAGAGAACGTGGACAAACTCTTCGAGATGACAGCCAAGTATGGTATCCCATATTTTCAAAATTTCATAAACTCTGACCTGGATCCAAACATGATCAGATCGATGTGCTGCAGGTTACAGCTCGACCTCAGGGAGCTCCTCAAGCGAGGCAACAGTCTATTTGGGTCTGCTGAGCAAACTGGCTCAGTCGGCGTTGTTACGATCAACTGTGCTAGGCTAGGGTACCTCCACAGGGGCGACGACCCAGGTCTCCTGTCGCATCTAGATGACTTGTTGGAGCTATCCAAGGACAGCCTTGAGCTAAAGAGGAAGGTCGTTACAAGATACATGGACGACGGACTATATCCATACACAAAGAGATATTTGGGAACGTTTAAGAACCACTTCTCAACTATAGGTGTCAATGGTGTAAACGAGATGATTAGGAATTTCACGCTCGATAAACACGATATATCGTCTCCAGAGGGGAAGGAAATGGCGTTGAAGCTTCTCGATCACGTCAGGGATAGGCTTGTTGAATTCCAAGAGCAGACTGGCCATCTGTATAACCTTGAGGCTACGCCTGCTGAGGGATGTATGTATAGGTTTGCTAGGGAGGATGCTAAGCGGTACCCTGATATAATTCAGGCAGGATCCAAGGAAGCGCCATACTACACAAATTCAACGCAGTTACCGGCCGGGTACACCGACGACCTATTTGAGGCAATGGATCACCAGGAGGAGTTGCAGAGGAAGTACACTGGGGGAACTGTCTTGCATTTGTACATGGGAGAGAGAATCTCCGATTACTCTGTCTGTAAGAAAATCGTTAAATCCGTGTTAACGAAATATAAGATTCCATACATCACGGTAACCCCAACTTTTTCTATATGTCCAAAACATGGATACCTACAGGGTGAGCACAAGTTTTGTCCAAAGTGTGACGATGAAATCATCAGGCAAAAGGCGCGTGGAAGTAAATCTGGTGTAGGCTATGTCGACGTTGCTGTGAATTGAGGCACAAATGTTTGCTAGTTTTTCAAAGAAACTACTGTCAGCAATAGCAAAGGTTGGCAAAAGAGGAATCCTAACCGAGGAGGTTATCGATGAAACGATTCGTGAGATTAGGATCGCTCTGCTCGAGGCTGATGTCGCGCTAAGTGTTGTTAAAACATTTGTTTCTGACATAAAACAGAAGCTAACTGGCCAGAAGGTCATAAGCAGCATAACTCCCGAGCAAACAATCATAAAGATCGTACATGATGAGCTCGTCAATTTACTCGGATCGGATCCGGCGGCTTCAGATGGCCATCAAAAGCGAAATGAGATTATGAGAAGTAGAGTTCTACTGATGGTGGGGCTGCAAGGCACTGGAAAAACAACTACCACCGCGAAGTTAGCCAATTTACTCAAGATGAAGCAAAACAGAAAAGTCTTGATGGTATCACTTGATACGTACAGACCAGCAGCCATTGAACAGTTGCAGAAGCTAGCCAAGGCAAATGGCATAGATTTTTTTGATGATATCGAAATTGGGAAGGATACCCCGCAAACCATAGCTATGAAAGCCGCAAGGGTCACAGGATATGACACTGTCATTTATGATACAGCAGGCAGACTTCACATAGATGAGAGACTGATGACAGAGGTCGTGGAGATCAAGGAGATCATTAGACCTGATGCGATTCTGTTGGTTGTTGACAGTATGATGGGGCAAGATGCTGTCAATACAGCAAAGTATTTCAACGAGGCCATGGGTCTAACTGGACTGATCCTGACCAGGGTTGACGGAGACGCTAAGGGTGGAGCCGCTCTATCGGTCAAGAGTGTCACTGGGTGCCCGATAAAATACATTTGTGTTGGAGAAAAGATCGACGACATAGAGCAATTTTATCCCGATAGAATAGCATCGCGCATTCTTGATAAAGGGGACGTAATGGGCCTGATAGAGAAGGCAATGGATATAGGGACAATGGCTGAAGTGCAGAATGTCCCCGTTGGAAAAGGGTTCGACCTGAACGGCATGGAGCAATACCTAAATCAGCTGGAAAAGATCGGTGGCATCAGCGGCTTTTTGAAGTTCATTCCTGGCATCGGGAAGATCAAAGAAAATCTCGCAGCGGCCAATGTATCGGAAAAAACGATCGCACGGCAGCTCGCAATTATACGTTCCATGACAAAGCATGAGCGTAAAGCCCCTGACATACTCAATGCCTCAAGGAGACGTAGGATAGCTGCGGGCAGTGGCCAGCAAGTAGCTGACGTAAATCGTCTCGTCAATCAATTTAAACAAGTCAAGACGATGATGCTGCGGTTTCCGGATGGATTGCCAGGCATGAAATTCGGCGGCCGTATGTGAAGGATTGTTCGATAGTGTGGCATAATTTTTGTTGATACAATCTAGTGAGTTTTAGATAAGCCCTCCTACCTTGCACGTGTTGGCTGTGATGTTTGCATTGCTGTTCAGTGGGCAACTGTGTCAATATGTGTGGCAGATTGTTTGGGTGATTCAAATAGTGGTGAATGGCGAATTTTGGAGCAGTAGACAGCATTTTAGAGCTTAGAGACATAAGAATGAGGTACATATCCGGAGATTCCTGCGTTGACGTCTTGGATGGTATAGACTTTTCCGTAATAAGTGGAGAAAGTGTCGGTCTTGTGAGTCCAAGTGGCACGGGAAAAACTACGCTTCTTCAGATAGCTGCACTTCTCGAGAGGCCAACGAGTGGCTCTGTTGTTGTGTGCGGCAGACATGTCAGCACGCTCTCTGATGATGAGAAAGCTGGCATCAGACTGAAGAATATTGGGTTTGTGTACCAGTTTCACAATCTACTGCCGGAGTTTACTGTTCTGGAGAACGTGGCTATACCTGGTCTTATACAACGTGCTTCCAAGAAAGAAGCGTATGAACGTGCTGCTGACATACTGTGTCACGTTGGGCTAAATCGCAGGCTAAGCCACCGTACAAATAGATTGTCAGGAGGAGAGCAGCAAAGAGTGGCAATTGCCAGAGCACTTGTCAATTGCCCCAATATAGTGATTGCGGATGAGCCAACTGGGAACCTAGATCCACATACCGCAGAGTCCATCTTCGACCTCCTAATTGACTTGACAAAAAATAGTAACTCTTCTCTGCTTATGGCAACACACAATACCACACTTGCTGCAAAATTGAATCGTCGGATTCGTATATCTAACGGGACTCTCCATGAGGTAGCCTAAACTTAACTTAACGCAGTGTGCAGCTTTTCATGAGATAAATTTATGTGACTGTACGCTGTATGCTCCCGGAATGTGATGAAGAAATCTTCCTGGTTCATTCTGCCATAATTATATGCTTCCAACCTGTCCATTTGTCCATGGATGCTTTATCTTTGTGAGACGGTGCTCTATTCCATTCTCATTACAAGTCCCACCAAAGATGTTGAGGAAATGCTAGTTTAATGGCTGTATCTAGATACTGTAACTAAATTAACAATCTTTTAATAAGGAGAAACCATGTCATGAAACAACATAACCACCCCATACAGAGGAGTGGGCTGACCAAAGCAATAGTTATAGCCCTCTCCATCTGTTCTCTGTCATCTACCAATAAGGCAGATGCAAGTCAGCTTAACACAAACATGTTTATACACGCACTACCAGATAAAATAGATACAAACGTACTATCAGAGCTGGACTCTATC
>JAIRMJ010000010.1 GCA_031258785.1 Holosporales bacterium | reverse complement strand
AGTGGCAGTTAAATCCTCTGCAAAGCATGAAATTATTTTGTTTCTCTTATTGGTGCTCAACCTACTGTATTTCCTCATCTCCACAGCATACTCCTTCTGAGATGCTAGTCAAGAGCCTTTATCTATACCAAGGAACTATGATGTGTTCGCTAACGAAATAGGTGAAGCAAATGCCGAGATTGCAAAATACACAGAGGAAATTGAAGGAGTGAAGCTAAAAATAACAAGCAAAAAAAGTGAAAAGACAAAGCTTGAGAACACAATTGAACAGGCGGAGATTAAATAACAAACAACAAACAGCAAACTACCATGGCAAACTTGAAACGGTGCTTAGATTGTTCTATCGTACGATATTGGGCAACTACGGCGACTTTGGATCGGACACGCTGTACGGGCTGAATTATCATAAATCTGGGGCGGAAGGTCTTCACCGTCTGGATTATACAGAACAAGTGCTGCGTGTGCTCGCGCGAAGCAAAAATAATGAGACACGGTTAAAACAGGGCCCTGTCATCATCTCGGGCAAATGTTCATGTCTTGAATGTTCCCGGTTTATTGAAAATGCCAAAGATATATACAACAGCAGTCGAGTCATATGATATAATTACGGCTGGGGCAGCAAAGCCGATGACAAAAAAGAATACATGTTATACACCAAGCAGATATACTCTCCAGCAGTTAATTCGGACAAGGATAATCCACAACTGCGCTACGTTGGCAACAAAAATCTGCATAAGCAGCAAGCTAGGACGAGGATATGTGTAGTATGGCATCGTTACGTGCAACAAGCAGCGATAATTACGAAAGACTGTTCTAAAATGGGCTCTGAGGCGGAAGGAGACTATATCATAGATAGCTGTCCGAAAGGTTCACAGCAACCGGGAATTTGGTACGATGGAAAGAACGATGCTCCGAGTTGTGGCTCAAGCGTCAGCTTTGACGTTACAAATAGCTCTTCCTCTTCAGCGAATTCTTCAAGTAGTAGCTCCAGTAGCGCTATAACTTATTCACAGGCAGCACAGCAGAGTATCATTTCGAACAGCGGCCAGAGCAGCTTTATCTTACCAGCAAATAGCTCAAGTAGTAAGCCAACTTATGTGCAGATAGTACGTAGAGGACTTCCGCCAGGCAACAAGAATAACATCGACTCCAGCTCATCTGGATCACAGAAAAAATACAAAGGAAAACAGCGATAAATGACTCTGTATAGAGCTTGTGTAGGTAGAAAACTGGTAGTTTGCGTTTTTGGAAGTGGCACAACAAAAGACACCTCCGCAGCGCCAAGACGCATTTAACGCAATATGAGAAAGCAAACTAGGCAAATACGAGTTGGTAGCATCGCGGTTGGTGGAGGGACTCCAATCTCCATACAGACCATGACAAACTCGAGGACGGAGAACGTTGATGCAACAATTGAGCAGATACGGCTAGCTACTGCTGCTGGATGCGACATCATCAGGGTATCGTGTCCAACACCAGAATCCACGCTGTCTCTCAGGACGATAGTGAAGCGATCCGAGATACCAATCGTTGCAGACATTCATTTTGACTACAAAAGAGCTATGGAGGCGATCGAGGCTGGTGCTCACTGCATTCGCATAAACCCTGGCACTATGGATGGATTCGGCGTACGGGAAGTAGTTAAGTCTGCAAGAGATCACGGCATCTCATTAAGGATTGGAGTAAATTCAGGGTCCATTGAACGGGATATCTTAGAGAAACACGGACATCCAACGGCTGATGCAATCGTGGATAGTGCTATCTTGAGCTGCAAGAAGTTGGAAGATCTCGACTTTTTTGAATTCAAAGTGAGCCTGAAGTCATCTGATGTTACAGCAACTATAACAGCATATAGAAAATTCTCTGAAAGAATGAACTACCCGCTACATCTAGGCGTAACTGAAGCTGGGTCCGTCTTCTCAGGAACAATCAAGTCCTCAATAGGAATAGGGGCACTCATTGCAGATGGGATTGGAGACACGATAAGGGTCTCCTTATCGTCAGATATACTGGACGAAGTGAAGGTTGGCAGGCAAATTCTGAAATCTCTCTCACTCCTGCCAAATAGCGTGAACGTAGTTTCGTGCCCGACATGTTCTAGAACACTGATTGATATTATCAAGCTTTCAGCTGCCATAGAGCAGTCCTGCGAAAACATTCCAAAATCCATCAAGATCTCGATATTAGGTTGCGTTGTGAACGGTGTAGAAGAAGCTAAGCAGTCCGACATTGGAGTCTTTGGATTTCGAGAGGGCGTAGCCAAAATCTATCTAAGAGGAGTTGAATATCAAACCATCACCGAGGATAAGATTTGCCACGTGGTAATGGACCTGATCGATGGGTTTTGTGTTCCGTCCTCCTGTTAAAAAGGCCCACACCTTTATTGAATTATGCAACGCTTTCATTTGCTCTCTGCTGAGCCGCATCTCATGAATTCATTGATTCAAAAAAGTCATTGTTTGTCTTAGTGTATTTGAGCTTATCAACCAAGAACTCCATCGCCTCGGTGGTGCCCATTGGATTCAGTATCCTGCGCAAAATCCACATCTTAGAAACTTTGCCCTTATCGTTGACGAGTAGCTCCTCCTTTCTTGTCCCTGATTTGTTAATATCGATCGCCGGGAACACACGCTTGTCAGACAGTTTGCGATCCAGCACTATCTCAGAATTGCCTGTTCCCTTGAATTCTTCGAAAATCACGTCATCCATGCGCGAGCCGGTTTCAACGAGAGCAGTCGCTATGATTGTTAAAGAGCCTCCTTCTTCGATATTGCGTGCTGCTCCGAAGAATCTCTTCGGCCTTTGAAGGGCGTTGGAGTCAACTCCACCAGTCAGGACTTTGCCCGATGATGGGACGACTGTGTTGTATGCGCGTGCGAGTCGTGTAATAGAATCCAGGAGTATCACGACGTCCCTTTTGTGTTCAACCAATCGTTTTGCTTTTTCGATTACCATCTCCGTAACCTGAACGTGTCTTGATGCCGGCTCATCGAACGTCGAGCTAATGACTTCTCCATTCACGGAACGCTGCATATCTGTGACCTCCTCGGGCCTCTCATCAATTAGCAGCACTATGAGGAAGACGTCGGGAAATTTCGAGGTTATAGATTGAGCAATCGTCTGCAACATCACAGTCTTCCCCGTTCTTGGTGGAGCGACGATCAGGGCTCTTTGACCCTTTCCAATGGGGGCTACGAAGTCGATGATACGCTGGGTGAGACCGCTGGCATCGCCCTTTACAGGATGTTCTGGCTCGAGAGCGAGCATCTCGTCCGGATACAAAGGGGTCAGGTTATCGAAGTTGGTCCTTCTTCTGATGTTGTCCGCATCTTCAAAGTTTACCTTCGATATCTTGAGGACGGAAAAGTACCGTTCTGTCTCCTTAGGGGGCTTTATCCTGCACTCGACTGTATCACCTGTTTTGAGGCCCAGCTTTTTTATCAGGAGAGGAGCGACATAAACGTCGTCTGGACCTGGGAGATAGTTGGACTCTGGGGATCTCAGGTACCCAAAGCCATCTTGGAGTATCTCCAAAACTCCAGCGCTATAAATTGGGATATCCGCTTCCGAGAGCTTTTTTAGTATTGAGAAAACAAGGTCCTGCTTCCTCATGATATGCGGATTTTCTACGTTGTGTTCGGCTGCGTACTCCAATAACGTAGATAGAGATTTTGTTTTTAATTCTTGAAGATTCATTAACCACCCATCAAAACAACATTAAGACTATTTTTGAAAAATCTTTGCGATGCCAAAGAAACTTGTTGATCCACATCGCAAAACGCGATACACATATACTATACCGCCTTGCGGTAGAAAGGAATAGTTTTTTAGGCACGTGCTATGAAAAAAAATACTCATCCTGAGACGCACAAGATAACGGTCGTTCTTACAAACGGAGATCAGTTTGAAACGAGGTCGGTGTACGGGAAAGAAGGTGACGTACTACATCTCGATATTGACCCGCTAACTCATCCGGCTTGGACCGGAACTGGGCAAAAGCTCATGGATACTGCCGGCCAAATCGGGAAGTTCAACAAAAAGTATAACTTGAAAATATAAATCCTATATCTTACCGCCCAGCTGGTGCAAGCTGAGGTGAAATCCTTGTGGTGTCGGCGGAGATGTGAGCAGGTGCCTGATTAATCCAGAAAATAACGATACTCGTCCATTTCGTATGTATAAGCATCTGAGACAGGTTCCAGTTCTTCTTGTGGCCTCGTTGCAAGTACGATACAATGCTGGATAATTTATGTGGGGCACGTCCACCTATGCTGCTGTTTCTCACTGTTTTACGATATTGCTGCGGAGATAGAGTTTTTCTTAACGAGGCAGCGTGCAATTTAATCTGAAGACCATATCAGAGCTTGCGTTTGCATTTCCAGACATCTTGATCGGGTTATCCCTTGTGGCGTTGTGCTTTATGCGGCTAATTATGGAAGAAAAGCGCCTGGAAATGGTGTTGCCAAAGCTAGCAATTTTGGCATCTGGGAGCTGCTTCGTCATAACGCTACTCTATGGTTCGTTTGGAAGGGAATTTGATACAGCGCTTTTCATATACAGCGGTAGCCTATCAGCAATGAAATCGGTACTATTTGGGATAATGACGCTTGCGTTCACGATTTTGAACTACACGAAGGCGTACAAATCTTTCGACAGCGTATCATATATTTTGGTATTTGGGCTGATCAACTCAATAGTCATTTGCATAGCTGCCAACAATTTCTTATCGCTGATTGTGGGGCTTGAGCTATACAGTTTTTCGACGTGTTTCTTTCTCATGACCAATCCAGATGATGAAAATGCACGTAAGACAGCTAGCAGGTTCATCTTGATGTCATCCGTCATGACGGCGACTCTTCTCTTTGGGACAAGCCTGTATTACAGTCAATTCGGCACCATGTCGTTTCTTAAGATCAGCCTGGACAGTAGTCTAGCGTCTGTAGTTGGTACTGTACTCGTCCTGTGTGGGCTGTTGTTCAAGCTTGGGATAGTGCCGTTTCATTCTTGGATGATAGATGTATATGAAAGTGGACGCCTGGCGTTCGTCATGTTTCTGGAGACCGTTTGGAAATTTTTCATGGTGTTCATATTTATCAAGGTCTTCCTGGTGATTATAACTGGGGAGTCTGTACATTATCAAAGCGTACTCGCTGTGTTAGCGACCGCATCTATGCTGCTAGGCGGGCTCATGCCAATTTTTCAGGCGAATATAAAGAAGTTCTTGGCGTATGCCTCTGTTGGCCATCTTGGATTTGTATTGACCGTATTTGCCGTTACGAACAACATGCTGTCAACATCGATGGCGATGACATACTTGACGATGTATTGTCTTCCGACAATCTGCCTCTTCTCCACACTCATGATAATTGGAATGAAGCAGCCTATAACAAGATTCAAGGACCTTGTCGGCCTTATCTATAAAAGCCCTATCATGGGATTTGGCGTGGTACTGCCGATGTTTGCAATGATCGGACTCCCGCCATTCCCAAGCTTCTTAGCAAAATTGAATATGATAAAACTACTGGTTAGCTCCCAAAATTACACGCTCTTGGCAGTATCGATTATCTATTCTGTCTTGTCTCTTTTTTATGTGACAAAATGCACAAGGTATCTGTTCAGGAGGACCAGGTCAGAGATGAACGTGACAATTAAAAGTAACTCTGTCATCCTTGTGCAGCTCGTTAGTATGTGGGCAACATTATTCCTGTACCCTAGCATAGAGCGCTGGTTTATGCTGATTGTCGGGGGGATCTAAGCAGATTTGTGCAGACATATACGTACCAGGCAAAGAATTGTTTAAGATCAGCAGTATTTATGCTACAATGCGATGTGGTTTATAGGTCACTGTGTTTGTGAAAAATGAGAAAACGTATTGTAACGAAAATTGCTTTGAATATGTTGATGACGTGTTGTGTTGTGTCTTTTGTAACTCAAGCTATGGCGGAAGCCGAAGCTAAGAAGGGAGTGGGAACAGAGTCTCTTGTCGGGCAAGTAGAGAAATCAGGCAAGGACAAGAGTTCCATAAAACCTTCAAAACCCGTTGTGGTGTTCACTGATGGGACAGTCATAACCGATGAAGAAATAAGAGAGAAAATGGAGGAAGTACCAGAGGCTGTAGCTTCACAAATGCCGCTCACTGATTTGAAAAAAATGATAGCTTTTAAAATGGCCTACGATCGTGTGATGACGACAATAGCGAAAAAATCAGGCATTACAGAAAAAAAAGAGATCAAAGAAGAGATAGAAAAAAGGCTGAAAACATTTGCTGCATATGCGCACGCGGAACAAGAAGCCTCGAAAGCGGCGGCGAAGGAAGGAGCCTTGCAAGAAAAATACGACAAACAATTTGAGCGTGACTTTAAAGGAACAAAAGAATTTAGCTTAGTGGCGATTGCTACGACGGACGAAAAAATAGCAAACACCCTTGCAAAAGAGATTAAAGACGAGAAGACACTTAAGGAAGCCATGCAACAGTATGAATCTAACGGAAAAGTAAAAAGCATGGCGATGAACGACAAACCACAAGCCGCCTTCCCGCCAGAGGTAACGAAAGAAATACTCAAAGGAGGCAAAGGAGCGCTAGTGGGCCCGTTCAGGACCGGCGGCTCCGTCATACTCTTTTACATCAAGGACATACACGATGCAATAAAGAGAGAACTAACGCCAGAGTTTGCAGAGGCATACAAAAAAATAGCGATAAAGGACTTCGTCCAAGATTATTTACGTGACCTATACAAAAAAAAGAAAGCAAGGCAGTACGATCTAATCACCAAAAAAGAGATAGATCCATTCGCAGAGATCCCTAAGAAAGAGGCGCCTGAAACGGACGATGGAATTGCGAAAAAAATTGAACAACTCAAAGGGCTCCCTGATGAACAGATAATGGCAGAAGTAGGTGACAAAAAAATAACTATAGCCGATGTAAAAAGGCTATATAAAATAAAAAATTTGGGTGACGAAATGATCGTCTCTCTAGCAAAACAGTTCGGTATTAATATACTGACTATATTGAATCAGGCCGCGAAACTGCAGCTGGATGAAGAAGTACTCACAACGACTTTGGACGAGAAGTTCATGAACTCAGCAGAGACATCCCAACGGATAGAGACGATCAGATCAAGAGAGACACGACACGCTTGGTATGCTGATAACATAAAGATAACACCGCAGGATATAAAGCGGGCCTACGAGGAATACATCCAGTCAATCCCAGAGGATGCGAAAAATGACCACGAAATAGCTCTAAAGCTGGCATTCTTCAAAACTCATGAGGATGCAGCAGCTTCTAAAAAAGAAATTCAAGATGGAAATAAAAATTTTTCGCAAATCTATGAACAAAAGACTACTAACAAGCCAAAAGAAGGTGTGGATCTCGGCTATGTCAGGCAAGGCAACGTATCGCCAGAGTTCTGGCAGGTGCTAAAAAAAACGAAGTCGGCTACCTGCTATGGAGAAATTGTCGAACTCAACGGTGAGCAATATGGTGTTACTGGATGCAATTACGCGCTTGTATACGTGGCAGACCGGAGGCCGATACAATTGCCATCACTAGCGAACGAAAATGAAAGGAGCCAGTTCCAAAAGATGGCTGAAAGAAAAAAGGCGGTTGAGGTGACCAACGCTCACATGGAGGAAAGAATAAAGACGATCAACGGAATTGAGTATAAAAATATGGCAAAAGCAGAAAGAAGCCAAATACTAGCATCTATAATTGAACCATTCACCATAGCGGTTAAATAAGAGGACAAACTATAACTGGATGAGTGTTTGAGACTCATGAAAAATAGAATCTCAAGAAGATGGCTAGATGATGAAGCGGTAAAAAGGCTAGCTGATATGTTGGAACGATACAACTTGATCGAAATCGACTATGCGCTGGGACCGACAAGGATTAGACTCAGGAAAAAAAGTGGCGAGAATGAGACAGATAATTTCGGTAAAACATACGATGTCAACAACGGTAGGGCGGATGGGACGACGAAAGACGCCGTACTGGACTACTCAACTCACCCTGGCGCAATACGCTCACAAATGATAGGCACATGCTACCTTTCTCCCTCTCCTGGAAAAGCAAATTACATCCAAATCGGGCAACAGGTAAACGAAGGGCAACCTCTGTTGATAATAGAAGCCATGAAAGTGATGAATGTGATCAGGGCCCCGCGAGCCGGTCGAGTTATCCACATAGCAATAACGGAACAAGCTCCGGTGGAGTTTGGTCAACTGCTGGTAGTCATCGAGTGAAATTTGGATGTTCGAGAAGATTCTCATAGCTAATCGGGGCGACATAGCAATAAGGATCCTAAGGGCATGTAAAGAGATGGGGATAAGAACCGTTGCTGTTCATTCGCTTGTGGATGCGGCGCTAATGCATGTAAAATTTGCAGATGAAAGCGTATGTATAGGACCAAACAGATCGTCAGATAGTTACCTAAATATGACTGCCATTCTGAGTGCAGCAGAGCTGACACATGCAGATGCCCTACACCCAGGTGTTGGGTTTTTGTCAGAGAATGAAAAATTTGCAAGCCTGGTCTCGGCAAATGGAGTGAAGTTTATAGGACCTAAAGTTGAGCATCTAAGGATGATGGGCGATAAGATCATGGCAAAAAAGACGATGGCAGATCTGGGAATACCTGTCATCGTCGGATCGGATGGCGAGATCAAAAGCGTGGAAGATGCGGCCGATATAGCTGGAGCATCTGGGTACCCAGTGATATTCAAAGCTAAATCTGGTGGCGGCGGTAAAGGGATGAAAGTTGCCGGTTCTCAAGAGGAAATAGCGAATGCGTTTGAAATGGCCAAGGCAGAGGCCAAGGCTAACTTCGGAGATGGCGCTGTATATATGGAAAGATACCTTCCTAATCCAAGGCACATTGAAATACAGGTAATTGCTGATACATATGGTAACGTGATCCACCTCGGTGAACGAGATTGCTCAATCCAGAGGAATCATCAAAAACTCCTCGAGGAGTCACCATCTCCTGCTTTATCGCGTGAAAAGCGGGAGGAGATCGGCACGATAGTGCGGAAGGCGGTGAAGAAGCTCGGATACGTAGGTGTTGGAACTCTAGAGTTTCTCTATGAAAATGGAGAATTTTTCTTCATGGAGATGAATACGAGGCTCCAGGTTGAGCACGGGGTCAGTGAAGAAATGACAGGCATCGACATAGTTAAGGAGCAAATAAAAATAGCTGCCGGTGAAAAATTGACGATCAAACAATCAGACGTTAAATTCACTGGGCACACGATCGAGTTTCGGATAAATGCTGAGCACCCGGAGACCTTTATCCCTTCCCCTGGGGAAATTACTGAACTGCATTTTCCGGGTGGTCCAGGAGTAAGAGTTGATTCGCACATTTATAGGAACTACACAGTACCCCCATATTATGATAGTCTAGTGGCGAAAATAATAATTCATGCGGCAAGCAGAGAAGAATGTATAGCGAAGGCCAGATGCGCACTTGATGAGCTTGTAATCGAAGGGATCCACACGACAGCGGATCTGCACAAAAAGCTGATACGCAACGGAGATATTGTGGCAGGGGGTTTCGATATCAATTGGCTAGGACGAAATTTAAGGAGTATATGAAATTATGAATATTATAAAATCTGACATCTTATCAGAGATCGATTTCATTGAGCATGGGTTTTTCGATCGAAGAGGAGGAGAAAGTACTGGCGAATTTAGTTCGCTGAATGTTGGTCTTGGCCGCGGTGACGACGATCAAAAAGTCTTGCGTAATCGCGCGCACGTAGCGGAACATTTCGGGATCCAGCTTGCTAACATGATCATGTTAAAACAAGTGCATGGTGATACTGTCCATGTAATAAGCAAAGACAATGCCTCGAAATACGAGTTCAAGACGGTCAAACAATCCATGGCAAACGAAGGGGATGCCATTGTGACACAACAGAGCGGTATCCTAATAGGAGTTGGAACTGCAGACTGCGCTCCGATCTTGTTGTGTGATCCTAGTGCTAAATATATAGGTGTGATCCACGCTGGATGGCGCGGAGCCGTTGGTACTGTGATTGAAAAAACGATGCAGCAAATGAAGGATCTTGGATGCAAAAATATCGTTGCGGCAATCGGGCCGTGTATGCAAAAAAGATACTTCGAGGTAAAATCAGAGGTACTCGAGTTAGTGGATAAGAAATACATCTCGCCATTTGGAGGCAAGATGTTCTTTGACATGCAGCTGTTGGTGCTTGAAAAGTTAATGAAAAACGGAGCAAAAGCAGTTTCAAAGCTTAACGTAGATACGATGGGGAATGACAACTATTTTAGTTACCGTAGGCAGGCCGGAAAAGCCGGGGTCCAGTTCTCTGGTATTATGATGAAGGGTAGTGAGCATGACTAACAATATGCAGCAGCTTATGGCGCAGGCCAAGAAGTTGCAAAGCAAAGTGGAGGAGGCTCAAAAAGAGCTTGGCACGAAAGAAGTAACCGGTAGCGCTGGCTCCGACTCGGTTACTGTTCTTATGACAATAAGTGGCGACGTTAAATCCATTTCAGTAGCAGAAGAGGTAATAGATCCTAAAGAAAGGGATATGTTGGAGGCCCTGATAATAGCCGCCCTTCATGATGCCAAGCAAAAAGCGAATAAGATGTACGAGGATAGAATGAGAGAGGTAACAGGTGGCCTCGGAGCTCCTGGGCTGTTCTAACGTAGATGAAATAAATTGGGAGAGATGGCCGAGCGGCTGAAGGCGCCCGCCTGGAAAGCGAGTATACGGTAACATCGTATCGGGGGTTCGAATCCCCCTCTCTCCGCCAGATTTGTAGATGCAACACGACTTCGCACTGATTTCATGACATGTCCAAAAACCGCGAGAATACCAGGTGATACGTAGTGTTTGTGCGTATCTCGCAATTTTCCATCGCTCACCCAAACTTCGCCAAAAATGGCCATTTTTACCACAAAATAGTCTCCGAATCTCCGTGCGTCCGCACTTCGCCTCTTTTGAAGCAATTGTTTGGTAACATCAGTCAGCGATACTCTGCATCTGTATTTTATTTACACCACTCATATTCAAAGTGTGACACACATCCATATCCATCATTGTCCTCGCGAATTCCTACAATTCCCAAAAGCCCCCCTTCTTCTTCAGCCAATGACCAAGTGAGTGGGACTTCAGAACATACATATTCACAAGCTCTGGACAACTCATAGTTATATAACTCTTCTGGCCCATGATGACTTGTATCTACCATTACACAGAACAACATCTCATAACAGAATTGGGGAAATGTTGGGACATGATCGAGTATGTTCCTTGCTCCCCCTGCTATATCTATGATCTTCTGTATGTGTGGTCCACTACCTTTTATGAGATTGATCACAGGAGCAGATGTAATCAGCAGATCTCTAAACCTACCCCCGTTATCTCCAGACATCTTACTGAGATTATCAACGCAGTGATCTACGAAGGCAGTAAATTCATGCTGATGCAAAAGGTTAAAGGCTGTAACTGCTAGATGATCACCACCTATCTCATTTAGTAGTTTATCTTTGAATAGTTGCATGCTAAATGGTAGTCTATCAGGCCTACTCACTTTCCCGATGGGGGCGGCAAGATACCGGCTCCACTCATGTACATAACTCTCAAACTTTTCTTGAGAGAACGTCTCTGCTCCATATGTGATACAGTTACATAGTACACATATCATCACCCCAAGCCTTTTCATCACTACATCCTCCCCAGGATTGCCTGTGCTATCAGGATATCATACTTTCTTCATTGATTCATAATTTTTTTATCAGATTGTAAACATTTTTGTAATTTCCCCCTGTTATCTCTATCCTTGCCTGGTTTATCAGATCTGTATCCACAGTGGCTGTATCTGGGATGGAAAGGTGTTCTTTTAGAGATAGAATCAAAGTAGTCAAACATATGA